>NZ_POUB01000270.1 GCF_003236335.1 Micromonospora deserti
CCGCCACTGAAGGAACTCGTCGCGCACACCGAGGCCGCCGTCGGCGCCGCGGTGCTGCGCGGTATCCCGTGACCCCGGCACCCCCCTCTACCCCTCCCTGGAAACCGGAGCCGCGCATGTCGTCGACAGCAACGACCGAACGTCCGAGCAACGTCTCCGAGGCGCTGGCCCGTGGCCGGCTCGGCGTGCCCTCAGTGATCTTCTTCGTCCTCTCCGCCGCCGCCCCGCTGACCGTGGTGGCCGGCGTGGTCACCACCGGCTACGGGGTCATCGGGGTCACCGGCATCCCGCTGGCCTTCCTGACCGTGGCCGCGGTGCTCCTGCTCTTCTCCGTCGGGTACGTGGCGATGGCCCGCCGGCTGGCCAACGCCGGGGCGTTCTACGCGTACATCTCCCGGGGGCTGGGTCGGCCGGCCGGCGTCGGCGCCGCCTGGGTGGCGCTGATCGCGTACAACGCCCTCCAGGTCGGGCTCTACGGCACCATCGGCGCCGCCGCCGAGCCGGTGCTGGACCGGATCTTCGGCGCGCACCCGCACTGGGCGGTGGTGGCTCTGGTGGCCTGGGCCCTGGTCGCGCTGCTGGGCGTGCTCCGGGTCGACATCAACGGCCTGGTGCTGGCGGCGTTGCTGGTGGCCGAGATCGTGGTCATCCTGGTGTTCGACATCGGGCAGCTGGGCAACCCGGCCGGCGGCGAGGTGAGCCTCGCCGCGCTGTCGCCGGACAACCTGCTCGTGCCCGGCGCGGGCGCGGTGCTGGTGCTGGCCATTCTCGGTTTCGTGGGCTTCGAGTCCGCGGTGGTGTTCAGCGAGGAG
Source organism: Micromonospora deserti (assembly GCF_003236335.1). Taxonomy (GTDB): domain Bacteria; phylum Actinomycetota; class Actinomycetes; order Mycobacteriales; family Micromonosporaceae; genus Micromonospora; species Micromonospora deserti. Next base: position 813 of record NZ_POUB01000270.1, read on the forward strand.
AGCAGGGATCCGCGGCGCACCGTGCCGCTGGCCACGTACCTGTCCGTGGCGATCATCGCCGCGGTCTACGCGCTGTCGTCATGGAGCATGACGGTCGCGGTCGGGCCGGACCGGATCGTCGCCGAGGCCGGCGAGCAGAGCGTTGGGCTGATCTTCAACCTGGCCGGGACGCACCTCGGCGGCACCGCCGTCACGATCGGCCAGGCGCTCTTCCTGACCTCCGTGCTGGCCGCGATGATCTCGTTCCACAACACCACCGCCCGATACGCCTTCGCGCTCGGCCGGGAGCGGGTGCTGCCGGCGGTGTTCGGACGGACCTCGCCGCGTACCGGCGCGCCGCGGGCGGCCTCGCTGGCGCAGAGCGCGCTGGGTCTGGTGGTGATCCTGCTCTACGCGGCCAATGGCTGGGACCCGGTGGTGCAGCTCTTCTACTGGGGCGGCACCAGCGGCGGCTTCGGGGTGCTGCTGCTGATCACCGCCACCGCGGTCGCGGTGATCGCGTACTTCGCCCGTGGCGGCGCGGGGGAGACGCTCTGGCGCCGGGCGATCGCTCCCGGCCTGGCCGTGGTCGCGCTGGTCGCGATCGTCGCCCTGGCCGTGGCGAACTTCGCCGACCTGCTCGGGGTGGCGCCCGACTCCACCCTGCGCTGGGCGATCCCCGCCGCCTACCCGGCCGCCGCGCTGCTCGGCGTGCTCTGGGCGCTGGTGCTGCGCGGCAGCCGACCCGACATCTACGCCCGGATCGGCCTGGGCGCGGAGAGCGCGGCGGCGGCGGTGCTGCCGCGACAGCGGGCCGGCGAGCCGGCCCCCGCCGAGGCGGCGGCGCGGCGGTGAGCGCGGTGCCGGTGCAGCGGCTCGGCCCGGCGGAGACCGCCCTGGTCGCCGGGCGGATCGCCGAGGCGTTCCTGGTCCTCGACGCCACCGCCTGGCTGGTGCCCGACCCGGGCGAACGGGAGGCGGTGCTGGCCGGCCACTTCGAGATCATGGTGGACCACGCGATGCGGCACGGCCTCGTGTACGGCACCGCGGACCGGGCGGGGGTGGCGGTCTGGCTCCCCTCGGTCGGCGAGCCGGCGCCGCCGCCCGAGGACTACGACGCCCGGCTGGCCGCGGCGTGCGGCGAGTGGACCCCCCGCTTCGCCCACCTCGACGAGCTCTTCGCCGTCCACCATCCGCATCCCGACCACCATCACCTGGCGTTCCTCGCCGTCGCGCCGGCACGGCAGGGAGAGGGCGTCGGCACCGCGCTGCTGCGCCACCACCACGCCTGGCTGGACGCCAACGGGATGCCGGGCTACCTGGAGGCGAGCAGCGAGCACAGCCGCGACCTGTACGCACGGCACGGCTACCGGGTGGGTGAGTTGTTCCGGCTGCCCGACGGCACCCCGTTCTGGCCGATGTGGCGCGAGCCGGCGGCCGGCTGAGGACGCGGGCGGCCGGGTCGCCCCGGGCGGGAGCGACCCGGCCGCCCGATTCCGGTTTGTCACGCTCGCGTGACAGATGGTGCCGGGTCGCGGTGGGCCGGTGGCGCCGGGCCCGACGGTGGCCGGGCCCGCCGACCCGGCCACCGCCGTCGCCCCCTAGTACGTTCCGTCGAGCTGTCCCCGCAGCTTGGTCAGCGCGCGGGTCAGCAACCGGGAGACGTGCATCTGCGAGACCCCGATCTGCTCGGCGATCTGCGACTGCGTCAGGTTGCCGTAGAACCGCAGGGTGAGGATCTTCTGCTCCCGCTCGTCCAGGGTGGCGAGCGCCGGGCCGAGGGCCACCCGCAGCTCGGCCAGCTCGAACTCGCCGTCCTCGCCGCCGAGCATGTCGCCCAGCTCGGTGGGCCGGTCACCGTCGCCGGTCGGGGTGGAGAGGGACACGGCGTTGTACGCCCGGGCGCCCTCCAGGCCCTCCAGGACCTCCTCCTCGGTGACGTTGAGGTGGGCGGCGATGTCGGCGACCGTCGGCGAGCGGCCGAGGGTCTGCAGCAGCGAGCTGTTGGCGTCGGAGATGGCCAGCCGCAGCTCCTGAAGCCGGCGGGGGACTCGGATGTCCCAGGTGCGGTCCCGGAAGTGCCGCTTGAGCTCGCCGATGATGGTCGGGATCGCGTAGCCGGCGAAGTCGACGCCGCGGGACGGGTCGAACTTGTCGATGGCCTTGATGAGGCCGACGGCGGCGGTCTGGGCCAGGTCGTCGGTGGGCTCGCCGCGACCGCTGTAGCGGTGGGCGAGGTGGTTGGCGAGCGGCAGCCAGGCCTCGATCGCCTGGTCGCGCAGGGCGGCACGGGAGGGGTGGTCGGCCGGCAGCGCGGCCATCGCGTTCAACAGGTCCGCGGCGCTGTCGGTGAGCGTCCGCGGGTCCAGCTTCGCCGTGGTGCTCCGGGCGGCCTTCGCCGCCTGGCCGGTGATCGTTGGCGCGGTCATGGGTGTTCCTCCCTGCACCTCGTCCGCGGATAGAGACGTGTCGCTTTGGTTAGCCTCGGTTGTCCGTTCGGAAGTCACCTTAGCCCGATCGGCTTGGCAAAATCTAGCCGAAAGGACGATGCACTTAAGCAGTGTTTCGTCATGAAGGTGATTGGCCGGACAAAACCGATCGGCAATGTGAGGGGTGTTGCCGGTTCGCCCGGTCGGCCCGCACCGACCGGACATCGACACCGCCCTGTCCGGTCGGTGCCGGCCGGTCGCCGAGCGGCCACGTCGGCGCCGACGACGGGCGTGGAGTGTCGCCTTTCCGTTGTTGTCCCGTGCACGGGACCAGCCGTAGCGTCGCAGGGTAACCACCCGGTTCGGAGGCGCCGTGCTCGACCCAGCCGCTCCCCAGCTCGTCGTCGACAGCCGCACGCTCTACTTCAGCTGGCTGCCGGCGGATCCGAACGCGGTGGCGGCGCTGGTGCCGGCGGGGCTGCGGCCGCGCGACGACCGCCAGGTCTTCATGAACCAGTACGTCGTCGACGACGAGAGCCAGACCTCGGGTCTCGGCGCGTACTCGCTGACCTACCTGGGAGTGTCGCTCACCGGAGTGGACGCGCCTGGCGGAGCCAGCCCCGGTGGCTGGTGGACCCACTACATCGCCTCCAGTGAGCGGGTCCGGGACTACGGCGCCGCCCGGGGCGCCCCCGCCGTCCCCGGCCGGACCACCATCGAGGTCCGGCGCGGGTCGCTGGTCGCCGAGACCACGATCGGCGGGACCCCGCTGATCCGCGCCCGATGCCGGGTCGGCGACACCGGCCACGTGATCAGCAGCGGGCACCACCGTTACTTCACCACCCGGGACGGGCACCTGTTCAGCTCGGTCTACCCCTACGTCGCCGAGCCGGTCGCCCCGTTCGAGATCGAGTCGGTGGAGTTCCTCGACCCGCGGCACCCGCTGTACGCGCTGCGCCCGCAGAACCCACTCACCATCGGTTGCGGCTTCTACTCCCCGCGCGCCTCGTTTGCCTACCCCGGCGGACTCACCGCCCACGCCGGTGGGGCCGCGGCGGCGGACCGGGCGGGGTCGGTCTCACCGGCAGCCGGGGTGCCCGGCCCGCAGCGGTCGGCCGTCGGGTTCGGGGAGCAGCCGGTACGCGGCTAGCGCCCGGAGCCGGACCTGCCAGGGCGGCCGCTCCGGCCGCTGCCGGCGCAAGCCGACCCGGCCGGCGCGGTTCGGGTCACCCCGCCGGTCGGTGCGGAAGGTGCCCGCCGGCCGCCGGCGCCCCACCCAGCCGAGCGGCCGGTCGACGCAGGCGATGCCGGAATTACCGGCTCGGCAAGGTTTCCGCCGGTCCAGGCGGGTAACTCTGACACCGGGTTGGCACGTCCCCGGGCGGTGGGGAGCGTCCCGCGGCACCAACGGTCCAGCCCTCCCGAGGTCGACAACGTCCTCACGATAGGACCCCCGCCGTGGTCAGCAGGCCGGCCCACGCCCGGCAGGCGGACGAGCCGCGGCGACACCCACCCGAACCACGACGCGAACACCGAGGAGGCCGCACCATGCCCGGCGAGACGACGAACTCCGCGACCGAGCGCCGCGAGCAGGCGGTGGAGGGCGAGCGGGGGGCGCTGGTGGCGGTGTTGGTCATGGTGATCCTGGGCGTGGCCGGAATATTCGCCGTCTCCTGACCCGGCCCCGACGCCCTGGTGGGCGCCCCGGTCGCAACGGGGTGCCCACCGCTGCGGCTCGGGACGACCGGGTCACCCCGGCCGGATCAGGGCCGGGGGCCCTGGCCGCCGGTGTGCGGCAACCGCTCGGCCGGGATGACGCCGAGCCGGCCGGCCTGGAAGTCCTCGAACGCCTGGAGTAGCTCGTCGCGGGTGTTCATCACGAACGGGCCGTAGTGCGCCACCGGCTCCCGGATCGGCTGGCCGCCCATGATGTAGAGGTCCAGCGCCGGGGTTCGGCTGTCCTGTCGGACGTCCGCGGTGAAGCGGACCGCGTCGCCCGGGCCGTGCACGGCGAGCTGCCCGGTGTGCACCGGGCGCCGGTCGGTGCCGACCGTGCCCCGCCCGCCCAGCACGTAGACCAGAGCGTTGAAGTCCGGCCGCCAGGGCAGGTCGACCTGCGCGCCCGGCTGCACCGTCACATGGGTGATGGTGATCGGGGTGTGGGTCGAGCCCGGGCCGCGGTGCCCAGCGACCTCGCCCGCGATCACCCGGATCAGCGCCCCGCCGTCCGGCGTGGTCAGCAGAGCCGACTCGCGCCCGCGGATGTCCTGGTAGCGCGGCGGGTTCATCTTGGCGACCTTCGGCAGGTTGACCCACAGCTGCGTGCCGTGGAACAGGCCACCGCTCGTCACCAGGTGCTCCGGCGGCGCCTCGATGTGCAGCAGCCCGCTGCCGGCGGTCATCCACTGGGTGTCGCCGTCGGTGATGGTGCCGCCGCCGCCCTGCGAATCCTGGTGGTCGAAGACGCCGTCGATGATGTAGGTGACGGTCTCGAAGCCCCGGTGCGGGTGCCACGGCGTCCCCTTCGGCTCGCCGGGCCCGTAGTCGACCTCACCCATCTGGTCAAGGTGGATGAACGGGTCGAGCTCGCTCAGCGGCACCCCGGCGAAGGCCCGGCGGACCGGGAACCCCTCACCCTCGTACCCGCTCGGCGCGGTGGTCAGCCGGCGGACCGGCCGGAAGGCGGTGGACTCGTCGAGCCGGGGCAGGCGGGGCAGGACGAGCACGTTGTCGACGGTGATGGCGGGCATCGCGGGCTCCTCAGCTGTGGGGGTGGGTGGTCGACGCGTCGCGTTCGGCGCGCAGGCGCCGGCCGAGCCGCTCGAAGATCCGGGTGAGGCAGGCGACCTCGGCATCGTCGAGGTCGTCCATCAGGTTGGTGCGTACCGAATTCAGGTGGTGCGGTGCGGCATCACGCAGGGTGAGCAGGCCGGCGGCGGTGAGCACCGCCTCGCTGCCGCGGCCGTCCTGCGGGCAGGACTCCCGGGCGACCAGGCCGCGGCGCTGCATCGACGAGATCTGGTACGTCAGTCGGCTCGGCGAGAACACCAGCCGACTGGCCAACTCGCCCATCCGCAGCCGCTGCCCCGGCGCCTCGGAGAGCAGCACCAGCACGTGGTAGTCGGCGAAGCTCAGCGCACTGTCGGCGCGCAGGTCCTCCTCCAGCTGGGTGAACAGTCGCTGGCTGGCCTCGATGTAGGCCCGCCAGGCGGCCAGGCGGGTGCGGTCCAGGCTTTCGGTCACGCCTCCGATGGTAGCACTACTTCAAACTTCAACTACCTTCGTTCAGGGCCAGATTGTCACTTCACCGTTCGCCGTTGAGGTCTGTGTTACAGCTTTGAAGTACCGCACCGGATTAAGACGTGCAGCCCGGGCGCCGGATGTGTCAGACTCCGCCCTCGTGGAGCACCTGGAACTGACCGCCCCCGGCCTGCTGCTGCGACCGTGGCGGGAGGAGGACGCGCTGGCCGTCCTCGACGCGCTGCGCGAACCGTCGATCGCCCAGTGGAATCCGCAGGGCGGGCTGCTCGACCGGGACGCGGCGCTGAGCTGGATCCGCTGCCGGGCCGACTGGTCGGCCGGTAACCACGTCTCGCTGGCCGTCGCCGACCCGGCCGACGGCGACACCCTGCTCGGGTCGGTGTCGCTGCACCGGATCCACGACGGGGACGCCTCGATCGGCTACTGGACGGTGGCCGCGGCGCGCGGGCGGGGGGTGGCCTCCGGGGCGGTCGTCCGGCTCACCGGGTGGGCGTTCGCCGAACTCGGGCTGCACCGGATCGAGCTGTGCCACGCCGTGGCCAACCCGGCCTCCTGCCGGGTCGCCGAGCGGGCCGGTTACCGGATCGAGGGCATCCTGCGGGAGTCGTACCGGTACGGCGACGGCCGCCGCTACGACGAGCACCTGCACGGCAGGCTCGCCACCGACCGTTGATCCGGGGGCGTGGCCGGGCCGATCCCGGGCACGACGGCGCGGCCCCGGGGAGGTGTTCCGGGGCCGCGCCGCCGGCGGGATGGGTGGTCAGCGGGTCTGCGCCTGCGGCGCGCCCAGGTGCATCCGGCCCAGCAGCTGGCGGGCCTGCTCGGCGTACTGCGCGTCGACGATGACCGCGTACTGGGCCGCGCGCAGCGAACTGGCCGAGGTGAAGTCCCGTTGCCCGCCGGTCATCGCGTGCGCCACGGCGCCGAAGACCGCTCCCCAGATCGCGCCGATGACCAGCCCGACCAGGATCACCGCCACCCAGTTGCCGACGGTGAAGATGCCGAACAGCAGACCGATGAACAGACCGAACCAGGCGCCGGTGCCGGCGCCGACCAGCGCGGCACGACCGGTGGTCATCCGGCCCAGGACCGTCTCCACCAGGGTGAGGTTCGTACCGACGATGGCGCTGTGCTCCACCGGGAAGCGGTTGTCCGCCAGGTAGTCCACGACCCGCTGTGCGGACGGATAGTCCGGGTACGACCCGATCGTCACGGTGGGCCGGCCGGTCTCCGGCCCGTGGCCGTCGCCGCTGGGCGCGGACGGCCGACCGCCGGGGCCGGACGGGAGGGTGTCGCCGCCCGGCATCCCGGGCCGCCATGCCGAGGTCGGACTCGACGGTGTGGTCATGAGACTCCTCCTTCGTCAACCGTCAGGGTTCCCCTGGGCGCAGACCGGAAAACACAGGCCGCCGCAGGAATGCGACCTCCGGGACTACCTCGCCGCCGCGCGGATTCGGCACGCCGGCGGCCGGCGGCGCGTGACGGAGCCGGTCGGAGCCGCCTCGCGGTCCGCGCCGGCGACCGGCGCGTGATCAAGAGGTGTGCGTCGGCCCGGGATCGGATCCGCGCGCAAACCTCTTGATCATCGCGGTGGAGGGTGGGCGGGCGTCAGGTGC
>NZ_POUB01000271.1 GCF_003236335.1 Micromonospora deserti
CCGCACGGGGGTGGGGTGGGCGACGTGAGTGGTGGCGGCGGTGTGGCCGGGCGAGTGGGTGCCGTGGCCGAGGGTGTGCATCGCGGCCAGGCCGAACAGCGTGCCGAGGAGCAGCAGCAGCTGGCTCCACCGCTGCACCGCCACCGCCACCGTCCGCACGTCGCCCACGCTAGCGGGCCGACCGGTCCGCCCGTGCCGCCCCGCCGGAACCGGCCGCCGGCCCGCCGGGCCCGGGGCCGGCCGAGGGCGGGGTGCGCCCGGTGGGATCGGCGGGGTTGAGCCGTACCCGGCGCAGTAGCTGAGCGTTGAGGGCCACCACGATGGTGGAGGCGGACATCAGCACCGCCGCGAACGCCGGGCTCAACGCGAGCCCCGCCCACGCCAGCGCCCCGGCCGCCAGCGGCAGCGCGATCACGTTGTAGCCGGCCGCCCAGCCCAGGTTCTGCAGCATCTTCCGGTACGAGGCGCGGGAGAGCCGGATCACGCTGGTGACGCCGCGCGGATCGGACGAGGCGAGCACCACGCCGGCCGACTCGATCGCCACGTCGGTACCCGCTCCGATGGCGATGCCGACATCCGCCCTGGCCAGCGCCGGCGCGTCGTTCACCCCGTCACCGACCATCGCGACCGTCAGCCCCCGCCGCTGCAACTCGGTGACCTTGCCGTCCTTGTCCGCCGGCAACACCTCGGCGAAGACCTCGTCGACGCCGGGGACGAAGCCGAGGTCAGCGGCGACCGCCTCGGCGACCGGCCGGGCGTCCCCGGTGATCATGGCGATGGTCCGCACCCCCTCGGCGCGCAGCTCGGCGATCGCCTCCCGCGCCTCCGGGCGCACCTCGTCGGTGAGGGCGAGGGCGCCGAGCACGGAGTCGGGCGGCCGGACCAGGTAGAGCACCACCGCGCCCCGCGCCGACCAGCGGCCCGTCGCCGGCTCCAGCTCCGCCGGGAGCCGTACGCCCAGCTCGCGCAGCAGCGCCGGCCCGCCGACGGCGTACTCCTGCCCGGCGATGGCGGCCCGGACGCCACGGCCCGGCAGGGAGCGGAAGCCGGCCGCCGCGGCGGGGCCGCCCCGCGCGCCGGCGGCGGCGACGATCGCCCGGGCCAACGGGTGCTCGCTGTCGGACTCCACCCCAGCGGCGAGGCGCAACACCTCGTCCTCGCCGGTGCCGGGCGCCGCCACGACGTCGGTGACCACATGCTCACCCCGGGTCAGGGTGCCGGTCTTGTCGAACAGCACCACGTCGACCGTCCGCATGCGTTCCAACGCCAGCCGGTCCTTCACCAGGATGCCGGACCTCGCGGCCAGCGCGGTGGAGAGCGCGACCACCAGGGGGATGGCCAGGCCCAGCGCGTGCGGGCAGGCGATCACCAGGACGGTCACCGTACGGATCACCGCGTCGTCGGCGCTCCCCAGGGCAGCCCAGACCACCACGGTGCCCACAGCGGTGGCGGTGGCGACGTAGAACAGGCCGGCGGCGAACCGGTCGGCCAGCGCCTGTGCGCGCCCGCCGGACTGCTGGGCCTGCGCGACCATGCGCTGGATCCCGGCGAGGGTGGTCTCCTCACCGAGGGCTTCAACGCGGACCCGGATCGCGGAGTCGGTGGCGACGGTGCCGGCGACCACACGGTCCCCGACCGACCGGGCGACGGGGCGGGACTCCCCGGTGATCATCGACTCGTCCAGCTCGGCGCCGCCCTCGGTGATCCGCCCGTCCGCCGGAACCCGGCCGCCCGGCCGGACCAGCACCACGTCACCGACCCGCAGCTCGGCCACCGGGATCCGCTCCACCGCGCCGTCCGCCACCACCCGTTCGGCGTCGTCGGGCAGCAGCGCGGCCAGCGCGGCGAGCGCGCCCCGTGCCTGCCCGACCGCCTTCATCTCCTGCCAGTGCCCGAGCAGCATGATGGTGACCAGGGCGGCCAGCTCCCACCAGAAGTCCAGGTTGAAGACGCCGGCGCTGGTCGCCAGCGAGGTGACGTAGGCGACGGTGATCGCCATGGCGACGAGCAGCATCATCCCGGGCGCCCGGTCACGCACCTCCCGTACCGCCCCGACCAGGAACGGCCAGCCGCCCCACCAGAACACCACCGAGCCGAGCACCGGCCCGACCAGCGAGCGGCCGGGGAAGGCCAGCTCGTAGCCGAACCAGTCCATCACCATGTGGCTGGTCGCCACCACGGGCACGGTCAGCAGCAGGCAGAGCCAGAACCGGCGGCGGAACATCTCCGGGTCGTGCCCCGCGTGCTTGTCGTGCTGGTCGTGCTGGTCGTGCATCCCGTGCCCGCCGGGCATGCCCGATCCGGAGTCGTGCCCGGACGGTGGCGGGTGTGCGGCCATGCCCCCAACATGCCCGCTCGGCCCGGTGCGCGTGGGCCAACCCGCGAGGTCGACCGCCCCGACACCCCCTCGCGACCTGCGCCCGGATGCCGGGATGGCTACCATTCGGCCGATGGCCCTCTGGATCCCGCAACACCCGGCCCCGCGTCCGCCACCGGGCGCCGGTGCTGGCCCGCACGGCCAGGGCGGGCCGGCACCGGCCCTGGCGGTACGTGGTCATCCCACCGCTCCCGGCGGATCCGCCGGGACCGCGGAGGCGGCCACGCGGCAGCGCTGAACCGATCGGCCCGCCGACACGTACCCCGCCCTGGATTCGTTGGGAGACACTCAATGGGCGCCGACCACACCCGTCCCGCTCCGTCCGCCCCGCCCGGGGTGCGGCGGATCCTCGTCGCGACGGTGGTCCCCCTCTTCGTCGCCACCGTGATCGCCGCCCTGGTGCTCTGGCCCTGGGACAGCCCGGAGACCGATCCGGGCACCGAACCGCCGCGCCACCACGGCACCGTGACCCGGGTGGTGACCGAGCCCTGCCCACCGGCGCCGGAGACCCCCGAGGGCACACCCGGGGCGGCGGGGGGGCCGTGCGGCACCGTCACCGTGCGGGTGGACGACGGCCCGGACGCCGGCCAACAGGTGGAGACACCGGTGCCGGACGGGCCCGGCGCACCCACCGTCGCGGTCGGCGACGAGATCATCCTGGTCGAGCTGACCGACCCGGCCGACCCGTCGGCCAGCACCTACAACATCGCCGAGCACCAGCGCGGCAAGCCACTGGTCTGGCTGGTGGTGCTCTTCGCCGCCGCCATCGTCGCGTTCGGGCGGTGGCGCGGGCTGGCCGCGCTGGCCGGGCTGGCCGCGAGCTTCGCCGTCCTGCTGGCCTTCGTGCTGCCCGGGATCAGCGCCGGCCAGCCACCGCTGCTGGTCGCGGTCGTCGGCGCCGCGCTGATCATGTTCGTGGTGCTGTACCTGACGCACGGAGTCACCGCACAGACCTCGGTGGCCGTGCTCGGCACGCTGGGCAGCCTGGTGCTGACCGGGCTCCTGGGCACGATCGCCACCGCCGCCACCCACCTGACCGGGTACGGCAGCGAGGACGCCACCACGCTGTCGATGTTCCAGGCCGACGTCGACCTGCACGGGCTGCTGCTGGCCGGAATCATCATCGGCTCGCTCGGCGTGCTCGACGACGTCACGGTCACCCAGGCGGCCACGGTCACCGAGCTGGCGCACGCCAACCCGGAGCTGTCCCGCCGGCAGCTCTACCGGGCCGCGACCCGGGTCGGGCGGGCACACATCGCCTCGACGGTGAACACCATCGTGCTCGCGTACGCGGGCGCCTCGCTGCCGGTGCTGCTCCTGCTCACCGCCGACTCCCGGGCGGTGACCCAGATCCTGACCAGTGAGTTCCTGGCCCAGGAGATCGTCCGTAGCGCGGTCGCCACGCTGGGCCTGATCGCCGCGGTGCCGCTGACCACCGGTCTGGCGGCCGTGGTGACCACCGCCGGCCGGCGCCGCGCAGCCCCCGCCGACGCCGACGCGACGCCCGCCCCGCCGGTCCCCCGGCCGGCGCCGGACCGGGCCGAGGCGCTGGAGGCGCTGAGCGCGCCGCGCGCCGGAAACACGTCCCCCGCCACTCCAGACGGTTGGCCCGACCGAGACAGGAGCACGGACGCCGCATGGTGAGACTCCTCAGCGTGACCGATCAGGACGTCCCGCCTGATAAACGCGTCACTGGTCACCCTCCGCCGTTACGAAATAACGCATTTAGTCGGCTTTGGGACGTAGATCCGTGGGACCGCTCTCGGGTAACCTCGCTGCCGGTCACCGCCGAAGGCGCGCAGCGGCGCCTGCGGTGCCGCCGCCCAATCGCCGCCAGGCGAGCCGGGGAACCAGGTACCCGGGGTGAATCCGCGACAGCGGTAGGGGCCACTTCCGTCCCGAACCCGTCAGCTAACCCGGTCGGCGGTCGACGGAAGGGAACACTGTGACGGCACCCCTACGCCACTGGTTGACTCCTGTGGTGGCCGTGTTCGCCGCCCTGGGCGTCTTCGCCGGGCCCCTCCCGGCGGCGGCCGCCCCCACTCCCCCCAAGCCCTCCGGGCACGAGGACGGCGACTCGAAGCTGATCACGGACGTCATCGAGTCGACCAACCGGAACTACTCGCAGGCCAAGTCCCGGCTGGAGAAGTCCAAGAAGCGCCAGCTCGAACTCGCGCTGGAGGTCGAGCGGGCCCAGGCCGACCTGGACGCGCTGGCGCCGCAGGTGGCGCAGATCGCCGCCCAGTCGTACCGGACCGGGCGGATCGGCGTGGTCTCGATGCTGCTGGACACCAACACCCCCGACTCGTTCGTGCGACGCGCCGCCGCGCTCGACGAGCTCAACATGGTCAACTCCAAGAAGCTCGCCGAGGTCAACGCGGTGAAGACCCGCGCCGAGCAGGCCAAGCTGGCACTCGACGCCGAGGTCCGGGAGCAGCAGAAGCAGACCAACCTGATGGCCAAGAACAAGCGCGACGCGGAGAGGGCGCTGTCGCTGGTCGGTGGGCTCGGCTTCACCGGCGGCCTGGTGTCGGCCACCTCGCCGGTCGCCCGGGTCGCTCCCGGCCGCACCTCCGACGGCGACTGGAAGCCCGAGTCGTGCAGCGAGAACGACCCCACCACCTCGGGCTGCATCACGCCGCGCACGCTGCACATGTACAAGGAGGTCAAGCGGGCCGGCTTCAACCGGTTCGTCGGCTGCTACCGGCCGGGTGGGCCGTGGGAGCACCCCAAGGGCCGGGCCTGCGACTGGTCGTTGCAGAACAGCGGCTTCAGCCCGTGGCACAACAGGGACACCCGGATGTACGGCAACAACCTCGCCGCCTTCCTGATCCGCAACGCCGACCGGCTCGGCATCTACTACGTGATCTGGAACCGGCAGATCTGGTTCCCGGCCACCGGCTGGAAGTCCTACAGCGGCCCGTCGAACCACACTGATCACGTACACGTGTCACTGCTGTAGACGACCCTCGACGGCATCCGGGCCGCCCCGCCGCAGCGGGGCGGCCCGGCGCGTTTCCGCCCGGCCGCTGAGGGCGTGCGGGTGGCGGCGGGGCCGGTGTCAGGCGGCCGCGCCGAGCGCCCGGTCCAGCCCGTCGGTCGCGCTCACGGCACCGGCCGGCACCGCGGCCACCGTCCGCACCTCACCGGCGGCCAGGCGGTACGACATGCCGACCACGGCGCAGCGCCCGGCCGCCACCTCGGCGGCCAGCGCGGCGGAGCTGTCCAGCATCGACTCGACGGTCTGCGCGATGTGCACGTCGACGATCTGGTCGAGGTCGTCCACCCCCTCGGCCGCGGCCCGCTGCAGGCTGGGCAGCACGGCATCCACCACGGCGCGCAGGTGCCCCCCGGGTGCGGTGCCGGTCGCGGCCGCCGTCCGGGCCGCCTGCACGGCGCCGCAGGAGTCGTGCCCGAGCACCACCACCAGCGGCGTGCCGAGGACGGTCACCGCGTACTCGACACTGCCCAGCACCTCGGGACCGAGGATGTGGCCCGCGGTGCGGACCACGAAGAGATCGCCGAGGCCACGGTCGAAGATGATCTCGGCGGCGAGCCGGGAGTCGGAGCAGCCGACGATCACCGCGAAGGGGTGCTGCCCGTCGGCCACCGCGGCCCGGCGTTCGGCGTCCTGATTGGGGTGGTGCGGAGCGCCGGCGACGAACCGCCGGTTGCCGGCGTGCAACTCGGCGAACGCCCGCGTTGGAGTGGTCGGCGCGCCGTCGGTGGCGGCCGGCCGGCCGGGCTCTGGCTCGGGGCCCGGCTGGGCGCCGGGCGATCCGGGGCGACTCATCCCCTCACCTCGTCCCTCACGTGAACGACCTGGTCGACCCGGGCCTGCGCTGGTCGCGGGCTGCCACCACGGTCACACGCACCGGAAGGTACGTCAAGGTATGCGTGATATGCCTTTCATGTATCGCCGACCGCTTGCGCCCGGACCGACCGGCACCCCGACCCGGCCGAGGCGGCAGTCCCGGCCAGTTCCCTCGACCCGGGCGGACGTGCCGGCCCGGCCAGCGCCCGGGTGCGCCCGGCGCGGTTCCCGGGCACCCGCCCGACTGCGACCCGGCACTCCGCCGGGCGGCGAGGGTGTGGCGGACTACCGGACGGCGGGCCATACGATGTCGGGCATGGCGACGACTGGGGAGAAGGGGAGCACCCGGAACTGGACGTTCCTCACCAACCACGCACACGTGCTGCTCGCCATCGCCCGCGACCCCACCGCCCGGCTCCGCGACGTCGCCGGCGAGGTGGGCGTGACGGAACGCGCCGCCCAGGCGATCGTCGCCGACCTGGAGGCGGGCGGCTACCTGCGGCGCACCCGGGTGGGCCGGCGCAACGAGTACACGCTCAACCCGGCCGGGCGGTTCCGCCACCCGGCCGAGGCGGACCGCCAGGTCGGCGCCCTGCTCGCCCTCTTCGCCGACGAGCCCGCGGAACCCGCCGAACGGCCCTGACCACACACCGCCGCCCACCCCGGCACCCTGCGCATCCGGCGAGGGGGCCCGCGCTGGCCGAGGCGGCACCCCGCGCCGTAACGGGTCGACGGTAGTCTCACCGACGTGCGCGAGAGCTTCCGACCGGGCGGGACCGGGCCGGCCCGCCGCCCGCGACGCGGGGTCCGGGCGGTCCTCTGTGGAGCCGTCGCCGTCCTGCTCGGCACCGCCGTCGTTCCCCCGTCACCGGCCTCGGCGGCACCCCGCTGCGGCCCGGCCGGCGCGTCCGGGCCCACCGAGACGCCGTGGTCGCTCCGCCGGCTGGAACCGGCGGCGGCCTGGCGGCTCTCCCGTGGGGCCGGCGTCACGGTGGCGGTGATCGATTCGGGCGTCTCAGCCACCCATCCGGTGCTGAAGGGCCAGGTCCGGCAGGGGCGGGACTTCAGCGGCCTGGCGCAACAGCAGGGCCAGTGCGACCTCGTTGGGCACGGCACGATCGTCGCCGGCATCATCGCCGGCCGGGAGGGCACCGGCGTACCGTTCAGCGGCATCGCACCGCAGGCCAAGATCCTTCCGATCCGGGTACTGCCCGACACCAGGACCACCATCGACGAGGCCCTGCCCGGGCAGATCGCCGCGGCGATCCGTTGGGCGGTGGACAACGGGGCCGACGTGGTCAACCTGTCGCTGGTGACATTGGACCGCCCGCAGCTCGCCGACGCGGTCCGCCACGCCCTGGCCGAGGGGGTGGTCGTGGTGGCCGCCGCCGGCAACCGGCAGGAAAACCAGCAGGACCGCCCGGCGTACCCGGCGGCCTACCCGGGGGTCATCGCGGTCGCCGGAGTGGACGAGCAGGGCGGCCACGTGGGCAGCTCGGTGGTCGGTGACTACGTCGACATCGCGGCGCCCGGGCTCAACATCGTCGGCCCGGCGCCCGGCGGCGAGGGTTACCTCGCCGAACCCCAGGGCGGCACCAGCTTCGCCGCCGCGTACGTCTCGGGGGTGGTCGCGCTGGTCCGGGCCACGCACCCGGACCTGAGCCCGGAGCAGGTTGCCGACCGGCTGGCCCGGACGGCGGACAGCCCACCGGAGGGGCACAACGCCGAGGTGGGCCACGGCGTGGTGAACCCGTACCGGGCGGTGGCGACGCTGCTCGGCACCCGGACCGACCCGCCGCCCGGGGCGCTGCCCGCCCCGCCGCCCACCCGGGACCCGCTGGCCTGGCAGCGCACGGTGGCGGTGTGGACGGCGGGG
>NZ_POUB01000272.1 GCF_003236335.1 Micromonospora deserti
CCTTCGTCCCCCTCCCACCAACCCCCTCGTCACGTTGATCGCAAAGTTGCTGTCGCGGCGCGCCGGAGCGGGTGACGACAACTTCGTGATCACCGGGTCGACGGGACAGGAACGGCGCGGGGGCGCGCCGGCGGTGCCGGCGCGCCCCCGCGGAGTGCGGTGGTCCGCTCACATGGTGGCGATGTCGGCCTGCTTGGCGCGGACGGCCTCGGCGGCCTCCTTCAGGCTGGCCAGCTCGTCGGCGTCCAGGTCGGTCTCGACGACCCGCTTGACGCCCTCGGCGCCGATCGCCGCCTCGACACCCAGGTAGACGCCGGAGATGCCGTACTCGCCGTCGACCCAGGCGCAGACCGGCATGACCTCGCCGGAGTCCTCGGCGACCGCCTTGGCCATCCGGGCAGCGGCGGCGGACGGCGCGTAGTACGCCGACCCGGTCTTGAGCAGCGCCACCACCTCGGCACCACCGTTGCGGGTACGGACGACCAGGTCCTCGATCTGCTCGGCCGGCATGACCTCGCGCAGCGGCTTGCCGTCCACCGTGCTCTTCGACGGCACCGGCACCATGGTGTCGCCGTGCGAGCCGAGGGTCAGCGTCCGGACGGACCTCACCGGTACCTTCAGCGCCTCGGCGACGAAGTTGGTAAACCGGGCGGTGTCGAGCATGCCGGCCTGGCCGAGCACCCGGTTCCGGGGGAACTGGGTGGCGATCTGGGCCAGGGCGGTCATCTCGTCCAGCGGGTTGGAGACGACGATGACGACGGCGTTCGGGGCGTACTTGGCCACGTTCTCGGAGACCTGACGGACGATCTTGGCGTTGGTCTCCAGCAGGTCCATCCGGCTCATGCCCGGCTTGCGCGGCAGACCCGCGGTGATCACCACGACGTCCGAGCCCTCGATGGCCTCGTAGCCCTCGCCGTTCGGGCCGGTGGTGACGCCGACCACCGTGGTCTCGAAGCCCTCGATCGGGCGCGACTGGTTGAGGTCCAGTGCGATACCCGCCGGCTTGCCCTCGACGATGTCGGTGATCACGACCGTGTCGAAGACGTCGTACTCGGCCAGGCGCTGTGCGGTGGTGGAGCCGTAGAAGCCGGCCCCGACGACAGTGACCTTCTTACCCATGGTCGTCCCACTCCCTGATACCAGTCGGTTTTCCGGACCGTATCAGTCATCCTGGCACCGATCCGGCCAGGGGCGGACGGTTATGACCCCGATGGGGGGAAGGCAGGCAGCCCGCGGCACGCCCGGACCCGGCTGCCCGTCAGTCGCGCTCGGCGCGCTCGACCACGTTGGTCAGCAGCATGGCCCGGGTCATCGGACCGACGCCGCCGGGCATCGGGACCAGCGCGCCGGCCACCTCGGCGACCGCCGGGTCCACGTCGCCGGTGTAGCGGCCCTTGCCGTCCGGGCCGATCACCCGGGTGATGCCCACGTCGACCACCACCGCGCCAGGCGTGATCATGTCGGCGGTGAGCAGGCCCGGAACGCCGGCGGCCACGATGACGATGTCGGCGGCCCGGGTGTGCGCGGCGAGGTCGAGCGTGCCGGTGTGGCAGAGGGTCACGGTGGCGTTCTCGCTGCGCCGGGTGAGCAGCAGGCCCAGCGGGCGGCCGACCGTGTTGCCCCGGCCGACCACGGCGACCTTCGCGCCGCGCAACGCCACGTCGTGGCGGCGGAGCAGCTCGACGATGCCACGCGGGGTGCACGGCAGCGGGGCGTCGTAGCCGAGGACGAGGCGGCCGAGGTTCACCGGGTGCAGGCCGTCGGCGTCCTTGTCGGGGTCGATCAGTTCCAGCACCCGCTGGGTATCGAGGTGGGCCGGCAGCGGCAGCTGGACGATGTAGCCGTGACAGGCCGGGTCGGCGTTGAGCTCGGCGAGCACGTGGTCGACCTGTTGCTGGCTGGCGTCGGCCGGCAGCTCCCGGCGGATCGAGGCGATGCCCACCTCGGCGCAGTCGCGGTGCTTGCCGTTGACGTACGCCTGGGATCCGGGGTCCTCGCCGACCAGGACGGTGCCGAGTCCCGGGGTGATGCCGTGTTCCGCCAGTGCCTTCACCCGCGCCCGCAGCTCGTCCTTGATCTCGGCCGCGGTCGCCTTGCCGTCCAGAAGCGTCGCCGTCACGACCAGATCGTCTCATGGCGTGCGCCCGGCATCGGGACGACCTGGATCAGTCGCCGGCCCCGGCCCGGGCGGCCCTCACCCTGATAACGCCGAGTGACGTGTTAATGGTCACTCTGAGTAATGATCACGTCCCTCAGGTCGCCGCGGAACCGGGCCGGACAACGGTGCGCCGCACGCACCGCCCGGCCGGGGACAACCGGACACCGACCACCGAAGGTGGCGGACCGCACCACCACTCCCGACCGCGACCGCCGCTTTGACCCTTATTCCCCGCGGGCATGAAATACCAGATGTGCCCGCGGCGGGCAAGAGGCTCACGCCCGATCCGTTACCGGTTCGCAACGAGTTCGTTGTCGATTGCCGACCGTCGACCTACCGTTGCCCAGCGTTGCGCAGCGTCACCCAACGTCGGGCCCGGACTGCGCAGCGTGAGGAGATGAGGAGGCTCAATGCGTGTTCGTAGGCTCGCTGCCTGGACCGCCCTCCCGCTCGCGGTGACCCTGGGCCTGGTGGCCTGCGGCTCGGGCGGCGACGGCGGATCCGGCGAGAGCAACCCCGACGCGGCCGTGCGGATCGAGATCGCCGAGCCGCAACACCTGGTGCCCACCAACACCAACGAGACGAGCGGTTCGCAGGTGCTCAGCGCCCTGTTCAGCCCGCTCGTCGACTACGACGAGGCCAACAAGCCGTACGAGGTGGCGGCCGAGTCGGTGACGTCCTCGGACAACGTGACGTGGACGGTCAAGCTCAAGGACGGCTACACCTTCCACAACGGCGAGAAGGTCACCGCCGACAACTACATCGACGCCTGGAACTACGGCGCGTACGCCCCCAACGGGCAGAACTCCAGCTACTTCTTCGAGAAGATCGCCGGCTACGAGGACATGCAGGGCGATGCCCCGAAGGCCAAGACGCTCTCCGGCCTGAAGAAGGTCGACGACCTCACCTTCACCGTGACGCTCTCCCAGCCGTACAGCGAGTTCAAGACCATGCTCGGCTACACCGCGTTCTACCCGATGCCCCAGGCCGCCTTCTCCGCGCCCGGCGTGCTCGCCGAGGGGTACGAGCAGGCGCCGATCGGTCAGGGCCCGTTCAAGATGAAGGGCACCTGGCAGCACGACGCCAAGGTCGAGGTCGAGCGGTACGACGCCTTCCCCGGCGAGAAGCCGAAGGTGGCCGGCGTCGAGTTCCGGATCTACCAGCAGCTCACCGCCGCGTACGCGGACGTGCTGTCGGACAACCTCGACGTGATCAAGACCATCCCGACCGAGAACCTGTCGACGGCCGCCACCGACCTCGGTGACCGGTTCCAGCAGAGCCCGGCCTCGTCGCTGCAACTGCTGGCGTTCCCGACGTTCCAGAAGGAATTCAGCAACCCGGACGTACGCAAGGCGATCTCGATGGCGATCGACCGCGACGAGATCACCAAGTCGATCTTCAAGGACTCGCAGCAGCCGGCCCGCTCGTTCGTCTCGCCCGTCGTGGCGGGCTACCGCGACGACACCATCGGCGCGGCCGGCACCTTCGACCCCGCCAAGGCCAAGGCCCTGTACCAGGCCGCGGGCGGCCCGTCGAAGATCGAGCTGTCGTACAACGGCGACGGCGGCCACAAGGACTGGATCGACGCGACCTGCAACCAGCTCAAGGCCAACCTGGGCGTGGAGTGCGTGGGCACCGCCGAGCCGAAGTTCGCGGACCTGCTGACCAAGCTCAAGGCGAAGCAGCCCGTCGGCCTGTTCCGGATGGGCTGGGTCATGGACTACCCGTCCATGGAGAACTACCTCGGCCCGCTGTACAGCACCAACGGCTCGTCGAACTACTACGGCTACAGCAACCCGGAGTTCGACAAGCTGCTCGCCGAGGGCGCCAGCGCAGGCAGCGAGGAAGAGGCGATCAAGAAGTACCAGCAGGCCGAGGACATCCTGGCCGAGGACCTGCCGGTGATCCCGCTGCGCTACGGCCAGAACAACTTCGGCCACTCGACCAAGGTCACGAACGTGGAGATGGATCTCTTCGACCGGGTCGACCTGCTGAAGATCGAAGCCGTCAAGTAACCCGCGGACGGGCCGGGCCCTCGGCTGACGGTGGCCCGACCCGCCATCTTCTTGCCCCTTATCAGAGAGACTGCCAAGTATGTTCCGCTTTATCCTGCGGCGGCTGCTCCAGATGGTCCTCGCGTTCTTTGGGACCACCCTGATCGTCTACGCGCTGATGTTCGCCGGTCAGGGCGACCCGATCCAGGCACTCGCCGGTGAACGCCCGGTCACCGCCGCCCAGCGGGCATACCTGACGGAGAAGTTCCACCTTGACCAGACCGGGGTGGGCGGCTTCTTCTACCGCTACTTCGACTACGTCAAGAACCTCCTCCAGGGCGACCTCGGGCAGTCGCTCACCGGCCGCTCGATCAGCGACATCCTGGCCGCCGCCTGGCCGGTCACGATCAAGCTGGCCCTGATCGCCATGGCGGTCACCATCGTCTTCGGGGTCACCGCGGGCGTGCTCGCCGGCATCCGGCGGGCCGGCATCTTCGACAACTCGACACTGCTGCTGACCCTGCTGGTGCTCGGCATCCCGACCATCGTGCTCGCCCCGCTGGCGCAGTACTTCCTCGGCGTACGGTGGCAGCTCTTCCCGCCCACCGCGGGCGCCGACCCCGACCTGTACGCGCTGCTGCTGCCCGGCATCGTGCTCGGCTCGCTGTCGCTGGCCACCGCGCTGCGGCTGACCCGCACGTCGGTGGCGGAGAACCTGCGGGCCGACTACGTGCGCACCGCCCGCTCCAAGGGCCTGGTGAAGCGGCGGATCGTCAGCGTGCACGTACTGCGCAACTCGCTCATCCCGGTGGTCACCTTCCTCGGCGTCGAGCTGGGCAACCTGATGAGCGGCGCGATCATCACCGAGGGCGTGTTCAACATCCCCGGGGTCGGCTTCAACCTCTTCCGCGGCATCCGCACCGAGGACGGCCCACTGGTGGTGGGCATCGTCAGCGTGCTCGTCGTGGTCTACCTCGTCTCCAACCTGGTGGTGGACGTCCTGTACGCCGTACTCGACCCGAGGATCCGCTATGAGTGAGCGCAGCGAACGAATCAGCAGCATGGCGTTTCGCGGCTCCCCGCGCCCGGGCGCGCGGCGACGGGGCACGCCGAGCGCACGCGGCGAACGAACCGGCGGCGCGGCGTGCCTGGTCGCCCATCACGGCACCGAGCGGAGCGAGGTGCCGGCATGAGCGACTTCGAGACCGTGGCGGCCAGCGAGAACCACACGGCGCGGCGTGGGCCCTCCGGTGAGCCGGGCGCGCCGAACCAGGTGGGCGCGCCGCAGAAGCCGCGCAGCCTGGCCGGCGACGCCTGGCGCGACCTGCGACGCAACCCGATCTTCTGGATCAGCCTCGCCCTGGTGGTGCTGGTCGCCGCGATGGCCGCCTTCCCCGGCCTGTTCACCGCCAACGACCCGCGCGACTGCCTACTCTCCCGCCAGCACGCCGGACCGTCCGGTGGGGCACTCTTCGGGTACGACTTCCAGGGCTGCGACACGTACTCCCGGGCAGTCCACGGCGCCCGCGCCTCGCTGCTGGTCGGCGCGCTCTCCGCGCTGCTCACCGGCCTGATCGCGCTGACCGTCGGGATGCTCGCCGGCTACTTCGGCCGCTGGGTGGACGCGGTCCTCTCCCGGGTGATCGACATCGTGCTCGGCATCCCGCTGCTGCTGGCCGCGATCGTGCTGCTCAAGCGGGTGAACAGCGACAGCGCCACGGTCCGGATCGGCGCGGTCATCTTCGTGCTGGCCGTGCTCGGCTGGACCACCGGGGCCCGGGTGGTCCGCTCCTCGGTGATCACGGCCAAGGAGCAGGACTACGTGGCCGCGGCCCGGATGCTCGGCGCCGGCAACGGCCGGATCATGCTGCGCCACATCCTGCCCAACGCCCTCGCCCCGGCCATCGTGGTGCTGACCATCGCGCTCGGCTCGTTCATCGCCGCCGAGGCGACGCTCTCCTTCCTGGGCATCGGCCTGAAGGCGCCCACGACTTCCTGGGGCATCGACATCGACGCCGGCCGGGTGCACATGCGGGAGTCGGCGACGCCGCTGGTCGTCCCGTCAACCTTCCTCGCGCTGACCGTGCTGGCGTTCATCATGCTCGGCGACGCGGTCCGCGACGCCTTCGACCCGAAGCTGCGGTGAGAGATGCGAGCGCGAGGAGTGAGCGAGGCGACAGTCGCGAGCGAAAGGCGAGCACAGTGAGTCAGTCCGCCGTCCGGCCGACGCCGGCCTCCCCGACCCCGGAGGGCGGCCACCTCCTGGACGTCCGGGACCTGTACGTGGAGTTCCGCACCGGCGAGGGCGTGGCCCGGGTGATCAACGGGGTCTCGTACCACCTGGATCCCGGCGAGACGCTGGCCGTGCTCGGCGAGTCCGGCTCCGGCAAGTCGGTCACCGCCCAGGCGATCATGGGCATCCTGGACACCCCGCCGGCGGTCATCCGCTCCGGCCAGATCCGCTACCAGGGGCGGGACCTGCTCGCCCTCTCCGAGGAGCAGCGCCGGCAGGTACGGGGCAAGGAGATCGCGATGATCTTCCAGGACGCGCTCTCGGCGCTGAACCCGGTCTTCCCGGTCGGCTGGCAGATCGGCGAGACGCTGCGCCACCGGGCGGGAATGTCGAGGGCCGACGCCCGACGCCGGGTCATCGAGCTGATGGACCTGGTGAAGATCCCGGCCGCCGCGAAACGGCTCGGCGACTACCCGCACCAGTTCTCCGGCGGCATGCGGCAGCGCGTCATGATCGCGATGGCGCTGGCCATGGAGCCCAAGGTGCTGATCGCCGACGAGCCGACCACGGCGCTGGACGTCACCGTGCAGGCCCAGATCATGGACCTCCTGGCTGACCTGCGCCGCGATCTCAACATGGCGATGATCCTGATCACCCACGACCTCGGCGTGGTCGCCGGCGTCGCAGACCGGATCGCGGTCATGTACGCCGGCCGGATCGTCGAGCACGCCGACGTCCGCGCGCTGTACCGGGCACCCGCCCACCCGTACACCAAGGGGTTGCTGGAGTCGATCCCGCGGATGGACGTACGCGGCCAGGAGCTCGCCACCATCAAGGGGCTGCCGCCCAACCTGATGCGCATCCCGAGCGGCTGCCCCTTCCACCCCCGGTGCCCGTACGTGCAGCAGGTCTGCGTGGACGTGGTGCCGCACGACCTGGTCCTCGGCGACGGCCGAACCAGCGCGTGCCACTTCGCGCAGGAGGTCCGTGATGACAGCGCCCACTAGCCCGACAAAGGTTCGGGGCGAGACGATCCTCTCCGTCGACAACCTGGTCAAGCACTTCCCGATCACCCGGGGCGTGCTGTTCCAGAAGCAGGTCGGCGCGGTCAAGGCCGTCGACGGGGTGAGCTTCGAACTGCGCCGGGGTGAGACCCTCGGCGTGGTCGGCGAGTCCGGCTGCGGCAAGTCCACCCTGGCCCGGCTGCTGATGCGGCTGGAGACGCCGACCGCCGGACGGGCCACCCTCGAGGGGAAGAACCTGTTCAAGGCCACCGGCGCCGAGCTGCGCCGACTGCGGCGCAACATGCAGATGGTCATGCAGGACCCGTACACCTCGCTGAACCCGCGGATGACGGTCGGCGACATCATCGGCGAGCCGTTCGAGATCCACCCGGACGCGGCGCCGAAGGGCAGCCGACAGCGGCGGGTCCAGGAGCTGCTCGACGTGGTCGGCCTCAACCCGGAGCACATCAACCGGTACCCGCACCAGTTCTCCGGCGGTCAGCGCCAGCGCATCGGCATCGCCCGGGCGCTCGCCCTGCGACCGGAGATCATCGTCTGCGACGAGCCGGTCTCCGCCCTGG
>NZ_POUB01000273.1 GCF_003236335.1 Micromonospora deserti
ATCCGGGTGCTCGTCGGTGACGGCAAGCCGCTGCCCGAGGTGCTGGCCCGGCTCAACGAGACGCTGGTCGAGCGGGGCGGCGGGCGCTACTGCACGCTCGCCCTCGCGGCGGTCGGGCCCGGTGCCGGCCGCGTCGCGCAGCGCGTAGACGGCGGCGTGCAGGTCGGTGAGCGGCACCTCGATGCGCAGCGCGATGTCGCCGGGCCCGAATGGGTAGCGGCGCCACCACGCAGGTGCCGAGTGGCTGGCGGTGGCCCGGCCGCCGAGCAGCGCGACCAGGCGGTCCGCGCGCTCGGCCACGTCGGCGGGGCCGCCCTCCAGCAGCACCACGAGGTGGCCGGCGCCCGCCGGGGTGACCGCCGCCCGCCCGGCCATCGACGGGTGCCGGGCCATCGCCGCCTCGGCGGCACGGGGGCGGCGGGGCCGGGGCCCGCCGGCGGCCGGCAGGTCGAGCTCGACGGCCGCCGGGTCGAGGCGGGCGGCGAGCACGGTGCGGACCAGGTCGTGCACCTCCAGCGGGGTCCAGACCGGGCGGGTGACCCAGATCCGGCTGGCGGGCATCGCCTGCACCCGCAGCGACGCGGCGACCAGCACGCCGAGCGCTCCCTGCGAGCCGCAGAGCAGCCGGGCCAGCTCCAGCCCCGGCGCGCCGCCACTCGCGTGGACCAGCTCGCCCTCGGCGTCCAGGTAGCGCAGACCGACCAGCTGGTCGCACGGGCTGCCGTGCCGGTGCCGCAGCGGACCGGCCTCGCCCGCGGCCAGCACCCCACCCAGGGTGGCACCGGGTGAGGGCGCGTCCAGCGCCAGCCGCTGCCCGGTGCGTTCGAGGGCGGCCTGCGCCGCGCGCAGCGGGGTGCCGGCGCCGATCTCGGCCGTGTGGGCGCCGACCGGCTGCTGGCCGATCCCGGCGAGCCGGCCGGTGTCGAGCATGATGTCGACCCGGTCGGGAGCGGCCCCCCAGTCGATCTTGGTGCCGGCGCCGCGCGGGACCACTGTGAGGTCGTGGCGGGCGGCCAGCCGCAGCACCTCGGCCGCCGCGTGCGGGCCACCCGGCACGGCGACCCAGCGGGCCGGCCGGCCGGCGACCTCGTCGGCCGGGCCGGCGAGCCGGGCGAAGGGCGGCCCGCAGATCTCGGTCAGTCGCCGGGTGATGTCGAGGGCTCCGGGCCGGTCGGTGGAACTCGCTGCTGCCGCCATGCCGGTCATCGTACACATGTTCGAAAGACCTGGCGGCGGATCGCCGCACGAGGCCGCGCGGCGGGCGGCGGGCGGCCGGTAACGTGGCGCCGTGACCACCGAGACCCCCGTGCCCGCGGCGAAGCGGGTGCCCACCGAGCGCACCCACCACGGCGACACCGTCGTCGACGAGTACGCCTGGCTCGCCGCCAAGGACGACCCGGCGACGATCGCCCACCTGACCGCCGAGAACGCCTACACCGAGGCGCGCACGGCACACCTGGAAGGGCTACGCGCCGCGCTGTTCGAGGAGACCCGCCGGCGCACCCAGGAGACCGACCTGTCGGTGCCCAGCCGCAAGGGCGGCTACTGGTACTACACCCGCACCGTCGAGGGGCAGCAGTACGGCGTGCACTGCCGCCGGGCGGTCCGGCCCGGCGAGACCGACCCGCCGGTCAGCGCGGACGGCGCCCCGCTGGACGGGGAGGAGGTGCTGCTCGACGGCAACCTGCTCGCCGAGGGGCACGACTTCTTCGCGCTCGGCGCGTTCGACGTCAGCCCGGACGGGCGGTGGCTGGCGTACTCGACCGACTTCTCCGGCGACGAGCGGTTCACCCTGCGGGTCAAGGATCTCAGCACCGGCGAGTTGCTCCCCGACGAGGTGCCCGGCACCTTCTACGGCACCGCCTGGTCGGCCGACGCCTCCGTGCTGTTCTACGTCACTGTGGACGACGCGTGGCGCCCGAACCGGGTGTGGCGGCACACCCTGGGCACCCCGTCGAGCGAGGACGTGGTGGTCCACCAGGAGGATGACGAGCGGTTCTGGATCGGCGTCGAGCTGACCCGCTCCGAGAAGTTCATCCTGATCGACATCCACAGCAAGATCACCAGCGAGGTCCTGGTGATCCCGGCCAACAACCCCACCGGGGCGCCGGCGTCCGTGGCATCGCGGCGGCAGGGCGTGGAGTACACGGTGGAGCACCACGGCCACCGCTTCCTGATCCTGCACAACGACGGCGCGGAGGACTTCGCGCTCGCGTACACCTCGGCGGACGCGCCGGGCGACTGGGTGCCACTGATCGAGCACTCGCCCGGCACCCGGCTGGAGGCGGTCGACGCCTTCGCCGACCACCTGGTGGTGTCGCTGCGCGCGAACGGGCTGACCGGGCTGCGGGTACTGCCGGTCGGCGGGGGCGACCCGTACGACATCGACTTCCCCGAGCCGCTCTACAGCGTGGGCCTGGACGCCAACCCGGAGTACCGGACCGGGCAGCTCCGGCTGCGCTACACCTCGCTGGTCACACCGGACTCCGTATACGACTACGACCTGGTCACCCGGCGGTTGGTACTGCGTCGGCAGAAGCCGGTGCTCCCCGGGCCGGACGGGCGGCCGTACGACCCGGCCGACTACGAGCAGCACCGCGACTGGGCGCTCGCCGACGACGGCACCCGGGTGCCGATCTCGCTGGTCTGCCGGAAGGACACCCCGCGCGACGGCTCCGCCCCCTGCGTCATCTACGGCTACGGCTCGTACGAGGCGAGCATGGACCCGTGGTTCTCCATCGCCCGGCTCTCCCTGCTCGACCGGGGCGTCATCTTCGCCGTGGCGCACATCCGCGGCGGCGGCGAGCTGGGCCGCCGCTGGTACGACCAGGGCAAGCTGCTGGCCAAGAAGAACACCTTCACCGACTTCGTCGCCTGCGCCCGGCACCTGGTGAAGGCCGGCTGGACGGCGAGCGACCGGCTGGTGGCCCGGGGCGCCTCGGCCGGCGGGCTGCTGATGGGCGCGGTCGCCAACATCGCGCCGGACGCGTTCGCCGGGATCGTCGCGCAGGTGCCGTTCGTGGACGCGCTCACCTCGATCCTCGACCCGTCGCTGCCGCTGACGGTCACCGAGTGGGAGGAGTGGGGCAACCCGCTCGACGACCCGGAGGTGTACGCGTACATGAGGTCTTACACCCCGTACGAGAACGTGCGGGCGGTCGACTATCCGGCGATCCTCGCGGTGACCAGCCTCAACGACACCCGGGTGCTCTACCACGAGCCGGCCAAGTGGATCGCCCGGCTGCGGGCGGTCGCGCCGCAGGGCGACTACCTGCTCAAGACCGAGATGGGCGCCGGCCACGGCGGCCCGAGCGGTCGCTACGACGCCTGGCGGGAGGAGGCGTTCATCAACGCCTGGGTCCTCGACCGGCTGGGCCGTGCCTGAGCGCCGGCCCGGCCGCCGCCCGCGAACGCCGCCACCGCCGGCAACGCCGGGACCGCCGGCGTGAGCACCGGCGACGACGGGGAGCCGGTGGAGGGCGTACGCCGGCCGGGTCTGGCGGCAGTGGCGCGGGACCGGCGGGTCTGGCTGATCCTCGCGGTCGTCGCCGCCCTGCTGGTCTGCTGTTGCTCGGCCGCCGTCGGCACCCTGCTCGCGCTCTCCGCCGGTCTCCTCGGCGCGTGACTCACGCGCCGAGGGGCGCCCCCGACGCAGGCGGCGTTACACCGGGTCAGGTCGTCCGCAGTTCCTCGACCGCGGTGCCGGCGCGCAGGAAGAGCAGGCCGACCGCGACCGTCACCAGCACCGCGGCCAGGGCGCCGGCCCCGAGCAGCGCCAACTGCTCCAGCGGCACGTCGGGCGGCACGATCACTCTCGGCACCCACTCGGTCCGGGTGTACCGGGCCTCGGTCGCCGGATCGGTGCACAGCGTGCCACCGGCGTCGCAGCTGGTCATGGTGTATCCGCCGGCGGTTGGCGAGCCGAAGACGCCCCGGGCGAGCAGCAGGCCCACGGTGAGCGCCACGGCGACAGCCGGAACGGCCGGGACCAGAGACTGCCAGGCGATGGCCCGGCCGAGCGTGGCCCGGGGCACACCGGTGGCGACCAGCGCCGCGTACGTCCGCCGTCGGGCGGTGATGCCTTCCACCAGTGCGACCACGAGCCCGCCGGCGGCGATCACCATCGCCACCACGACCGCCAGGTCGACCAGGTCCATCGTGTCGAGGTAGAAGTCGCCGCCACCGGCCGACTCTGCCCCGATGCGCCGGTAGAGCTCGTCCTGCGCCGTGAAGTAGGCCCGCAGACCGGCAGCTCCGGCCCCGAAGAGCATCGCCGCCAGCAGCGCGGCGAACGTCCGGCTACCGGCCCACGGGTCGGCGGCCAGTCGCCGCGCGGCCAGCAGTGCGGCCGGGCGTCGGGCATACCGGTGCAACAGACGACCAGTGGCGTACGAGATCCAGCCGGTGCCGGCCACCACTCCGATCATGGCGGCCAGCCCGCCACCGACCAGCAACACCGGCGGCAGCCAGGGCGGTGGTTCGATCTGCTGCCGCTCGAACCACAGCCCCACCGGGCGGAACGCGGCGAAGGCGGCCAGGCCCAGGCCGATCAGCAGGCCGGGCCACGGGCGTGGGCCACGGCGGCGGACCCGCCGCACCACACCGAACGGGGTGGCGGTGACCCGGCGCAGCAGCAGCGCGCTGGCCACCGCCGCGACCACCGGCAGCCCGAGCACCACCGCCGCCACCGCGCCGGCCGGCGGCAGCACGTCGGTCGGCAGCGGGAGCAGGCCCCGCTCGTCCGGCCGGTGCAGCAGGTCCCGCCCGCCGAGGTAGGCGGCGAGGCCGGCGAGGGCGCCGAGCAGGCCGGCCACCCCGGTCTCCGCCACGACGATCCCGGTGACCTGGCCGGGGGTGGCTCCGGCCAGCCGGACCGCGGCGAGCCGGCGGTCCCGGGCCGGGGCGCCGAGCCGGGCGCACTGCCCGGCGAGGGCCAGCACCGGGATGGTGAGCAGCAGCAGCGCGAATGCGGTGCCGCCGCGCAGCCCCGGTTCGCGCAGCAGGTTGTTGCGGTACTGCTCGGCCTGCGCCCACGCGTCGCCGGGCACCTCGGGGATCGCCAGCACGGTCAGCGCGGCCAGCACGGCGAGGGTGGCCAGGGCGGCGCTGAACCCGGTCAGCACCACCCGGGCGGTGTCGGTGCGGGTGCCCGCCACGGCGAGGCGGGCCAGGGTGGCCGGCCTCACCGGGGCCCGCCGGCGAGCGACGCGTCGAGTCCCAGGCCGGTGTGGTCCACCGCGCCGTCGCGGAGGACGACCTCCCGGTCGGCGTACGCGGCGATCCGCGGCTCGTGGGTGACCAGCACGACCGCGGTGCCCTGCTCGCGGGCGAGCCGGACCAACCGGGTGAGCACCTGCTCGCCGGCGAGCGTGTCCAGCGCGCCGGTCGGCTCGTCGGCGAAGATCACCCGCGGCTCGGTGACCAGCGCCCGGGCGGTGGCGCAGCGCTGCTGCTGCCCGCCGGACATCTCGCCGGGCCGGGCGTCGGCCACCTCCGCCACCCCGAGCCGCTCCAGCCAGGTCAACGCCGCGGTCCGCGCCTCTCGCCGCCCCGTGCCGGCGAGGAGCAGCGGAAGCGCGACGTTCTCCGCCGCGGTCAGCTCGGCGACGAGCTGACCGAACTGGAACAGCACGCCGAACTCGGTGCGCCGCAGCCGGGACCGGGCGGCCTCGGACCAGGTGTCGATCCGCTGGCCGCGCCAGGTGATCTCGCCGGCGTCCGGGCGGAGGATCCCGGCCAGGCAGTGCAGCAGCGTGGACTTGCCGCAGCCGCTCGGCCCGGTGACCGCGATGATCTCGCCTTCGGCGACGTCGAGCGTGACGCCGCGCAGCGCGGGTGTCGGCCCGTACGCCTTGACCACTGCGCGGGCCTGGAGTTCCGTCACGAGTGCACCTCCCGGTGCCAGTCGGCGACCCGGTCCAGGGTGGTGTGTAGCCACCGGAGGTCGGCGTCGAGATGGGCGATGGCGAAGTCGACGGCGACGAGCTCGTCGAGGGCGGCGGTGGGGGACGTCTTCACGGCGGTCAGCTCGCGCAGCCGCTCGGTGTGCGCCCGGCGCTGGGCGATCAGCCAGGCCCGGGCCCGGTCCACGTCGGCGGCCAGCAGCGCCACCACCACCTTGGCGAAGAGCGTGCCGGCCACGTACGGCATGGGTGGCTCGACCTCGCTGAGCCACCGGTCCAGTGCGGCGCGCCCGTCGCCGGTCAACGCGTACGCCGTGCGCTCCGGGCCGCCCTCCCGCTCCTGCCCGGCCGCCGCCACCAGGCCGTCGCGTTGCAGCCGGCCGAGGGTCGCGTAGACCTGCCCGAAGGCCAGTGGCCGGGCACGGGGCAGCCGCGCGTCGTGGGCGCGCTTCAGCTCGTACCCGTGCTTGGTCCCGGTGGCGAGCAGACCGAGCAGGACGTGCGGTGTGGACACGCCCGCCACTATTCACTCGATGAATAGTGGTTGTCAAACCACGCGGCGATCCCGGCCAGGCCGGCGGCGCGGTCAGCCGGCGGTCGCGGTCCAGACCGGGTCGCGGCCGGTGCCGGCGAGCAGCCGGTCGAGGTCGGGGAGGTCGGCCGCGAGGGGCACCGGCTCGGCGAAGACGCCCATCCGGCGGGCCTGCGGGCCCAACTGCTCGACCAGCGCGTGCAGCGCGGCCATGGCCTCCGGCGCCGCCCGGTACGGCTGGTCGGTGGCGACGGCGAGGTCCCAGCCGTGCACGGTCAGGTCCAGCAGCACCATGCCGCCGACCGTCTCCTGCGGCAGGCCCATTCCCGGTGAGACGCCCTGCAGGCTGGCCGGGTCGGACCAGGCGTCGATCAGCCGTCGGGACTCCACCTCGAACTGGTCCCGCCACCCGTCGGTGAGGTGGTCGGGCTTCTCCGCCCACTCGACCGGACGCTTCGCGGCGAGGCCCTGGAAGTTGACCACCACCTGGAAGAGATGGTTCAGCAGGTCCCGGACGGCGTAGTCGCGACAGGGCGTGGGCAGGTCGAGCTGGTCGTCGGCGATCCCGCGCACCACGGCGGCGGTTCGCGGCGCGGCGGCCGCCAGCAGCTGGCTAGTGTGTGTGGCCATAGGGCCAGCGTATGAAGGTGGTCTTGAAGAAATGCGACAGCAGCCGCGGACGGACAGCCGGGGAATCCTGGACCCGGCCCGGCTGCTGCGGCAGGTCCGCTTCCGCCGCCACCTGCCCGCCGAAACGCTGCGCCCGTGGGTCGAGCACTACTGGCTGGTCGACTGGGAGCTGACCGAGCCGTTCGAGCAGCACGTCGTGCCGCACCCGGCGGTCAACCTGGTGTTCCGGCGCGACGACGACGAACCGGAGAGCGCCGAGGTCGCCGGGGTCGGCCGGGAACTCTTCTCGATCAAGCTCACCAGCACCGGCCGGGTCAGCGGGGTGCAGTTCCGGCCGGGCGGCTTCCACCCCTTCTGGCGCCGCTCGGTGGCGGAGCTGACCGGCCGGCGGTGGCCGGTAAAGTCACTCGCCGACCGGTGGCCGCCGGCCGCCGCCGTGGTCGCCGCCGCGTCCGGCGGCGCCGGGTCGCGCGTCGCGGGCCACTGCGACGGTACGGACGCGCAGCGCTGCCGCGCCCTGGACGACCTGCTCACCACCTGGCAGCCGACGGCCGACCCGGTGACGGACGAGGTGATCGGGCTGGTCGAGGAAATCCGCGCCGACCGGACGGTGCTGCGGGTGGACCACTTCGCCCGCCGGCACGAGATCTCGGTGCGCCGGCTGCAACGTCTCTTCCTCGACCGGGTGGGCGGTGGCCCGAAGTGGGTGATCCGCCGCTACCGCCTCCAGGAGGCCATCGAACAGGTCACCAGCGGCCCGCCGGACTGGGCGCGGCTCGCCGCCGACCTCGGCTACAGCGACCAGGCGCACCTGGTCCGCGAGTTCACCGCCGTAACCGGCGTCTCCCCGGCGGCCTACGCCCGCTCCGTCAGGCTGGCCCACCCGATCCCCTGACC
>NZ_POUB01000274.1 GCF_003236335.1 Micromonospora deserti
CGGCCGGGCCTGGGCTGGCCGATTGCCGCCGCAGGTTGCCCTTCGGGTGTTGGCGGTGGGGCTGGCAGGAGGTGAGCGGTGAGCAGTTCGGCGTCCGGCGGATCCGGCCGTGGCACCGCGGTGGTGACGGGTGCGTCGGCGGGCATCGGCCGGGCGGTGGTGGGGGAGTTCGCGCGCTGTGGCTATGACGTGGAGGTCCTGGCCCGTGGCGAGGACGGGTTGCGGGCCGCGCTCCCCGAGGTGCGTGGGCTGGTAGGGCCGGGCTGGCGATTGCAGGAGCACCAGTGGATGACCGCGGTCACGTACTCCGAGACGGCGCGAAGCGCGTGGCGCCCGTCCGCGCGCAACCCTCGATCGGTACGACTCGCCGTCGCGGGTCCTGACGAGAAGGAGAAGACACCATGACCGCACGCGCACTCGTCGCCGACGGCGCGCTGAGCGCTGTCGCCGGGATCATCGCCACCAGGGCCATGGACCCGGTCACCACCAAGATCTACGAGGCGCAGAGCGACGACGCCAAACAGCAGGAGCAGAAGGTCAGCTACGGGGTGGCCTACAATGTGGCGGCCCGCAAGATCGCCGGGGTTCTGGGCGTCCAGGTTAGCGACGAAACGGTGAGCAAGGCCGGTACGGCCATGCACTACGCGCTCGGAATCGCCGCGGCGCCGGCGTACATGCTGCTGCGCCGTGCGACCCGGCTCTCCCCGTGGGGCGCCGGGCTGGCCACCGCGATCGGCCTGTACGCCGTGCTCGATGAGGCACTCAACCCGCTGCTGGGATTCACCCCGCCGCCGCAGGCGTACCCACCGGTAGCCCACCTGCGCGGGCTGGCCGGGCACCTCGTGC
Source organism: Micromonospora deserti (assembly GCF_003236335.1). GTDB lineage: Bacteria > Actinomycetota > Actinomycetes > Mycobacteriales > Micromonosporaceae > Micromonospora > Micromonospora deserti. The sequence goes on from NZ_POUB01000274.1 coordinate 847, forward strand.
TCGGTCTGGTAGTGGCCGCCACCGTGGAGACCGGCTGGGCACTGCTGCGCCGGCGACCCTGAACCGTCCGGCGCCCGCGCCAGCCGTCAGTCCCCGGGCAGCGCGCCTACGCGGCGTCGCGGTCACCACCACGTCGCTGCCCGAGCAGCCGGGCGGCGGGCTGAACTGGGACTAGCTGCACTGCGGCGCAGGAGCCAACAAGGAGGCCGTCGCTGTATCGCTGGTGCTGGGACGCAACCTCGACACACGTGGCGGGTGGAGCAGCTGCAGCGGCCCAGCGGGTCGCCTACAGGTGTGAGGCGGCCGACGGCGGGATGCTGGGCATGGCCAGGTGCTGGACCGCGACGGCGGCAGCCGGGTGGTGGTGGAGCTACGGTGGGCGCCGCCCGGGTGGTCAGGCACAGCAGGAGGTCGGCAGCTCGTTGCGGAACGTTCCGGCGGTGATCCGCAGGCTCTCGGCCATGGTCAGGTAGGGCGCCCAGGTCTCGGCGATGTCATCAACGGTCATCCCGGCTTTGATGGCGTAGGTGGCGGCCAGCATCATCTCCCCGGCGCCGTCGGCCAGAGCGTGCACGCCGAGGACCAGGCCGGTGGCTGCGTCGGCAACGACCTTCACCGCGCCGCGAGTGTCGCGGTTGACCAGCGCCCTCGGCACGTCGGCCAGGTCGAGGACGCGGCAGGTGCAGTCGTGCCCGGCGGCGAGAGCGTCGGCTTCGGTGAGTCCGGCCGAGGCGAGCTGCGGGCGGGTGAACACCACCGACGGCAGGCCGGTGAAGTCGACCCGGGCCCGGGCTCGGCCAGTGTCGTCGGCGAGGGCGTTGACCGCGGCAACCCGGCCGGTCGCGGCGGCGACGTAGACGTACTGCGGGGCGCCGGTGACATCACCTGCTGCGTACACGCGAGGGTTGGTGGTGCGCTGCGCCTCGTCGACGATGACGAATCCCCGCTCGTCCATCCTCACCCCGGCTGTGGCCAGGTCCAGCTTGTCCGTGCGGGCTCGGCGGCCGGTTGCCACCAGCAGTCGCTGCCCGCCGACCCGCCGATCCGACTCGGTGACGACCTGCACCCCGCCGGCGGTGCGCCGCACGGCGGTGGCGTGTTCGGCCAGTACGGTTATGCCGTCGTCGGCGAACACCGCGCGCAGCGCCGCGGCGAGTTCCGGCTCAGCCCGGGGCGCCAACCGCCCGACCAGGGTGACGCGGGTGCCGAGGTGGGCGAACAGCTGCGCCTGCTCCATGCCGACGTACCCACCGCCGATCACCACCAGCGACTCGGGAAGCTCGGACTGCTCCATCGCCGTGGTGGAGGTCAGGTACTCCACCTCGTCGAGGCCGGGCAGATCCGGGCGGTCCGGCTCGGCGCCGGTGGCGATCAGGTAGCCGCGGGCGCGCAGCGGCCGACCGTCGACGGTGAGGGTGTCGCCGTCGACGAACCGGGCCTGGCCAGTACGGACCTCGAAGCCGTAGGCGGCGGCCACGTCGGCGTACTTGGCCTGCCGCAGCCGGCCGAGCAGCTCGTCCTTCTGCCCGATGAGCGCTGCGAGATCGACGCCCTCGGCGGAGGTGGACGCCGCGGTGAACGGGTTGGTCAGGGCGGCGTGTCGGGTGCCGGCGGCGGCCAGCAGCGCCTTCGACGGCACACAGCCAACGTTCACGCAGGTCCCGCCAAGGACACCCCGTTCGATCAGCACCACGCTCGCGCCGGCCTGCCGGGCGGCGATCCCGGCGGCCATCGCCGCCCCACCAGAGCCCACCACCGCCAGATCGACGTCGCAGTCCTGGTCCATGAGCTGCCTCCACTGGTCACCGTGCCCTTACCGGACCAGTCTGGACCTTCCAGCGCAGGGCAAGGCCGAGAGGCGGAGGAGGTGACCGGCATTGCGGTTCGGACAGCTGGCGGCCCTCACGGGGACCACGACAAGACGCATCAGGTCGGAGGGCTACCAGGCCGGGGCCGCGGCCTCCTACCGAACGGTTCAGGGCACAGGATGGAACAGCCGGCCACCGGCGATGTCGGGCTCGACTTGTCGGTCTCGGGACTGGCGTGACAGGTCAGTCTCGGACGTGGATGACATATCCGGCTTGCAAACGGCGAACGCAGTGGCGGGCGCCGGCTGACCGTGTGCGGCTACGCGTGTCCGTGTTCCCAGGCACTGCAACTGAGGTCCTTAGAGCCCTCGCTGACACACGCCTTCACGTAGACCGCCTTGCCCTCTGTCAGACTGAGGTTGAGGCTCATGCAGTTACCGTTGGCACCGTCGGTGTCGTCGACCGAGGCGTAGGCCCAGCCACCGTCGGCCCGGACCCACTTCAAGTAGGCACGCGCGCGGTGACCGTCCTTCTGGATGTCACAGGCATGCAGCCACTCGCCGTCCGGGTTGAAGATCGCCATCGCCGAGATCACGCCGTCCCAGTAAGCATCAGCCGACGGCGCGTGGCCCTCCCCGTGGGCGCTCGCCGGTGAAGCAAACATCCAGAGAGGCGTCAGGGCAGCAGTGAGCAGCACCAGAGTCCTGCGCAACATGGTTCTCCTCCTTGGTAGTCTATTGAAAATCCTGATTTGGTGGATTTTGTTCCGCCCCGGCACTGCTGTCAATAAAAAGAGTTGATATTTTTCCCCCTTGATCGGCTGGAGCGCCGTTACCACAAACCCGGCATCCGTCAACGCCTCCATCAGGGCCGACCATCCAGCATGTCGGGCCTGGTGAAATGTGAAGGCCATGAGGCCGTCAGGCTTTGGAGCCTGTCTCCGGTGGTGGCCTGGGTGGTAGATCACTTCTATCGAACGCTTTTCATCGTCGGTTGTGGCTGCTCTGGACGTGATGTAGGGCGAGGACGGCCTGGACGATCGCCTGGCACGTCGGGGACAGCAGCGGATTTGGCCAGGACCTTGCAGCTTTTGAGGGTGGCGACGGCACGTTCGCCGATGGCGCGGATTTTGAGGATGGCCGGGGGGGAAGCCAACGCCGCGCCAACCAGCTCAAAGTACTAACCCTCACGGCGAGAAACGAGTCACGGCGCGAAGCGCGATACGCACCGCCACGCCGCCCGATGGAGCCTCGTCGAGGGCGACGGTCCCACCGATGTCCAGCACGAGTTGCTTCACGATCGCCAGCCCGAGGCCAAACCCGACCGCTGCCCGCCGGACACACCGATAGTCACGGCCGCGTCCGCGAGCACCGTGCCCAGCCGGTTGCCGACGTCTTCCGGTTCGTGCCCGCGATTCCATGGCCACTGGCCGGCGGGTTCACCCGGAGCCGCCGAGCGGGTTCGCCGCCGTGACGCAAACCGGTGGGACCGTTCGACGATGAGACATCATGCGGTTTGGCTCAGGTGGGCGGGCAGGGTTGCCGGCGAAACGCCCGGTCGGGCTGGTTCTCGGCGTGCCACGCTGGGTTGAGCGCTAGCGGCAGGGGCGGTGCCTGCCACGCCCCGGCGGCCCATTCGAGGGCCGAGTATTCCCAGCGGATGTCGGGATGAACCGGTTTGCCGGTGATGTGGTCGGCCAAGAGGGCTAGCACGTGTGGCTGGTGGAGCAGCTGACCGTGGAAGCCGACTACCTCGACCACGGGAATCTCCGCGTTGAGTTCCGCCGGGACGGTGATGGCGTTGCTCAACGGCAGAATCGCGATTAGCCGTACGCCCTGCACCGGGCAGAGCATTTCATTGCGGTAGAACGGCGCCTCGTCCAGCAGCGAGCGGAAGAACGGCTCATCGGGATCGTCTCGTAGTCTGGCCCCGACGCCGATCAGCGCGAACATGCCCCGCAGTTGCCAACCTGTGGCGATGCCCCAGCCCGTGCTGGCCTGTGGCGGTGGGTAGTAGACCCGGCCGGCTCGCACAACGTGGCTGATCAGGACCGCCGAGTCGACCGCCGGGTGCCGCATGCGCTCCAGGTAGTAGCGGACGATCAGTGCTCCCTCGCTCTGTCCGACCAGCGCCACCGGCCGACCGGTACGGGTATGCAACTGCTTCACCTGCTTGGCGAGCAGGTGGGCGCTGGTGGGCACGGGCTGGTGCGTGTCGACTGGCAAGTAGGGCATCGGCCTGCCTTGCTCATCGGTGCCCCGGTACGAAAAGCGCACCACGGGTGGTTCGGCCTTCTCCGGCTCGCCGTGGTAGTCGGAGTTGTAGCCGCCGAGGAAGATCACCGTATGCCGGATGTCCCCGAAATCCGACAGCCGGGCAATAGGTTCGGTCGCCTGGCCCGCACCGCGGGTGCCGGCGGCCTCGATCTCGTCGATGAAGAACAGCGGGGCCAGGGTCACGGCGACGACCAGCGGGACGACCGGTACCCGGGCCCATCGCACCCGTTCGGGCAGCACCGCGGCCCGCACCTTGCGCTGCCACAGCAGGCCGTTGGCCACGCCGGTCGCGGCGGCCGCCGGCACCGTCCACACGTCCGGGACGGACCAGACGAGCGCGGCACCCAGCGTGAGGGTCACGAAGTTGAGCAGTGACCAGCCGACCAAGCCGGCCGACGGCAGGCCGCGCCACCAGCCCGGCACGATACCGCCCCGCTGCAGCCACGGCGCCAGGATCAACAACGGCACCAGCTCCATGAACTCGAACCATGCCAGCGACACGTCCGCGGCGACCACGGCCATCGCCGCCCACGGCAAGAGGATCAGGTGGGCTACCGCCGAGTAGACCAGGTTACGACGGGACAGTTGGCGAAACGACGGCCGTGGACGCTCGGCCGGCCAGGCGAGAGCTATCAGCACGGCGGCGAACAGCCCGCGGAGCACGATGACACCCGGCAACAGGACGGCGAACATGGCCCAGGAGTTGTGATACACCAGCACCCAGCGCAGGTCGAAGAACGACGCGTACGGCGAGATCGCACTCGCTTGGGGCGCCAGACCGAACGCCGAGGTGAAGTTGACCGCCACCAGCACGCCCGCCACGACCGCCGCCGGTACCGCCGTCAGCACGAGCAGCCACAGCAGACGTACTCGCTCGGGACGCATCTTCCTCCTCTCCTGCCGGCGCGGATGACTGGAACGCCGCCCTCCTCCGTCCTCGGACACGAAATCAGGCACAAGATCGACGTCGGGTACCCGCCCAGCACCAGAACATTCGCGCGGCTTCAACAGAAGAGGTCCGTCACCTGATCGAGAACTGCTACGGCGTCGTCCCACTTCACCCGGCTCAGTAAGTCCTGCATCCCGTCCGGGCTCGCGTTTCCAGCATGCTCGGCGATGGTCCAGCAGTTCTTCTGCGGCAGCGGCGCCAGCAAACCCCGGACGAAGTCACGCACCCGATGACGGGGCTCCGGCCTGCGGAAACGCCGCCCGATAGTGAGCATCAAGTCGTCGAACAGCACCCGCCATCGCTGGGTGTCTATCCTGTATCCGGCAGCCACCGCTGCGTCATGGTCAGTCCACACGACCGTCCACGATCGACGGTGGCTGCCCTCGTCTGCGCGCCAGCGAGCTGCGACTCGACCGAGGTCACCATCCCCGGCTGGAGTACCAGGACCGGCGACGCCCGAACGCCTTATCTACCGAGGCTCTAACGGCTCACCGGCCCGCCATTCGCGAGCCGTATGCTGGGCCGAACACCACCAGCAGCGCCAGGTCCTCGGTCACCTCGTCGAACCGGTGCTCCTCGCCCGCCGGCACGAAGATCACCGAACCCGGGCCTACCTCGGCCGTACCGTCCGGCGTCACGATCCTGGCCCGCCCGGCAGTGACCACGTAGATCTCATCCTCGGTGTGAGGGCTCTGATTGTCGAGCCCGCCGGCCGGGATGCAGTACGTTCCCACCGACAGGTCCGGCACCCTCAGGTGCTCCACCCAGTCGTTGGCCGCCCCGGCGGGCGGCGTCCACACCCCCGCACCTTCGATGATCAGCATGGCGGAAGCCTAGTTGTTGCGGGGTAGGAGGTTGTTGACAGTTCCGACTTCTAGATATGTATGCGTTTCGCATAGAATTCCGGCATGGAGTCAGTACTGGAGGCAGCCATCAACGAGTGGCACGCGAGCGTGAACGGCGGCGACCTGGAGCGGTCGGCGAGGGCGGTCGGTGATCCGGTCGTCGTTCTGGGTCCGAAGGGCGCTGGCCCGATTACGCCGGAGCAGTTCGCAGGGTGGGTGGAACGCTCGGGGATCAAGCTGATCCCGCGGTCGTGGCATCCGGTCAGTGAGCGTCTCATGGTCGTGGAGGAGGACGCCACCTGGCCTGAGAGCGAGGCCCCGACTCGGGTAGCGACGGTGTTCCGGGTAGCCCGAGAGAAGGTCACTGCCGCACTCCGGCTGCCTGATTTGAAGTCAGCGCTAGAGCTGGCCTACATCTGCCGCGAGATGGCGGCCACCGAATGAGCAGCTCAGGGCCGGGACAAGTATTGTTTGCGTTCGTCCGGCACTGGTCGCGTAGGTCATCGGCCAGCGATCACGAGGTTGCCGAGCAAGGCCGGCTCGTAATCGTCGTCGAGGCTGTCCACTCCCTGACTCAGCGGGGGATCGCGGCAACGGTCAATGCTGTCGCCCACGAGATCGGCATAGACCAGAGCGGAGCATCGCGACTGATCAAGAGCGCGGCCGAGGCCGGGCACCTGATTATGCAGGCATCGGAAACAGACGGTCGCCGACGCCAGGCGACGGTAACCTCATCCGGCCACGCCCTGCTGGAACAAGCTCATGACTGGCAAGAGAAGGTCTTCGACCGGCTGGCAGAAGGCTGGAGCGAGCAGCAGCGCCGCGACTTTCAGCAGGCGATGACGGACCTGATCGACCAGTCCTACGCGTTGGACACATGACCCACGTCAACGCCCCACTGAGCCTGGAAGGGCGACGGAGGCTGGTGGAACGATGCCGGACGCGCCCCATCGCCCACGTCGCTGCACGATCGTGCGGGGCCCGCGGACGTCGTCTACCGCACCATGATCCACAACACGGAAACCTCTGCCGCCAACGCCTTGACGCAGAGAGGTGCCGTTAGATCCACAGTTTCAGCGCGAGCGGCACGGCGCTTCCTAAGGGACGTCTCGTAACTCGGTCGGGCGTCCATGGTGGATCATGTCAGGGTGCAGGTGATCTCGGCGGCTCGCCCGGAGTGGATCTTCCCGTTCACCGGGCTGCAGCCCGCCCAGTTCCGCAGGC
>NZ_POUB01000275.1 GCF_003236335.1 Micromonospora deserti
GGGGTGGGACTGGGCGTGGTGAGCGGCTAGGGCGTCCTGGCCGAAGTCGCTGGCCGGACGGCGGAGCACGGTGTGCGCGTGGTTGCCGTCGTCGGTGGTGTTGTCGTACTCGATCAGCAGGTCCTCGCCCTGCACGCGGTAGTAGTGGCGTTGGCCGGGGCGGGTGGGGCCGGCCCAGGCGAAGTGCACCCGGCCGCCGTCGAGCCGCCCCGCCTCGCGTACCGCCAGCTCCGGCGGGAGCCGGTCCAGGTAGAGGGCGACCAACTGGTCCAGCAGGGCCCGGCCGCTGGGGCCGAGCCGGTCGGCCGGCACGCCGAGCGGCTCCAGCGGCGCGTCGACCCGGGGCCGGGTGGCGCTGATGATGTCCCCGGGCGCCTCGTCCGCGATGATCGCGGCGGCGCGGCCGGCCGGGCCGATCGCGTCCAGCAGGGCCCGGGCGAGGTCCTCCTCGGCGCCGAGTGGCCGGATCACCGGGTGTCCGGCGTGCCGGACGGTGGCCGGGTTGGCGCCGAGGAACACCGGGGCGGGGGAGACCTGGTCGGCCACCACGGTCATGCTCACCGAGAGGTGGTGCCCCTCCACCCGCCAGGCCCAGGCGTCGTCCCGGCCGGGATCGCCGAAGAGCGCCACCCAGTAGTCGTCGCGGTGCCGGCCCCGCCGCCACTCCTCCGCCCGGTCCAGCACCTCCTCCAACGCCATGATCGTCGCCGCCTGGGCGTACGCGGCGGGGCTCAGCGCGGTGGCCAGCAGCCGGTGTACGGCCTTGCGGCCGGCGCGGTCGAGGTCGGCGAGGCAGACCCCGGGCCGGGGTCGGGGACGGTACTCCAGCCAGCGCCGCGCGGCGTCGTCGTCGAACCGGTACGTCGCGCGGGCCCGGGCTGGCTCGTCGAGCGCGGCGAGCAGCGTCGCCGCGGCCGTGCGCATCTGCTCGGGTACGGGATCCTCCACCGCCTCTGTATACCGGCCGCGGCCCCGGCGCGCCGGGCGTCGGGTCAGCGGCCGGCGGCTACACCGGCAGTGCGAGCATTTCCGGCAGGTCGAAGACGTGGGCGGCGCAGCCCAGTTCGACCCCGCCCGGTGGGTGTCGCGGCGGGCGCGGCGGGAGGACCCACCGCCGGCCGTCGACGCGGCGGATCCGCTCCCGGGTGCCGCTTCGCCATTCGTGCTGTGTTCTGTCGCACGGCCGGTACACCCGGCGTCCATCTGGGAGCGTGCCCGGGTCGGCCCCGTGGGCGTGAATCGGGTTCATTCCGCGTGCTCGCGGTGCGTTTCCGGCGAATGTGAACCGGGTGGGTACCCCCCGTATTCGGTCAACTCGGCGGCTCTGCTGTAATCATCAAGCTTCGTACGCAGAGCGAGCATTCGGCTCCGATGTGTTCGTCAATTGTCACATTCATGCAACGCAGCCGCCTCTTGACCCTTGCACGGGCGCCGGGAAGCATCGATGAAGCGGCGTCCCGGGCCGTGGGGAAAACCCGGACCAGCCAAGGAGGACCATGTCGGTCAGCCCCGCCTCGTCGCGCGCCGGATGGCATACGTCCCAACCTGCGGTTCCCGGTCGACCCCCGGGCGGTCAGCGCCGCCCCGCGAACACCGCCGCACCCGTGCTCACCGTGACCCTGTCCATCCCGCTCGCCTCCGAGGAGGCGTTGACCCCGCCGGCGCGCCGGCTGCTGGAGGCCGCCCGGGAGATGCTCGAGCGGGGCGAGGGCACCATCTCCAGCGGCCCGGCCGTGGTGGAGCGCCGCGCCGACCCGGTGCCGGCCGGCCGCCAGCCGGGGCGGCCCCTCGCCCCCACCATCCCGACCCTGCACATCCTCGCGTCCTCCCGGTCGGTGCTGCGCGACGGCGAGCCGCTGCCGTTGACCAGGCTGGAGTTCGACCTGCTGCTGCACCTGGTCGCCCACCCCCGGCGGGTGTTCACCCGGCTGCAACTGCTCAACGCGGTCTGGGGCTACGAGCACGCCGGGGTGCGCACGGTGGACGTGCACGTACGCCGGCTGCGCGGGAAGGTCGGCGTGGACGTCCCGCTGGTTACCACGGTCTACGGCGTCGGCTACCGGCTGGCCGACGACGCCCGGGTCACCATCGACCGCAACGGGTGAGTCCGGGCGGGTCCGGCCCACCTGGGCTCGCCCGTACGTGCCCGGGGCACGATGGGCGGGTGCGTATCCGACCCATCTCCCCGGCCCGGCTCGTCACCGAACTGGCCGACCGGCTCGCCGGCACAGACCCGGCCGGCCGGCTCCGGGTGGCGGTGGACGGCGCCCCGGCGGCCGGCCCGGACGAGCTGGCCGCCGCGCTGGTCGAGCCGCTGCGCGCCCTGGGCCGGCCGGTGCTGCACGTACGCGCCGACGACTTCCTGCGCCCCGCCTCGGTCCGGCTGGAACACGGGCGCACCAACCCGGACGCCTACTACGAGGGGTGGGTCGACGAGGTGGGGCTGCGCCGGGAGGTGCTCGACCCGGCCGGCCCGGGCGGCCCGGGGCGGGTGCTGCCCTCGCTCTGGGACGTCCGTGCCGACCGGGCCAGCCGCGCCGACTACGTCCAGCTTCCGCCCGGCGGCGTCCTGCTGGTCAGCGGGGCTCTGCTGCTCGGCGGTGGGCTGCCCTTCGACGTGACCGTCCACCTGGAACTCACCCCGGCGGCGCTGGCCCGGCGGACCGATCCGGAGCGGCGTTGGACGCTGCCGGCCTTCGCCCGGTACGCCGACGAGGTCTCCCCGGCGTCCTTCGCCGACGTAGTGGTGCGAATCGACGATCCTCGCCGTCCCGCCCTCGTGGAGGCCGCCGCGCCCGGCTGACCGGGGGCGGAAAATCGGCGGTTTGATCGGCGGCGGCCCCGGGTATTCGCCCGGCTCACAGAGCACGGGTGATCGCCCGCGCACCCACGACGCGACCGGGGTGGCCGGCATGGCGCCCCGGTGGACCATGAGGCCCAGGAAAGGCAGGCAGCGATGCTCGTCCACGACAAGGTCGGTACCGGCCGATCCGAGGCGGAGATCGATCAGATCCGGCGCTCCCTGCAGGCCCGCTACGACGAACTCTCCGCGGAGTACGAGCAGGCGGTGCTGCAGAGTCAGGTGCTGCGCCTGGTGGAGGTGGGTGACACCGCCGGCGACGACCAGGCCGACAGCGGCACCAAGACGGCGGAGCGGGACACCGCCCAGTCCCTGCTGCGGACCATCCTCGACCGCCGCGCCCAGTACGAACACGCCCTGACCCGGTTGGCGGAGGGCACGTACGGCTTCTGCGAGGGCTGCTCCGCGGCCATCCCGGTCGAGCGCCTGGAGATCTTCCCCTCCGCCACCACCTGCGTGAAGTGCAAGCAGACCCGGGAGCGCCGGGCGGCCTGACCCGCAGCGGTTGCCGGTCGGTCCGGGACGCGGTGGACTCCACCCATGGGTGACATCAAGGTGGGCACCGCGTCTTGGACCGACCGGACCCTGCTGGACTCCGGCTGGTATCCGCAGACCGCCGACACGCCGGAGAAGCGGCTTGCCTACTACGCCCGGCAGTTCCCGCTGGTGGAGGTCGACGCCACGTACTACTCGCCGCCCGCCGAGCGGACGGCGAAGCTGTGGGCCGAGCGCACCCCGGCCGGCTTCACCTTCAACGTCAAGGCGTTCAGTCTCCTCACCGGCCATCCCACCAGGGTCAGCGCCCTGTACAAGGACCTGCGGCCGGAGACGGACAAGCGGAACGTGTACCCGGACGACCTGCCGCCGCAGGCGTACGAGGAGGTCTGGAGCCGCTTCCTCACCGCGCTGGACCCGCTGGTCGAGGCGAGCAGACTCGGCGCGCTGCTGTTCCAGTTCCCGCCCTGGTTCACCATCAAGCGGGACAACAAGCAGTACCTGCTGGAGGTGGCGAAGCGCTGCGCGCCGCTGCGCCCGGTCTTCGAGTTCCGGCACGCCTCCTGGTTCGACGGGGCCAACGCCGACGAGACCCTCGCCTTCCTGCGCCAGCACCGGCTGGCGTACGTCTGTGTGGACATGCCGCAGGGGCACCGGTCGTCGGTGTCGCCGGTGCTGGCCGCCACCGCGGACCTCGCGGTGGTCCGCTTCCACGGCCACAGCGACAGGTGGACCAGCACCGACATCCACGAGAAGTTCGGCTACCGCTACTCGGAGCGGGAGTTGAGGGACTGGGCGCCGAAGCTGCGCGAGCTGGCCGACTCCACCGAGCAAACCCACGTCCTGATGAACAACTGCTACCGAGACTACGCGCAGACCAACGCCGCGACCCTGGCGAATCTGCTCGACGCCGCGGGTTGAGCGTCCCCGGTTCACCCGCACCGGGTGACGCGACCTCACCCCGTCGACCCGCAGCATGGGGAGTGCCGTGCGGTCGCCTCGGCGAGACGGCCGCGGGAACCGACACGACGGAGGGGGCTGGGAGATGGCGGTTCGGGTGGTACCGGATCGACGACACGGCGCCGTCCTGCGCGTCGTCGGGTCGCCCGGTGATTCCCGGTGCGTGCCGCGGACCGGTCGGGTCAGACCGACCGGGCAGTGGCGGGGCCCGGTGGGGCCGCCACGACGTGACGACGACCGACGGTGGGAGAACGAGGTACGGGGGTGGACAGATGGCTGAGCAGCTGAAATCGGCGGTCGACTCCTCGATGGAGAAGACCAACCTGATTCTCAAGGACATCGAACGGGCCTACGGCTGGCCGAAGGAGCAGCGCAACCAGTCCTACTGCGCGCTGCGCACGGTGCTGCACCTGCTGCGTGACCGGATGCCGGTGCAGGAGAGCGTGGAGTTCGCCGCCCAGTTGCCGTTGGTGGTGCGGGGGATCTACTTCGACGGCTGGAAGCCGGCGGACGTGCCGATCAAGCTGAATCGGGACGACTTCCTGCTGGAGGTCCGGCAGCGCTTCCCATACGACGTGCAGGGTGGTACGGAGCGCGTGGTGCAGGTGGTGCTGGACGCCCTGCGCCAGCACGTGACGACCCAGGGACAGTGGGAGGACGTGAAGGACACCATGCCCAAGGACATGGCCCGGATGCTGCCCTGACCGGTGCCCCGGCGGCTCGCTCCACCCGGTGGGGCGGGCCGTTCGTGTCCCCACCGCACGTTCAGGCCCCGGCCGGCCCCGGGTGGCCCTCCGGGACGCTGGCGTTCACCGGCACCCGACTCACCCGCCGGCCGGCGCGTCCGGCCAGCCCGGCGAAGGTGGCCGCGTCGACCACGGCCGCCCCACCCGGGTCGTTGTTGAAATAGACGTACACTGGCTCGTCGTCGCCGAACGCGCCCGCGAGCCGGCGGACCCAGGAGGCCATCGCCGCCCGCCCGTACCGGGGATGTGGCCGGGCCCGCCCCTCGTGCAGCCGCAGGTAGCCGAAGTCGGCGGTGCGCCAGAGCGGGGCTACCGGCCGTCCGAGCCGGTCGGCCCAGACCAGCGCGGCGCGCCGGTGCTCCAGCACCGCCCGGACGGCGCCGGTCCACCATGACGGGTGCCGTGGCTCGACCGCGACGCGCACGTCGGCGGGGAAGAGGCCCAGCGCGGCGTCGAGCGCCGCCGGGTCGGCGGGCAGGTTCGGCGGCAGTTGCAGCAGCACCGGGCCGAGCCGGTCGCCGAGCGCGGTGGCCCGGCCGAGAAACCGGGCCACCGGCTCGGCCGGGTCGCGCAGCCGCTTCACGTGGGTCAGGTAGCGGCTCATCTTCACCGCGACGCAGAAGTCGCCCGGGGTCCGGGCCCGCCACGCCGCGAAGGTGTCCCGTTCGGGCAGCCGGTAGAAGGCGTTGTTCACCTCGACCGTGGCGAACCGGGCGGCGAAGTGCTCCAGCCAGCGCCGCTGCGGCAGCCCCCGCGGATAGAGGCGGCCCCGCCAGTCGCGGTACTGCCAGCCGGACGTGCCGACCAGGATCATCCGCCGGCCTACCAGAGGTCGAAGCGGAAGACCTCGAAGGTGGCGCCGTGGCGGACGCCGAGCCGCACGCCGGCCGCCCGGCTCAACCCCTCCAGGAACTCCTCGGCGTCGAAGCTGCCGTCGCCCAGGCCGCTCAGGTACGCCTCGTGCGCCTTCAGCGACGCCACGCCCCGTTGGAAGGTCGCGGTGACGTCCACCCCGTGCGCGGCCAGCGGCGAGGCGGCGGCCCAGACCTGCCGGACCCCGTTCCACGGGCCGGCGCCGTCGGTCAGCTGCTCGGGAAAGACCCACCGGTTACCAGCGTCGCGGACCGCGTCCAGCACCGCCCGTCCGGTGGCGATGTGGTCGGCCTGGTTCAACGCGTACGCCCCGTCCCAGGTGTCGCGGAAGTTGGTGGTGATGACGATCTCGGGGCGGTGGCGGCGTACCACCCGGGCCAGTTCGCGGCGCAGCGGCACGCCGTACTCCAGGACGCCGTCGGGCAGGCCGAGGAACTCGACGCTGTCCACCCCGACCAGGCGCGCCGACGTTCGCTGTTCCTGTTCGCGGATCTCGCGGGCGCGCTGCGGCGGCATCCCGTCGATGCCCGCCTCGCCGCTGGTGACCAGGCAGTAAGCGATCTGCTTGCCCTGCCCGGTCCAACGGGCGACCGCGGCGGCCGCGCCGAACTCCAGGTCGTCGGGGTGCGCCACGATCGCCAGGGCGCGCTGCCACTCCTCGGTCACCGGCTCCAGCGGCCGTACCTCGACCGGCTCGGTCATCGCCACCTCCGTCGTCCGACCCGGGAACCATCCTGTCACCACCGTCCCCCCACGCCCGCCACCAGCCGGCGGGGAGGGACGGGTTGACGGGCATCCAGGGCGGTGCCAGCATTGCGGAAGCGCTCCCATCGACCGACGTCACCTTTCCGCCGCCCTCGCCGGGCGGCCCGACGAAGGACAGGGAACGCATGCGCAACCCCCACCACCGAGCCGGTCGCCTCCGATCGGCGCTGTTGGCCGCCGTCCTGCTCGCCGGCACGGCCCTCGCCGTCGGCCTCGGCGTCGGCCGCCCCGACCACGCCGCGGCCGCCACCAGCCTGAAGAGCCTCGCCGACGCCAAAGGCCGGGACATCGGCTTCGCCCTCGACCCCGGCCGGCTCTCCGAGACCGCCTACCGGCAGATCGCCGACACCGAGTTCAACCTCGTGGTCGCCGAGAACGCGATGAAGTGGGACGCCACCGAGCCTTCCCCGGGCCAGTTCACCTTCGGTCAGGGCGACGCCGTGGCCAGCTACGCCGCCGGCGGCGGCAAGAAGCTCTACGGCCACACCCTGGTCTGGCACTCGCAGCTGCCCAACTGGGTGAGCAACCTGCCCGGCCCGGATCTGCTGCAGGCGATGCGCAGCCACATCACCGGGGTGGCCGGCCACTACCGGGGCAAGGTCGTCGCCTGGGACGTGGTCAACGAGGCGTTCGCCGACGGCGGCTCCGGCGGCCGCCGGGACAGCGTCTTCCAGCAGCGCATCGGCGACAGGTGGATCGAGGAGGCGTTCCGCGCCGCCCGCGCCGCCGACCCGGCCGCCAAGCTCTGCATCAACGACTACAGCACCGACGGGGTGAACGCGAAGAGCACCGCGATCTGGAACCTGGTCCGCGACTTCAAGGCACGCGGCGTGCCGATCGACTGCGTCGGCTTGCAGGCCCACCTGATCGTCGGCCAGGTCCCCGGCGATCTCCAGGCCAACCTGCAACGCTTCGCCGACCTCGGCGTAGACGTGCGGATCACCGAGCTGGACATCCGGATGCCCACCCCGCCGAGCGCCGCCAACCTGGCCGCCCAGGCCGCCGACTACAAGCGGGTGGTGACCGCCTGCCTCGCGGTGAGCCGGTGCGCCGGCGTCACCACCTGGGGGATCACCGACAGGTACTCCTGGATCCCGGGCGTCTTCCCCGGTCAGGGCGCCGCGCTGATCTGGGACGACAACTACCAGCCCAAGCCCGCGTACCAGGCGGTGAAGCCGTTGTTCCACGAGTTGGGCAGGTAGCTGACGGTGCAGCCGCCGGGGGCGGGGGTGGTC
>NZ_POUB01000276.1 GCF_003236335.1 Micromonospora deserti
GCCTGCGGAACTGGGCGGGCTGCAGCCCGGTGAACGGGAAGATCCACTCCGGGCGAGCCGCCGAGATCACCTGCACCCTGACATGATCCACCATGGACGCCCGACCGAGTTACGAGACGTCCCTTAGTGAAGCTGGTGAAACCAGAGAGCATGACGCGAATACCACTTCTAATCCCAAGGCCGCAGGTTCGAATCCTGCCGGGCGCACCCTCACGCACCAGGGTTGACCTGCTGTTCTTTTGCTCTTCTTGCGATCTTTCTTAGCGTCATCCTTCGATGACTCGGCCCCGCGTGAGCCCGATGTGAGCCCGGCCGTGCGCTTGGAGCGCTGACGTGGAACCAGGCGGGCGACTGCCTCGGCCGCTTCACGTGCAAGTTCCGGCAGGACCGAGGTGTAGGTGTCGGACGTGAGCGAGATCGAGGAGTAGCCCAGCATGTCCTGAACCACCTTCATTTCGGTGTCTGCTGCGAGAGCGATGGTGGCAGCGCCGTGGCGTAGATCATGCAAGCGGATCGGCGGCAAGCCCGCCTTGCGTACCAGTCGATCGAAGTAGTCCGACAGCCACGTCGGCTCCACCCATGCGCCGTTAGGCCGGGTGAGGAGACGGCCACTCTCGACCCACGCCCCGCCGGCTTCCTCCCGGGCCTTGCGCTGCCGCTTGAGGTGGCGCCTGGCAACCTTCAAGCTGTCGGCATCGAGAGCGACGATGCGGTTACCGGCATCGCTCTTCGGCGCGTTCTCCTCGATCTCGCCGTTGATGTCCACGAGCTGCGTGGCGACGGTGAGAGTCTTGCCTTTGAGGTCCAAGTCTTCCGGCCGCAGGCCGCATGCCTCGCCCCTCCGCAGGCCACGAAATGCGATCAGGTGAAAGAGCCCATACAACTCGTCGTCGGCGATGAAGTCGAGGAAGGCCCCCGTCTGTTCCGGCGCCGGCGCAACGAAACAATCCGCCGGAGCGTCAAGACCCCGCAAAGTATCGTCCTTTACTCGAACCCATGCCGTCACGCCGGCTACATGGGGGCAATTCAAGCGAGGCAAGGCAAAACTGAGGAGGCTTGCGCTACATGGTCGCGCGCCCTCGACGCGATGGACGGTGTCCGATCAGGCCGCACCCGTCAGGTAGCAGCTGAAATGCGCTCCCTCCTCTCACCCTACAAACGCCGCGGCATCCGAGCGGTCCAAGACGTGGACACTCGCGCCAAGAATTATCTCTCAACCTTCGCCCAGAACACATCAACAAACGTAGCGGGAGCAGGAATGGCAGCCGAGAGGTTCACGGTAGAATCCATTGCGCGGGTCCTCGACATCACGCCCTGGTCCTCCGAGTTCGGCCCGCGCGGGGAGATCAAGCAACCGACCTGGACGACCAGATGCTTGGGGCTGTACTTCGCGGAGCCCGCACAGACGCGGGCGAACCCATGGGACGGTGAGCCCGCTGTGATACGAACTGCGGAACCCAGGTTCCACTACGTGCGCTACGGCGTACGGCCGGCCGACCTGCTCGACACCGGCGGGCTGGCCGCCCTGGTGGCCGGCCTGCCGGAGGCGGCGTCCCCGGCGTAACGCCCGCGCGCCATTGCCCTTCCGGCGCCGCAATAGGCAACCCTGGCGGTTCGGCTCAGGTCCGGCAGGGTTCCCGTCGCAATGCCGCATCGGGCTGATCGGCGGCATGCCATGCCGGGTTGAGTGCTAACGGCAGAGCTGGCGCCTGCCACGCCCCGGCGACCCGCTGGAGGGCCGAGTATTCCCAACGGAGCAGGTTGCTTGGCGGCTTGCCGGTGAGGTGATCGGCCAGGTGGCGCAGTCCGGCTGGCCGGTCGATCAGGTGGCCATGGAAGCCGGCCATTTGGATCACGGGAATCTGGGCGTTGATCTCCGCCGGGATTGTGATGGCATCGACAGTTGGCAGTAGCGCGATCATCCGCACGCCCGGCACCGGGCAGAGCAGGCGGTTGCGGTAGAACGGCGCGTCGTCCAGCAGGGAGCGAATAAACGGCGAGTCGGGAGTGTCCGGTGCCTCGCTAGTGGCTTCCATGAGCTTGAACATGCCGCGCAGTTGCCAACCCGTGGCGATGCCCCAACCCGAACGAGCATGCGGCGGCGGGTAGTAGGCGCGCCCGGCCTGCAGGATTGGGCTCTCCAGGACCACCGCGTCGACTGCGGGGTGCGGGTAGCGGTCCAGGTAGTAGCGGACGATGAGGGCGCCTTCGCTCTGCCCGACCAGCGAAACCGGTTTACCGCTACGCGAGTGAAGCTGTTCCACCTGGGTGGCGAGCAGTTGGGCGCTGGTGGACAGCGACTGGTGGGTGTCGACCGGTGAGTAGAACACCGGCTTCCCGTGGTTGTCGGTGCCCCGGTACGAAAAGCGCACCACGGGAGGTTGGGATTCTGACGGGTCGCCATGGTGGGCCGAGTTGTAGCCGCCGAGGAAGATCACCGGATGGTCGACGTCCCCGAACTGTGGCAGGGCGTCGATGGGTTGCAGCGACTGACCTGCGCCGCGAGCCCCCAGGTCCTCGACGTATTCGACCAACAGCAAGCTGCTCACCAACAAGGCGACGACCAACGGCGTTGCGGGCACTCGGGACCACCGCACCCGCTGCTGGAGCACCGTGGCGCGCACCTTTCGCTGCCACAGCAGGCCGTTGACCATTCCGGTCACGGCGGCTGCCGGTACCGTCAACCGATCCGGGACGGACCAGACGAGCGCGGCGCCCGCGGCGAGGGTCACGAAGTTGAGCAGCGACCAGCCGACCGTGGCGGCCGACGGCAGGCCGCGCCACCAGTCCGGCACAATCCCGCCCCGCTGTAGCAGCGGGGCCAGGACTATCACCGGCACCAACTCAAGGAACTGGAAATAGGCCAGCGAAACGTCCGAGGCGACCACGGCCAGCGCGGTCCACGGCGAGAGAATCACGACGACGACGGCCGCGAAGGTCAGGTTGCGGCCGGCCAGCCGGCGAAACGACGGACACGGCCGCTCGGCCGGCCAGGCGAGCGCGACCAGTACGGCCGAGAACAGTCCGCGGAGCACGATGGCGCCCAGCAACAGGCCGGCGAACATGGCCCAGGAGTTGTGATACACCAGCACCCAGCGCAGGTCGAAGAACGCCCCGTACGGCGAGATCGCACTGGCCTGGGGCGCCAGGCCGAACGCCGAGGTGACGTTGACGGCGTACAACACGGCCGCCACGGCCGCCGCCGGCACGGCAGTCAGGACGAGCAGCCACAGCAGACGTACCCGCTCAGGGCGCACGGTTTCTCCCTTCCGCCAGCCGACAGGAGGGTACGAGACCAGCCGGGGTCAACGTACCGTTCTGTGACTGTTTCCGGCTCAAAATTAGGCGAGCCCAGGACAGCCCGCGGTACAGCACGTCAGGTCCCCTTGGGCTGCCTCACCGAATAGTCGCAACTGACCCGTACGGGCGAGACGAGACAGTAGGGTGGGGGCGGGTCGGCCGACTGCTCATCCCGCTTGCCGCGGTCAACACGTGGCCGGCGGCGCCCGCGTCGCCGCGGTGCAGCCCACGGCGATGCTCTTCGACGAATTGACCGGTGCACTCGACCCGCACCAGGTCGGTAAGCGAGCGGCCAAGGACTTCCTGCCGACGATCCCGATGCGCGGGGGGGGTCCCGTGTGGCGTGTGCGGCTCCGGGGCGGTGCGCCGTCGAAGAAGGAGAGAGGAATGCGTGTCACGCGGGCGGCGGCGATAGTCGCGGTTGCGGCACTCTCATTCACCACCGGCGCCTGCGGTGGCGGCGACAGCGGCCCCGGTGTCATCGAAAAGGCCGCGAAGACAAAGACGCTCGCCATCGGCGTAAAGCCCGACCAGCCGGGCCTCAGCCTGAAGACCGATGGTACCTACGTGGGCTTCGACGTCGAGATCGGGAAGATCGTCGCCAAGGGACTCGGCGTCGACCCGGCCAACATCCAGTGGAAGGAGACCAGCACGCCGAACCGCGAACAGGTCATCAAGGAGGGTACGGTCGACTTTGTCGTGGCCACCTACACGATCAACGACGCGCGCAAGAAGGCGGTCAGGTTCGCCGGTCCGTACTACATCGCCGGCCAGGACCTGCTGGTCAAGACCGACTCGACCATCAGGGGGCCGGAGGATCTCGACGGCAAGGTCGTCTGCTCGATCGCCGGCTCGACGTCGGCCAGGCGGATCCGGTCGCAGTACCCGAAGGCCCGCTTGCAGCAGTTCGACCAGGACGCCAGGTGCCTTCCGGACCTCGAGTCAGGCGCGGTCGACGCGATGAGCACCGACGACGTTATCCTCCTCGGCTACGCCATGCAGCCGGAAAACGCGGGCAAGTTCAAGCTGGTGGGCAAGACCTTCTCCGAGGAACCCTACGGCATCGGGATGAAGAAGAAGGACAGAGCCGGCTGCGAGAAGATCAACGAGATCCTGAAGGCCGCCGCGCGAGACGGGTCGTACAAAGCGGCCTGGGACGCCACGTTGGGCAAGAGTGGAAACTCGGTACCGACGCTGGACACCAGCAAAATGAGCCACTGCAGTGCGTGAGCGACCTGAAGGCCGGCGGCGGCAACCGTCGCGATCAGCCCGCCGGGAGCCGGATGGTCCGGCGTTGGTCCATCCAAGATCAAAACTGCGGCGTGGTACATCAACTGGCTCGGCGTGTCCCGGTGTCGGCTCATCAAGGTCGACGACCTTGACCTTCACGTCGAGGAGCTGGATGCCGTGGACGGAACGCCGGTCCTCGACATCACACCCTGGTCCTCCGAGTTCGGCCCGCGCGGGGAGATCAAGCAACCGACCTGGACGACCAGATGCTTGGGCTGTACTTCGCGGAGCCGCACAGACGCGGGCGAACCCACCGGACGGTGAGCCTGCTGTGAGCCCGGACGCCCACGGATCGGTCGGCACCATTCATCACTGAGGAACAGCCATAGGGGTGTCTACCTGGACAGATAGACACCCCTATGGACTGTCAGTAACCCCGAATCACGATCGGGATTCAACTTCTCATCCCAAGGCCGCAGGTTCGAATCCTGCCGGGCGCACCTCCACCGCCGCAGCTCAGCGGCCTCCCCGGGCAGTGCCACAACCCGGCGTGCTGTGGGTCGGCCGGCCCGAAACGGGCAGGCCCGACGGCGGGTTGGTCTGCGTGCGTCACTCGGCGGGTGACGGCGGCAGGGGCACCCGGCACGCCATCCCGCTGCGAGTGCCATATGCTGCGCCGGTTGTCACGGGGGCTCCGGGGAGGGTGGCATGCGGCGCTGGTGGGGTGTCATGGTTTCGGCCGTGCTGCTGGGGGCGGCGCTGAGCGGCTGCGGCACGCCGTCCGGCGCGGACGGCGACCTGACCGACGACTGGCGGCCGGTGGCCGAGGCCCGCCAGTTCGCGCCGCAGGCCGGCGAGTGCCATGTGATCGCGGAGCCCACGAGCTACCTCACCAGCCACCAGCCGGTCGACTGCGCGAAGACGCACCTGGTCGAGACGTTTCACATCGGCGCGTTCACCGGCGCGCTCGCCGCGCGCCCCATTCCGCCGCGCGTCGGGTCGTCGGCGATGCGTTCCGCCTTCGCCGAGTGTGACAGCCGGGCGAAGGAGTTCGTGGGCGGCGACTGGCGCGGTGCCCGGTTGTCGGTGCAGGTGGCGCCCACCTCGCCGGACGGCTGGGCGGGCGGCAGCCGGTGGTTCCGGTGCGACATCTTCGAGTTGGACGCCGTCGGTGGGGTCAACGGCGACAACGACCGTGCCATCGCCCGGGCGGGCAGCCTGCGCGGCGTGCTGAAGGGCTCCTCCCCGCTGGTCTACCGGTGCATGGAGGAGGACGAGTGGGGCCGGTTGCTGCCGATCGCCTGCACGGAGCCGCACCGGTTCGAGTTCGCCGGCATCTGGGCCGCGCCGGACCAGTCGTACGCCGACGCGCAGCAGGACGAGGACGCCGTCCACGCGAAGTGCCGGACGGTCATCGCCCGCTACGCGAAGGTGCCGGTCGACGGGATGCTCCGCTACCGCACTGGCACCACGTACCGCTTCCCGTCGGCGGAGGCGTGGGCGCGTGGTGACCGGGGGGTGCGCTGCTGGTTCTGGTCGGGCGGGAGGAAGCTGACCCGCTCGATCGCCGGCGGCGGGACGAAGGCGCTGCCCGTCAACTGACCGGCGGCGAGCCGGCGGCGAGTTGCCGCCCGACGACGGTCGCATCACCCTGCCGGGGTCGCTGCCCGTGGAGTTCCGGCCCCGGGACGACTGCTACCGGGCGGGGCGATCCGGCCGGGCGCCACCCGGGCCCGCAGCCGGCGCAGCATCCGGGCATCGGTGAAGCCGACCGCGCGGGCGGCGGCCTCCACGGTGGCACCGTGCCCGATCAGGTGCTCGGCCCGTTCCACCCGCAACAGCTGCTGGTAGCCGAGCGGCGTCAACCCGGTGGTGTGGCGGAACAGCCGGGTCAGCGTCCGCTCGGCCACCCCGCCTGCGGCGGCCAGGTCGGCCAGCGGCAACGGCTCGGCGAACCGGCTGTCGATCACGTCCTGCACCCGGTGCACCGCGTCGGACAGGTGCGAGCGATGCCGCATCATCGCGCTGGCCTGCTGCTCGTGGCCGTTGCGCCGGGCGTAGACGACCAGCGCGCGGGCGATCCGGGCGGCCACTGCCGGGCCGTGCCGGGTGGCGACCAGGTGCAGCGCCACGTCGATGCCGCTGGCGATGCCGGCCGAGGTGACCACCCGGTCATCGACCAGGTAGAGCACGTCGCGGACCACCTGCGCCGCCGGGAACCGGCGGGCCAGCTCGTCCTGCAGCTCGTGGTGGGTGGTGCAGCGCCGGCCGTCGAGCAGGCCGGCCCCGCCGAGGGCGTACGCCCCCGCGCAGACGCTCGCCACGGTGCCGCCGGCCGCGTGGTGGTCGGCCAGCCGCCGCAGGTCCGCCGGCCCGACCGGCCCCTGCGGCCCGTGCGCGCTGGGCCGCCACCCGGGTACGACCACCAGGTCGTCGCGGGTCAGCTCAGGCCACTGAAGCCCGGCGACCACCGGTACGCCCTGCACGGTCGGCACGATCTCCCGGTCGGCGACGTAGTGCAGCCGGTAGTCGTACCCGAGGTCGGCGGCGGTGGAGAAGACCTGGGCCGGGCCGGCGAGGTCCAGCAGGTGCAGCTGCGGGACGAGCAGGAAGACGACCCGGGCCATCGGTTCAGCCCCGCGCGCCCGCGCCGACCCGTTCCCGGCCGGCGGGCGGGGTCGCGCCGGTCACCTCGGCGACGGTACGGACGGTGGCGAACCGGCCGGCGAGGGCGTACTCGGTGCGGGCGATCATCTCCTCGGTGGACAGGGTGCGCGGGTCGGCGAGGATCTCGGCGACGGTGGCGGTGGCCGGCAGGTCCCGGTGCGGCGTCGGGAAGGTCACCGTCGCGTCGGTCACGAAGGTCATCTCGTAGCCGAGGTCGCAGCCGACCCGGGTGGTGGTCTCCACGCACTGTTCGGTGCGGATGCCGCAGACGGTGATCTCGCGGATGCCGGCCACGGTCAGCACCTGCTGGAGGTTCGTGGTGGTGAACGCGTTGTGCGAGGTCTTGACCAGCGTCGGCTCCCCGTCGACCGGCGCCAGCCCGTCGATCAGCCGGACGTGCCCGCCGGCCGGGTCGAAGACGCCGCCGCTGCCGGGTTCGGCGTGCAGGACCCAGACCACCAGGTCGCCGCGGCGGCGGGCGGCGTCGACCAGCCGGCCGACCTGGCCGACGATGTCGGGGTTCGAGCCGTACGCCCAGATGGGGCGCTGCCGGAAGGACTCCTGGACGTCGATGACGACAAGTGCTGCTCTGCTCATGACCCGAATCCTGGCCGGAACGGACCCCGGCGCGTCAGGCACCATCCTGCCCCGCTGCGGAACGATCCGGCCACCTGCCTGACCGCGTCAGGCGGGCGAGGGGCGGCGGGGGGCGTCGT
>NZ_POUB01000277.1 GCF_003236335.1 Micromonospora deserti
CGACCGCCCCGACCGCCCGTCGCGCGGCGGGAGCCACCCGCCGCAGCCGCCCCTGCCGTCGGGGTCGACGCTAGTCGGTGCCGGCGGCGGGCGGGCGGCGGTGCACGACGACGCAGGCCAACCCCGGCCCGGCATGCGCGGCGACCACCGCGCCGGCCTCCGAGACGTACGCCTGGTGCAGCCGGCCGCCCAGCCGGTCGGTCAGCGCGGCGAGCAGCGCCTCGGCCCGCTGCGGCGCGGCGAGGTGGTGCACCGCCAGATCCACATCGGCGTCACCGGCGGCCTCCACGGCCAGGTCGACCAGCCGGGCCACCCCGCGGCTGGCGGTACGCACCTTGTCCCTGAGCACGATCGCGCCGTCCGGCATGTGCATGATCGGCTTGACCGACAGGGCGGTGCCGAGCAGCGCCTCGGCCGCGTTGATCCGGCCGCCCCGACGAAGGAACTCCAGCGTGTCGACGTAGAACCAGATGGTGGTCCGCGCCACCGCGTCCCGCGCGGCGTCGCGTACCCCGGCGATGTCGGCGCCCCCGGCGGCGGCCGCGGCGGCCGCGAGCGTCGGGAAGCCGACGCCCATCCCGCAGGAGCGGCTGTCCACCACCGCGACCCGATCGCCGAAACCGGCGGCGGCCAGCCGGGCCGCCTCCACGGTGCCGGAAAGTTCGGCGGACAGGTGCACCGAGACGACCCCGCTGGCGCCGGCGTCCAACAGCTCCCGGTAGGTGCGCACGAACTGCTCGGGCGCGGGCCGGGAGGTGCTCACCGTGACCCGCCGGCCGCCCAGGGCGCGGGTGGCGTCGGCGGGAAGGGTCTCCACCCCCTCCAGCCCTTCCGCGCCGTTGAGCACCACGGTCAGCGGCACCACCGTCAGCCGGTGGGCGTGCAGCAGCTCGGGGGGAAGATAGGCGGTGGAGTCGGTGACGACCGCGACGGGCATGCCCGGCACGCTAGCCGATCCCCGCCGGGCACGCGGGGGCGGCGTGGTCAGACCGCGTCGGCGGGCGTGGGGGCGACGATCAGGCCGACGTTGTGGGCCCGCAGGTGCCAGCCCCGGACGTCATCGTGCCGCAGCTCGGTCCAGTGGCAGTTCTGCAGGGAGCCGACGGTGCGCAGCACCGCGTGGTCCCAGCCGAGCAACTGGCCGCAGCCCTGCCGGGCCCCGCCACCGTGCATGGCCACCACCACGGTGCCGCCCGGCACCGCGTCGGCCGCTTCCTGCAGGGCGGCGCCGACCCGCTTGCCGAGGTCGTCAAGGCTCTCGATGCCGGCGCCCGGGTCGGGGTCGCCGGCCCGCCAGCGGGCGTACTCGGCGGGGAAGCGTTCGGCCGCCTCGGTCAGGGCGAGGCCCTGCCAGTGCCCGAAGTACCGTTCCCGCAGCCGTGCGTCGGCGCGCACCGGCAGCCCGGTCAGCGCGGCCAGCGCGGCGGCGGTGTCCGCCGCGCGGCGCAGGTCACTGGCGATGATGGCGTCCGGTCGCAGGGCGGCGAGCAGCGGGGCAGCGGCGCGGGCCTGCTCCCGGCCGAGGTCGTTGAGGGGTACGTCGGTCTGCCCCTGAACCCGGCCGGCGGCGTTCCAGTCGGTGTTGCCGTGCCGCCAGATGATCAGCCGGGTCATTCGGCGGCGGAGCCGGCGGCGGACTCGGCGTCGACGAGGTCCCGGTCGACGAACGGGATCGTCGGGCAGTCCTTCCAGAGCCGGTCGAGGGCGTAGAACTCGCGCTCCTCGGTGTGCTGGACGTGCACCACGATGTCGACGTAGTCGAGTAGCACCCATCGGCCGCCGCGCTCGCCCTCGCGCCGGACCGGCTTGGCCTTCTCGGGCAGCTGGAGCAGCCGCTCCTCGATGGCGTCGACGATGGCGAGCACCTGGCGCTCGTTGGGGGCCGCGGCGAGCAGGAACGCGTCGGTGATGGCGAGTTGGTCGCCCACGTCGATGATGACGATGTCCTGCGCCTTCTTGTCGGCGGCGGCCTGGGCGGCGGCGATCGCCAGCTCGTGAGCGCGTTCGGAAACTGTCACCGTTCTCCTTCGATCAACCGTGCGGTCCCCCAAGCGTCTCACACGCGGTGGCGTCCCGACTTGTCAGTTGTGGCGCGTTACCGCCGCCAACCGGCCGAAACCAGGTGGAATCACTGCTGGTAGAGGCGCCGCTTGGCGATGTACTGCACCACACCGTCGGGCACCAGGTACCAGACCGGCTCACCCCGGGCAACCCGGTCGCGGCAGTCGGTCGACGAGATCGCCATCGCCGGGACCTGCACCAGGCTGACCGTGTCGGCGGGCAGGTGCGCGTCGGTGAGCTCGAACCCGGGCCGGGTCACCCCGATGAAGTGGGCCAGCTCGAAGATCTCGTCCAGGTCCTTCCAGGAGAGGATCTTCTCCAGCGCGTCCGCGCCGGTGATGAAGTACAGCTGCACCTTCGGGCCGTACTCGGCGTGCAGGTCGCGCAGGGTGTCGACGGTGTACGTCGGCCCACCCCGGTCGATGTCGACCCGGCTGACCTGGAAGCGGGGGTTGGAGGCGGTGGCGATCACCGTCATCAGGTAGCGGTCCTCGGCGGGGCTGACCGGCTCGTCCGCCTTCTGCCACGGCTGGCCGGTGGGGACGAAGACCACCTCGTCCAGCCCGAACCGGTCCGCCACCTCGCTGGCCGCGACGAGGTGCCCGTGGTGGATCGGATCGAAGGTGCCGCCCATGATGCCGATCCGCCGGATGTCTTCCTCCACCCCGTGATCGTAGGCCGGCCGCTGCCGCGGGCACCTGCGGCGGTGCCGTGGTCCTCACCACGCGGCGGACGCCTCCCGAGCCCGCCCGGCTGCTGAAGAGGCGGTGGCGCCGCCACCCCTCGCCACCGTATACTCGCTGGCAAGTAATCGTCAGCGAGCACAGGAGGGCGGCATGCCGAAGCAGCGCAAGGTCGGCAATCTGCTGGCCCTCGCCGTGCTCTCCGCTCTCACCCAGCGGCCCATGCACCCGTACGAGATCGCCACCACCCTCCGGTCCTGGGGGAAGGACCAGGACATGGAGATCAAGTGGGGGTCCTTCTACACGGTCATCCGCAACATGGAGCGGCACGGGCTGATCGCGGCCGTCGAGAGCGTCCGCGCGGGACGGCGCCCCGAGCGCACCGTCTACCGGATCACCGAGGCGGGCCGGGCCGAGCTGGTCGACTGGGCGCGGGAGCTGGTGACGACCCCGCAGCCGGAGCATCCCCGCTTCCGTGCCGGCCTGTCCGTGCTCGCCGTCCTGCACCCCGACGAGGCGGCGGCGCTCCTGCGGCAACGCCTTGAGCTGCTCGAGGAGGGCATCCGGGCCGGGCGGGACGCACTCGCGGAGCACCTGCGGCAGATACCGCGGCTGTTCCTGGTCGAGTCGGAGTACGACCTGGCCATCCGGGAGGCCGAGGCGGCCTGGGTCCGCTCCCTGCTGGCCGAACTCACCGCGGGCACCTACCCCGGGCTCGACCAGTGGCGGGCCTTCCATGAGACCGGCGAGCTGCCGCCGGAGCTGACCGATCTCGGCGAAGGGGGCAGCGCCACGCAGTGACGGACGGCCCCGGCGCGGTGCGCCAACACCGCACCGGGGCCCTTACCTCGGTACCGCACCTGGGAAGGTGCTCCGGCCCGAAGCGGCAACCACGAGGATAGCCGGGCTCCCTCCCAGGCGGTGCCACGCACGAGCACCGACGACCAGGGAGAAGACCATGACCACAGTGAGGACGGCCATCGTCATCGGGGGCGGCATCGCCGGCCCGGTGACCGCGTTGGCGCTGCGCCGCGCGGGCATCGCCGCCACCGTCTACGAGGCGTACCCGAGCACCGCCGACGGCGTTGGCGGCACCCTCGCGCTCGCCCCCAACGGCGTCGCCGTGCTGCGCGCCGTCGGCGCGGACAGCGCCGTGACCGCGATCGCCACCCCCATCCACCGCACGGCGATGGCCGTCGGCCGCAAGCGCCTCGACCTGCCGGGCCTGGCCGACGTACCGCCGTTGCAGGTGGTGCACCGCGCCGACCTCCACCGCGCGCTGCACGACCGGGCCGTCGCCGCGGGCGTGGTGATCGAGCACGACAAGCGCCTGGTCGACACGCAAGAGACGGCGACCGGCATCACCGCGCGGTTCGCCGACGGCAGCACCGCCACAGCCGACGTCCTGGTCGGCGCCGACGGGATCCGCTCGACGGTCCGGACCCTGATCGACCCGGACGCGCCCGGCCCGCGCTACACCGGGCTGCTCGGCTTCGAGGCGGTGGCCCGGCACGAGGTGGACGCCGAACCCGGCACCATGACCTTCGCCTTCGGCCGGCGCGGCTACTACCTCTATTGGCCGGAGCCGGGCGGCGGCACCCGGTGGGGCGTCAACCTGCCGCAGCAGCGGCCGATGACCCTGCCCGAGGCCCGTGCGGTGCCCGCGGCCGAGTGGCTGCGGGCGCTGCGCGCCGCCTACGGCGACGACGACCCGGGCCGGCAGCTCATGCTGACCAGCAGCGCCGACGACCTCCAGGTGGTGGGCTCGCTGCTGATCATGCCGCCGGTGCCGCGCTGGCATCGCGGCCGGATGGTGCTGGTCGGCGACTCGGCGCACGCGCCGTCGAACAGTTCCGGCCAGGGCGCGTCGCTCGCGATCGAGAGCGCGGTGCAGCTCGCCCGCTGCCTGCGGGACCTGCCCGACGTCGCCTCGGCGTTCACCGCGTACGAGCGGCTGCGGCGCGACCGGGTGGAGAAGGTCGCCGCCCGAGCGGCACGGATCAACCGGGCAAAGGCGCCGGGCGCGGTGGCCCGGGCGCTCATGCCACTGCTGATGCCGCTGCTGATGAAGACCGCGATGGACCCGGAGAAGACGATGGGCCACGAGCAGCGCTACGTCATCGACTGGGACGCCCCGGTCACCTCGGATCCGGCCGCGCGCTGACCTCGCCCCGGGGTGCGCCCCCGCCCGCGGGTGCGCACCCCGTCGCCGCCGACGCCGGGCGGCCGGTGGGTCCGGCTCGCCGTGCTGGCACCGGCCGGGCCGGCGCCGCGCCGCCGGCCACGCGCGGGTCAGACGGGGCGGTCAGGCCGCGGCGGCGGCGACCGCCGTACGGGCCAGCAGGGCCCGGCGCAGGTCGTCGTCGGCGTCGGTCACCACCCGGCGCAGGCCCGGGGTGAGGTCGTCGCGGGCCAGCAGCGCCGCGGCCGCCTCCCGGGTGGCCTGTGCCACGGCGTAGCGGGGGAAGGCCAGGCTCGCCACCCGGTCGGCCGTCCAGGGCGTACGCAGCCGCGCGGCGGCCGGCATGTCGGCGAAGTACCGCTCGACGTACCCGGCCGTCAGCTCGGCCTGCTCGGGCTGCCAGAACCCCTCAGCGGTCGCCTCGACGAGGCGGTTGGACAGCTCGGTGTTCGATACGATGATCTCCCACGCGGCCCGCTTCGCGGCCGGTTCCGGCAGCGCCGCCCGGCAGCGGGCGGCCCGTTCCGCGCCCGTGGCGCTCGCGTCGGCGGCCGCCTCGGCGGCGATCTCCGGCCCGCCCGCCGCGCCGAGCACCACCAGCCGGCGCAGCACCGCCCACCGCAGCTCGGCGTCGACAGCCAGCCCCGGTGGCACACTGCGGCCGGCGAGCCAGCCGGTGAGCAGCTCGGCGTCGGTGGTGGCGGCGATCCAGCCGCGGGCCGCCGCCAGCTGCAACGACTCTCCGGGCGGGGCGCCGTCGAGCAGCTGCCGGCAGGCGTCGGCGACGTCGACCAGGGCCGCCGCCCGGGCCGCCGGGTCGAGGTAGCGGTCGACCAGCGAGCGGGTGAGGGTGAGCACGTCCTCGGCGATGATCACCTCGGTCTCGGCCGGCAGCGCCGCGGCGACCAGCCCGACCAGCCCGCTGACCGGCCGCTCCCCGTCGGTGGCGGCGTCCAGTGCCTCGCCCCAGAGCAGCGCCCGCGCGAGGGGGTCGGCCAGGCCGGGCAGCACCAGCGGTACGGCGTCGGCCGAAGCGGGATCGAGGCGTACCTTGGCGAACGTCAGGTCGCCGTCGTTGGGCAGCAGCAGCCGGGCGGCCGGCGCACCGGTCAGCCCGGCGAGCACCGTACGGCCCCCGTCGACGTCCGGTTCGAGATCGACCTCGACGCGGTCGACCGCGCCGCCGGCGGAGTACCGGCCCACGCCGATCCGGTGCGGGCGCAGCACCGGGTGCGTGTCGGGCGCGGTCTGCACCACCGCCACCTCGACGTAGCGGCCGTCCACGTCGACGGACACCTCGGCGCGCAGCGTGTTGACCTGGGCCGCGCGCAGCCAGCGTTCGGCCCAGCCGGTCAGGTCTCGCCCGCTGGCCAACGCGAGGCTGCCGAGCAGGTCGGCCAGCGTCGCGTTGCCGAAGCGGTGAGCGACGAAGTGCGCGTTCAACCCGGCCAGGAAGGCGTCGTCACCGAGCCAGGCCACCAGCTGCCGCAGCACGCTGGCCCCCTTGGCGTACGAGATGCCGTCGAAGTTGAGCAGCCCCTGCGCGGCGTCGATCACCTCCTCGGGCGCCACCGGATGGGTGGAGGGGCGCTGGTCGGCGGCGTAGCCCCAGGCCTTGCGGCGCAACGCGAAGGTCGTCCAGGCCCGGTCGAACCGGGTCGCCTCGGCGGTCACCCGGGTGCCCAGGTACTCCGCGAAGGACTCGTTCAGCCAGAGGTCGTCCCACCAGCGCATGGTGACCAGGTCGCCGAACCACATGTGCGCCATCTCGTGGGCGATGGTGGTGGCCCGCAGCTCCCGCTGGGTGTCGGTGACCGCCGAGCGGAACACGTAGTCGTCGCGGAGGGTGACCAGGCCCGGGTTCTCCATCGCGCCCGCGTTGAACTCCGGCACGAACGCCTGGTCGTACTTGCCGAACGGGTAGCGCTCCGCGAAGAGCTGGTGGAACCGGTCCAGGCACTGCCGGGTCACCGTGAAGATCTCGTCGATGTCGGCGTCCAGGTGCGCGGCGAGGGAACGGCGGCAGTAGACGCCAAGCGGGATGCCGTCGTGCGAGTCCCGCCGGACGTGCCAGGGCCCGGCGATCAACGAGACGAAGTACGTGGCCAGCGGCTTCGTCGGGGCGAACTCCCACCGGCCGGGCCGGGGGTTGGCGGCGAGCTCGCCGTTGGCCGCGACCGTCCAGTGCTGCGGGGCGGTCACGGCCAGGGTGACCGGCGCCTTCAGGTCAGGCTGGTCGAAGGCGGCGAAGATGCGCTGCACGTCGTCGAGGAACGACATCGCGTACAGGTAGGTCTCCCCGTCGGCCGGGTCGACGAAGCGGTGTATCCCCTCCCCCGTGTTCGAGTACGCCATCTCCGCGGTGACGGTGAGCGTGTTGGCTTCGGCCAGCCCGGTCAGGGGCAGCCGGTTGTCCGTCAGCGTGCCGGGGTCGACGTCCCGGTCGTTGAGGCGTACCGCCAGCAGTTTCGCGGGTTTGACCTCGACGAAGGTCGCGGCGCCGGTGCTCGCCCGGAACCGGATCGTGACGTGGGAGCGGAAGTGCTCGCCGTCGCCGGTCAGGTCGATGTCCACCTGGTAGGACTCGACGGTAATCACCGCGCCACGCGCGGCCGCCTCTACACGGGTCAGGCTCGGCATCCGCTTATCCTGCCCGATGGGGAACCGGGAACGTCCCCCCTGACCCGTGGCACTGGAGGACTGACAGCATGACTTCGCACCCCAAGGGCGACTTCGACCTCTCCCGCGCGGTCTGGCAGCGGGCCGACGGCGACACCTCCGAGAGCGCCGTCGAGGTCGCCTTCGTCGACGACCTCATCGGCATGCGCAACTCCGCCGAGCCGGACGGGCCGGTGCTGGTCTTCACCCAGGCCGAGTGGGACGCCTTCGTGGCCGGCGCCCAGGACGGCGAATTCGACCTGGACTGAACCGCCGCCAGGACGACCGCGCCGGCACGGCCCGTACCCACTCACCGCCCGCC
>NZ_POUB01000278.1 GCF_003236335.1 Micromonospora deserti
GTACGGGCGGGCGGTGGGCGGGCGGAGCGCGTCGGTGACCACTGACGGCTGCTGGATCGGACTGGTGACCATGGGCACCTCCGGCGCTGCTCGGACCGCGTACAGCGATGGTGGACCCGCACCGGCCGGGTGTCCAGGGGCCGGGCGTGCCTCATCCGTCTCACTGGTAACTGCGTCCCCGCAGGTCACGGCCGCCACGGCCGGTGGCGCGGGCCGGAAACGACGATGCGCCCCGGTCCGGTGGACCGGGGCGCATCAGGTGGTGGAGGTGCCGGGAATCGAACCCGGGTCCTTCGCCGCATTGTCAGGGCTTCTCCGAGCGCAGCTCGCTGTGCCTCTACTCGGCCCCTCCGATCACGCGAGCGAGTCGGTGTGACGGGCCCAGTCGCTGATTGATCTCGCCGCACGGACCCCGCGACCGGGTCCGATTGGCCAGCCTCCTAGCTGATGCCGGCTAGCTGGGTCGAAGGCACTCCCAGGCCGACAGACTTGCTACCCGCCTCAGGCGGCGAGAGCGAAGTCAGCGCGATTCTGCTTGGCGCTTATTGTTTTCCGACGAACGATTCACGAGACGACGTCGGCTTCCTCGGCTCGCTTCCCCTGCCGCAACGTACGAAGTCGAAACCAGTCACCCCCTCGACGGGCTGCCCCTGCGGCAGCACCATCAAGCCTAACGCCTGCCGCAACGGGTTTCATCCCGAGCCCCCGGCCGGCACGCCGGCCGAGGTGAGGCAGACAAATCACTCATTCATCCCCTTACCCCGCCGGCCGGTGACCCGGGCGATCTCCCGCTGCGCGTCCCGCTTGGCGAGGTCCTGTCGCTTGTCGTACGACTTCTTGCCCTTGGCCAGGCCGATCTCCACCTTGGCCCAGCCGTCGGAGAAGTAGACCTGCAACGGCACCAGGGTGAGCCCGCTCTCCCGGGTCTTGCCGATCAGCCGGTCGATCTCCAGCCGATTGAGCAGCAACTTCCGGGTACGCCGGGGCTCGTGGTTGGTCCAGGTGCCCTGGGTGTACTCGGGGATGTGCATCCCGTGCAGGTAAAGCTCGCCGTTGCGCTCCTGGGCGAACGCGTCGACCAGCGACGCCCGCCCGGCCCGCAGCGACTTGACCTCGGTACCGGTCAACGCCATACCCGCCTCGTACGTGTCGAGGATCGCGTAGTCGTGCCGGGCCTTGCGGTTGGAGGCGACGACCTTGCGTCCCTTTTCCCGTGGCATCGGCGCCACCCCCTTCCCAGGTGACCCGTGACCGGTCCGACCGGCCCCGGGGCGGAGATCATGCTACCTGAACGACAAGGGCCCTCCCGCGCCGTTTATTCCGGCGCCGGAGGGCCCTCGGAGAGCCGCGCGGTGACTAGACCCGCAGGTAGAAGCGGAGCGTGACCCAGGCGGTGACCGCGCTGACCAGGCCACCGACCGCAGCCATCAGCGGGAACGTCAGGATGATGTCGGCCCAGGAGATCGGCGTGATCAGGCCCTCCAGGGCCGCCAGCGAACCGCCGGCGGCGGCGACCTTGAGCGCCGCCAGCGCGGCGAGACCGAAAATCGAACCGATCAGGCCGGCGACCACGGCCTCCAGCACGAACGGCGCCTGGATGAACCAGTTGGAGGCGCCGACCAGCTTCATGACCGCTACCTCACGCCGCTTGCTGTACGCCGCCACCTGGATGGTGTTGGCAACCAGGAGCAGTGCGGCGACGGCCATCACGACCGCGATGGCCAGCGCGAAGTTCTGGATTCCGGTGAGCACGCCGAAGACCTTGTCCAGCAGCCGGCTCTGGTCGACGATCTCGTCGACACCCTCGGTGTCCCTGTACTGGTCGTAGATGTTCTTGTACTGCTCCGGGTTGACCAGCTTGAGCCGGAACGACTCGGGCAGCTGGTCCGCCTTGACCGCGTTCACCAGGTCGGGGGCGTCCTGGTACATCTCCTGGAAGCGCTTGTACGCCTCTTCCTTGTTGACGTAGAACACCTCCTTCACCAGGGGGTCGCTCTTCAGCTTGGCGTCGAGGCCGTCACGCTGCTCCGGGGTGACCTCGGCGTCCAGGAAAATCGAGACCTCGACGTTCTCGTAGTAGAGGTCCTTCATGTCGCCGACCTTCTGGTACAGCAGGCCGCTGGCGCCGAGCATGAACAGCGACACCGCCAGAGTGATGATCATGGCGATGGTCATGGTGACGTTGCGCCACAGTCCGACCAGTACCTCGGACAGGACGTACTTCATCCGCATCGGGAATTCCTCCGGCTCTCCGGCATGAGGTGTTCGTCGTCAGGTCGTACGGCTGGGGGTGGAGGGTCGGCTCACCCGTAGACGCCGCGGGCCTGGTCGCGCACGATGCGGCCGCTCTCGATCTCGATGACCCGGCGGCGCATCTGGTTCACGATGTTGGAGTCGTGCGTGACCATCACGACGGTCGTGCCGGTGCGGTTGATCCGGTCCAGCAGACGCATGATCTCGATAGAGGTGTCGGGGTCGAGGTTTCCCGTCGGCTCGTCGGCGAGCAGGATCAGCGGGCGGTTCACGAACGCCCGGGCGACCGCGACCCGCTGCTGCTCACCGCCGGAGAGCTCGTGCGGGTAACGGTGCTCCTTGCCACCGAGCCCGACCAGCTCCAGCACCTCCGGCACGACCCGGCGGGCGACCGCCTTGGTCTTGCCGATCACCTCCAGGGCGAACGCCACGTTCTCGTACGCGGTGCGGTTCGGCAGCAGCCGGAAGTCCTGGAAGACGCAGCCGATCGAGCGCCGGAAGTGGGGTCGCTTCCAGGAGCGCATCGAGGTGACGTCCTTGCTGTTCACGATGACCCGGCCCTTGTTGGGCGTGACCTCGTGCAGCAACAGCTTGATGATGGTGGACTTGCCGGAGCCGGATGGACCGATGAAGAAGACGAACTCGCCCTTCTCGATCGAGACGGACACGTTGTCGAGCGAAGGCCGGGACGCCTTCGGGTACGTCTTCGTCACTTGCTCAAGCTGAATCACGGGTGGTGAGTCTACGCGGTGTAACCGAAGAGCCAAGCCCTGCGCCCCACGGTTGCGGGTCGCGTCATCGATTTACCGCTGACCAGGAAGATCGATGACGCGCTCCGCCCCCGGCCGATCACGCACCGTCGCCGGCGAGTTGGCGCTGCTTGCGCCAGCGGATGCCGGCCTCGATGAAGCTGTCCAGCTCGCCGTCGAAAACCGCGCTCGGATTGCCGGTCTCCTGCTCGGTTCGCAGGTCCTTCACCATCTGATAGGGGTGCAGCACGTACGAACGCATCTGGTCGCCCCACGAGCCGGCGGCGTCGGTCCTGAGCCCCTCCAGCTTGGCCTGCTCCTCCTGCCGCTTGCGCTCCAGCAGGCGGGCCTGCAGCACCCGCAGCGCGGATGCCTTGTTCTGCAGTTGGGACTTCTCGTTCTGGCAGGTCACCACGATGCCGGTGGGGATGTGGGTGATCCGGACGGCGGAGTCGGTGGTGTTGACGCTCTGCCCACCCGGGCCGGAGGAGCGGTAGACGTCGATCCGCATCTCGTTCTCGGGGATGTCGATGTGGTCGGTCTGCTCCACCACCGGCAGCACCTCGACGCCCGCGAAGCTGGTCTGCCGGCGGCCCTGGTTGTCGAAGGGGCTGATCCGGACCAGCCGGTGGGTGCCCGACTCGACGCTGAGCGTCCCGTAGGCGTACGGGACCTTCACCGCGAAGGTGGCCGACTTCAGGCCCGCCTCCTCGGCGTACGAGGTCTCGTAGACCTCGGTCGCGTAGCCGTGCCGCTCGGCCCAGCGCAGGTACATCCGCAGCAGCATCTCGGCAAAGTCCGCCGCGTCCACGCCTCCGGCGCCGGCCCGGATGGCGACCAGCGCCTCCCGGGAGTCGTACTCGCCGGAAAGCAGGGTGCGGACCTCCATCTCCTGGATGGCCTTGGTCAACCCGGTGATCTCCGACTCGACCTCGACGAGCACCCCCGGGTCGGACTCCGCCTCGGCCAACTCCAGCAGCACCTGGGCGTCGTCGAGCCGGGAGCGCAGACTGGAGAGCTTGCTGATCTCGCCGTTGACGTACGACAGCTGAGAGGTCACCTGCTGCGCGCGGGCCTGATCGTCCCAGAGGTCGGGGGCGGACGCCTCCTGCTCCAGCCGGGCCTTGTCCTCGCGCAGCCGGTCAACGTTGAGGACAGCCTCGATGTTGCGCAGGGTGGCGTCGAGTTCCTTGAGCTGTTCGGCGTAATCGGCAGCGGTCACGACTGACAAGCGTACTGCTCGGGCGAGGAGTGAGCTTGCGAGCCCCGCAGTCCCGAGCGAAACCGGCACTGCTCGGGCGAGGAGTGAACTTGCGAGCCCCGCAGTCCCGAGCGAAACCGGCACTGCTCGGGCGAGGAGTGAACTTGCGAGCCCCGCAGTCCCGAGCGAAACCGGCACTGCTCGGGCGAGGAGTGAGCTTGCGAGCCCCGCAGTCCGGGGTGGGAACCGGATACCGCGGCGCAGGCGGGACGATCCGCCCGCCGGGGAGGGAACCGCTGGCGGTTCACCCGACCGGGGCGGTCTTCAGCCAGGACAGGGCGGCCTTGTGGTAGGCGACGGCGAACTCCAGGGCGCTGGCGTCGTACGTCCCGCCTTCCTTCTTGGCGTTCTTGACCTGCTCGCGGACCCGGGCGAGAGCCTCCGTGTGGTATTCGTTGGCCGCGGCCTGGAGGTTCTTCAGCTGGCTGGGCGAGTGCAGGTCGCCGAAGGCGATCCGCAGCGCGATCGGATTGCGGATGGTGTCCCGCCCCGGATCCTCCGCTAGCCACTTGGAGAACGTCCGTTTCCCGGCGGCGGTGATCGCGTACGGCTGGCTCATCCGCGGCCCGGGCTTGCCCAGCCGCACGAGACCCCGCTCGGCCAGCACCGGCAACTCGCGGTAGACCTGGCTGCGGGTCATCGACCAGTACGGCGCCAGCCGCCGCTCGGCGGCGGCCATCAACTGGCCACCTGTCATGGGGCCCTCATGGAGCAGCCCGAGCAGGGCCGCCGCCGTGGGGTTGATTCCGGAATCCGCCATGCCTCTCACGCTGCCACTTTGCCGCCGCGACGTCCAGGATTTCACAGTTTCGCCACCCACAAGGGGTTCCTATGTGCACTGTCGGCGCGAGACAGTGCGCCCGTCCGGCTCAGAGCCGGCTGCGCAGCTCCCACAGCTCCGGGTAGAACCGGGTCTCCACCCGGGAACGCAGGTACGCCCCGCCGGCCGAGCCGCCGGTGCCCGGTTTGGTGCCAATCTGCCGCTCGGCCATCAGCACGTGCCGGGCCCGCCACAGCGAGAACGCCTGATCGTGGGCGACCAGCGCCTCCGCGAGGTCCCAGAGGGGACCGTACCGCTCCCGGTCCGAGGCGATCTCCTGGTACGCCGCGAAGCGCGCCTCCGGGTCCCCCACGTCGAAGCCGGCCCGGCCGAGCACGGCCAGGAAGCCGTCCCACAGGCTCGGCTCGGCCAGCCGGCGCTCCAGCCGCTCCCGCTCGGCCTCCGGCAGCCCGCGGAACCGGCGCAGGTAGTCCGGGTCCTTCAGGCCGGAGAGGAACTCGATCTCGCGGAACTGGGCGGACTGGAAGCCTGACGCCGGCGCGAGCTTGGTGCGGAAGGCCAGGAAGTCCTGCGGGGTCATGGTGTCGATCACGTCGACCTGGCCGATCAGCACCCGCTCCACCACGTGGCAGCGCTCCAGCCGCACCCGGGGCAGGTAGGTCTCGCCGGCCAGCATCCGGTCCCGGGCGTCGGTCAGCTCCGCCAGCAGCAGCTTGAACCAGAGCTCGTAGACCTGGTGGATGGTGATGAAGAGCAGCTCGTCGTGGGAGGCCGGGTCGGACTCCGGCACCTGCGCCGCGAGCAGGTCGGCCAGTCGCAGGTAGTCGCTGTAGGTGAGCAGGCCGCCCTGTTCACCGAAACGGGGTTCGCGCGAGGGGGTGGGGCGGTTCACAGCGGCCACGCTACCGCCGGGTCCGTACCCCCGCCGACCGCCGCGGGCCGGGCCGGGCACGCCGCAGGCCGGGCCCAGCCGGGCCGGGCACGCCGCAGGCCGGGCCCAGCCGGGCAGGCCGCCGTGGGCCGGGTTGGCCGCCGGCGACGCGGGTCGCGCCGCCGGCGGCCGTGGCCGGTTCAGCCCATGTGGGGGTACGTGTGGTCGGTCGGCGGGACGAACGTTTCCTTGATCGTCCGCGGCGACATCCAGCGGATGAGGTTGTGCCAGGAACCAGCCTTGTCGTTGGTGCCGCTGGCCCGCGCGCCACCGAAGGGCTGCTGCCCGACCACCGCGCCGGTCGGCTTGTCGTTGATGTAGAAGTTGCCGGCCGCGTACCGCATCTTCTCGGCCACCGCGTCGACCACCTGGCGGTCGGTCGCGAAGATCGACCCGGTCAGCGCGTACGGGGCGATCGACTCAGCCTGGGCGACCACCTCGTCGAAGCGGGTGTCGTCGAAGACGTGCACACCGAGGATGGGGCCGAAGTACTCGGTGGTGAAGCTCTCGTGCGCCGGGTCGGTGCACTCGAACAGGGTCGGCCGGACGAAGTAGCCGACCGAGTCGTCGGCGGTGCCCCCGGCGATGATCCGGCAGGTCTCGTCGTCGGAGATCAGCTCCAGGGCCGCCGTGTGCCGGGAGAACGCCTTGGCGTCGATCACCGCGCCACCGAAGTTGCTGAAGTCGGTGACGTCGCCGTAGCGGAGGGAGTCCGTGGTGGTGGCCAGCCGGTCACGCAGCCCGCCCTCCCAGAGGGACCGCGGCACGTACGCCCGCGACGCGGCCGAGCACTTCTGGCCCTGGTACTCGTAGGCGCCCCGGATCAGCGCGGTGTGCAGCGCGTCCACATCGGCGCTGGGGTGGGCGACGACGAAGTCCTTGCCGCCGGTCTCCCCGACCAGCCGCGGGTAACCCCGGTAGCGCGCGATGTTGTCGCCGACGGTCCTCCACAGGTGCTGGAAGACCTTGGTCGAGCCGGTGAAGTGGATGCCCGCCAGGTCCGGGTCGGCGAGCACCACGTCGGAGACCTCCTCGCCGCGGCCGGTGACCATGTTGATCACACCGGGCGGAAGGCCGGCCGCCTCGAACAGGCGCATGGTGAAGTGCGCGGCGAACTGCTGGGTCGGCCCCGGCTTCCAGACCACCGTGTTGCCCAGCAGCGCCGGCGCCGACGGCAGGTTGCCGGCGATCGCGGTGAAGTTGAACGGGGTGACCGCGTAGACGAAGCCCTCCAGCGGCCGGTGGTCGAACCGGTTCCAGGTGCCGGCCGACGACATCGGCTGCTCGGCGAGGAGCCTGCGGGCGAAGTGCACGTTGAACCGGAGGAAGTCGATGAACTCGCAGGCCGAGTCGATCTCCGCCTGGATCGCGGTCTTCGACTGACCGAGCATGGTGGCCGCGTTCAGGGTGTCCCGCCAGGGGCCGGAGAGCAGCTCGGCGGCGCGCAGGAAGATCGCCGCCCGCTCCTCGAACGGCAGGGCCCGCCACATCGGGGCGGCATCCTTGGCCGCCTTGACCGCGGCGCGGGCGTCGTCGTGGGTGGCGTGCGCGGTAACGCCGAGGACGTGCGCGTGCTTGTGCGGCTGCACCACGTCGATCGGCTCGCCGCCGGCCATGCGCTGCTCACCCGCGATGGTCATCGGCAGGTCGATCCGCTCGGCGGCCAGTTCGGCCAGCCGCCGCTGGAGCCGCTCCCGGTCGGCGCTGCCCGGCTCGTAGTTGCGTACCGGCTCGTTGCGCGGCTCGGGTACGGAGAAGACGGCGTCCATCAGGGCTCCTGGCGATCTCGACAGCGGTGGCGAAATCGGCCCCGCGGACGCCGGCCGGACGACCGGACGCCGGGCACCGCCCGGCGGGAGCCGGTCACGGCGGCGGGACCTCGGCCAATTCTTCCATGCCCACCTCCCCCGCCCTCACC
>NZ_POUB01000279.1 GCF_003236335.1 Micromonospora deserti
CGCATCCCCTCGCCGCGGCCGCGCGCGTGGTCATGCTGGCACTGGTCGCCGTCCTGACCCTGTTCGCCACGCGCGACGTCGGCCAGCTGTGGTGGATCGGGCTGTTGGCCGTGGCCGGCCTGCCGGCGCTGCTGGCCCCCGGGCACCGGCTGGTCGGCCCGCTCAGCCGGCTGGCCGAGGTGGTGGTGCTGGGGCTGGCCGCGAGCCAGGTTGGCGCGGTGGCCACCATCGGCGGGGAGATCGGCGGGCTGGGCGCCTCGGCGGTGCTGCCCTACCTGGCGGTGCCGGTGACCGTCACCGCGCTGCGCCGCCGGTTCTCCGAGGGCGCCGCCCTGCTCGCGGTCACCGCGGCCGCCCTGCTGGTGGCCGGCGCGCTGACCGAGGTCGACGGCGAGCGGCAGCTCGCCCAGATCGGCTACCTGGCGGTCTGCGCCCAGTGGCTGATCCTGGCCGGGCTCGGCCTGTACGCCGCCAACACCCTGCACCGGGTGATGCAGGTCCGCGGTGCCAGCAAGCCCCAGCCGTACGCCGAGGCGACCCGGCTGCTGACCCAGCTGCGTACGGTGGCCCGGCAGCTGCCCGGGGCCACCCTCGACCCGGGCGGCATCTCCGAGCACCTGCTCGAGGAGCTGCGGGCGGTGGCCCCGGCGGACCGGGCGGCCGTGCTGTCGGCCAGCGGCGGCGGCCGGCTGGTGGTGCTCGCCCAGGTGGGCGCGGACCGGGTGGACTGGGAGACCACGCTCGACGCGGACTCGGCGATCGCCGACGCGTGGGCCAGCCAGCAGCCGCAGACCGCGGCCCGGTCGCAGGCCCGCTCGCACCCCGGCGGCGAGGTCTCCGCGCTGATCGTGCCGCTGGTGGCCGGCGTGCGCACGGTGGGCCTGGTGGTGCTGGAGGCGGACGTGGCGCACGCGTACCCGCCGCCGGTGGTGTCCCGGGTGACCGGGCTGACCAGCCCGGCGGCGCTGCGGCTGGAGGCCGCGCTGCTCTTCGACGAGGTGCGCTCGTTGGCCACCAACGAGGAGCGGCAGCGGCTGGCCCGGGAGATCCACGACGGGGTGGCCCAGGAGCTGGTGATGGTCGGCTACGGCATCGACAACGCCCTGGCCACCGTCTTCGACGACGCCGAGGAGACCGCGGAGGCGCTGCGTACGCTCCGTGGCGAGGTGACCCGGGTGATCACGGAGCTGCGGCTGAGCCTGTTCGAGCTGCGCAGCGAGGTCGACCGGCACGGCGGCCTGGCCGCCGCGATCGCCGAGTACGCCCGCACCGTCGGCGCCTCCGGTGGGCTGCGGGTGCACCTGTCCCTGGACGAGTCGACCGCGCGGCTTCCCGCCGCCACCGAGGCGGAGCTGCTGCGCATCGCTCAGGAGGCGGTGACCAACGCGCGCAAGCACGCGGGGGCCTCGAACCTCTGGGTCACCTGCGAGGTGGACCCGCCGTACGCCCAGATCGAAGTGTCGGATGACGGTCACGGGATAGCTGACCAGCGCCCCGACGGGCGGTACGGTCTTGCGATCATGGCCGAGAGGGCGGAACGTATCCGGGGCCGGTTGGAGATCAGGCCGCGGCAGCCGAGCGGCACGACCGTGGCCGTGGTGCTCGGTTCCTCGCCCCGGCGCGGTAACGTGCGCGGTAGCGCAGCTGCAGCAGAAGGGGAGTAACCCGAGGATGACCACAAGTCCGACACCGGCCACCCGTACCAAGGTCCTCCTTGTCGACGATCACGACCTGATCCGGAAGGGCCTGCGGCACGCGTTCGAGCGCGACCGCCAGTTCGAGGTTGTCGGCGAGGCCGCCACGGCGGCAGAGGGCGTACGCCAGGCCGGTGCGCTGCAGCCGGATGTGGTGATCATGGATCTGCGCCTGCCCGACGGCAGCGGCCTGGAGGCCACCCGGGCGCTGCGCAAGTCCAGCGCCTCGATGGGCATCGTCGTGCTCACCATGTACGCCGGCGACGACCAGCTCTTCGGCGCCCTGGAGGCCGGGGCGAGCGCCTTCGTGCCGAAGACCGCGCCGGCCGACGAGGTGGTGGCCGCCGCCCGGCACGCCGCCTCCTCCCCCAGCGCCTTCACCGCGGCCGACCTGGCCGAGGCGATGAAGCGCCGGCTGGCCCCCTCCGGCCCGCAGCTGTCCCCGCGCGAGGGGCAGGTGCTGCGCCTGCTCGCCGACGGGATGAGCGTGGCCGGCATCGCCAAGCAGCTCTTCGTCAGCGAGTCCACCGCCAAGACCCACATCTCCAAGCTCTACGAGAAGCTGGGCGCGGCCAACCGGGCGCAGGCGCTGATGACGGCGCTGCGGCTCGGCCTGCTCGAGGCGCCGGACGCGCCGAAGTTCTGACCGTCCGCCCAGCGGCGGTCGACGTACCACCGACCGGCCCGCGCCCGCCACTTGGCCGGCGCGGGCCGGTTCTCGTATCGACCACCGTCGCGGCGAACGGCCCGGCGCGCTATGGTCTCCCGGGCGGCGGGGTGGGCAGAATACCCGCGCGGGCGACGACGTCCGCATCGTCGAGGCGAGGGGTGAAGGCATGCAGCGGCCGGACTGGGCGCCCGACGGGATCGACATCGAACGCCCCAGCGTGGCCCGGATGTACGACTACTACCTCGGCGGCTCGCACAACTTCGCGGTGGACCGGGCGGCGGCCCAGGCGATGGTGGCGGCGGTCCCCGAGGCGCCGCTGATGGCCCAGGCCAACCGGGCCTTCCTCCGGCGGGCGGTGCAGTTCCTCACCGACGCCGGCGTGCGGCAGTTCCTGGACATCGGCTCCGGCATCCCCACGGTGGGCAACGTGCACGAGATCGCCCAGCGCAACGCGCCCGACGCCCGGGTGGTCTACGTCGACGTCGACCCGGTGGCGGTGGCGCACAGCCGGGAGATCCTCGACGGCAACGACCGGGCCGCGGTGGTGCAGGAGGATCTGCGCCACCCGGAGCGGATCCTCACCCACCCGGACGTACGCCGGCTGCTCGACTTCGACCGGCCGGTCGCCGTGATGGTCGTGGCGGTGCTGCACTTCGTGTCCGACGACGACCGGCCGGCGGAGCTGCTGCGGACCCTGCGTGCCGCGCTGGCGCCGGGCAGTTACCTGGTGCTCTCCCAGGCCAGCGCGGACGGCCGCAGCGACGAGGAGCGGGCCGAGGCCGAGCGGATCTACCGCAGCACCGACAATCCGCTGTGGATCCGCAGTCGCGGTGAGCTGGCCGCGCTCTTCGACGGCTTCGAGCTGGTCGAGCCGGGTGTGGTCTGGGTGCCGCAGTGGCGTCCGGAGTCGGCCGACGGCGCCGAGGACGCCGAGCGGTCGGCCTTCATCGGCGGCGTCGGGCGGCTCGGTGGGTGAGCCGCCGGGGGCGACGGCGGTTCCGGTGGCCGGGCCGCCGGCGGCGACGGCCGCGCCGGGGGCGACGGGCGGGCGGGCGCACCGCCCCAGCGCCTTCGCCCGGGCCTGGGCCAAGGCCGTCTCCGGCACCAGTTACCTGCCGATGACCCAGGCCCAGCTGGAGGCCCTGCTACAACGGCTGACCGACCAGTTGGCTGCGGCGCTGGCCGCCGAGCCGCTCGACCTGCGTGTCGGGCACCGGGTCGGCACGGAACTGGTGGCCGCGCACATCGCCTCCGCCGAAGGGCTCGGCCGTACCGTCGAGGTCGTCCAACTCCGGCTGGTCCGCGACCTCGGCCTGGTCGCCGACGACGTCGAGGACCGGCTGGCCCGGCTGCTGGCCGCCGTGGCGACCGGCTATGCCCGCGCGCTGCGCGACCGGACGCTGGACGAGCAGGAGTCGATCCGCCGGGCCGCGATGACCGCACGGGCCCAGGCGGAACGGGCGCTGCGGGCCAGCGAGGCCCGCTTCCGCCACCAGGCCACTCACGACCCGCTGACCGGTCTGCCCAACCGGACGCTGTTCACCGAGCGGCTCACCGCCGCCATCAACTCCCCCGGCCGGGGAGCGGAACGGGTCGGGGTCTGCTTCCTCGACCTGGACCGGTTCAAGGTGGTCAATGACTCGCACGGGCACCGCACCGGCGACGCGCTGCTGGTCATCGTGGCCGACCGGCTGCGCCGGGCCCTCGACGGGTACCTGGTCGCCCGGCTCGGCGGGGACGAGTTCGTCATCCTGGTCGAGCACACCGGCGGCACCGACGACATGGTGGCGGTGGCCGAGGCGGCACTGGCCGCGGTACGCGAACCGGCGGTGGTAGACGGGCACGAGCTGACCGTCTCGGCGAGCGTCGGCATCGTGGAGCGGCAGGTGGCCGGCGCGTCGCCCGGCGACCTGATGCGGGCCGCCGACAGCACGCTGCACTGGGCGAAGGCGGCCGGGGGCGTCCGCTGGGCGCTCTACGACGCCGACCGGGACCGCCAGGAACTCGCCCGGCACGCGCTCTCCGCGGCCATCCCGGCCGCCCTGGAGCGGGGCGAGTTCTACCTGGACTACCAGCCGCTGGCCTCGCTGCACGACGGCCGGGTGGTCGGCGTGGAGGCGCTGGTGCGCTGGCGGCACCCCGAGCTCGGTGTGCTGCGGCCGGACAGCTTCATCGGGCTGGCCGAGGAGACCGGGTTGATCGTGCCGCTCGGCGGGTGGGTGCTGGCCGAGGCGTGCCGGCAGGCGGAGAGCTGGTCCACCGCCGGCGGGGCGGCCCCGTACGTCAGCGTCAACCTGGCCGTGCGGCAGGTGGATCGCCCCGGGCTCGTGCAGGAGGTGCACGGGCTGCTGCGGCACACCGGCCTGCCACCGGAACGGCTCCAGCTGGAGATCACCGAGAGCACCATGATGAGCACCGCCGCGGAGCCCGTCCGGGCGCTGCGGGTGCTGGCCGACCTCGGCGTCCGG
Source organism: Micromonospora deserti (assembly GCF_003236335.1). Classification (GTDB taxonomy): domain Bacteria; phylum Actinomycetota; class Actinomycetes; order Mycobacteriales; family Micromonosporaceae; genus Micromonospora; species Micromonospora deserti. Next base: position 4,833 of record NZ_POUB01000279.1, read on the forward strand.
ATCGCCATCGACGACTTCGGCACCGGGTACTGCAACCTGGCGTACCTTCGGGACCTGCCGGTGACCGAGTTGAAGGTCGCCGGTGAGTTCGTGGCCGGGCTGCGGGCGCCGGAGACCCGCGCGGACGAGCGGATCCTCGCCTCGCTGGTGTCCCTGGCGCACGCCCTGGACCTGACCGTCACGGCCGAGGGCGTGGAGACCGCCGGGCAGGCCGAGCGGCTGCGGGCGATCGGCTGCGACGCCGGCCAGGGCTGGCACTTCGGGCGACCCGAGCCCGCCGAACGCATCCTCGAACGCATCCGCTGACCGCCACCCGCCCGCTGGTACGCGGCGGAACGGCTTGTCCTCGATGTCAGCCACCCTGCCGTCACGGTCCCTGTCGAGCTGCCCTCACCGATGGGGCACCGTGCCCGCGCCGCGCCGCGCCACACTGTGCTCGGCCGCGCCGGGTCGGTCAGCCGGCGAGCAGGGCGGCCATCCGCTGCGCCTGGGCCTCCCAGCGCCACTCCCGCTCCACCCAGGCCCGACCGGCGGCGCCGAACTGCCGGGCCAGGTCCCGGTCGGCCAGCAGGGTGGACACCCGGTCGGCGAGCTGCGCCACGTCCCGCCCGCGCACCACGTACCCGGTCTCCCCCTCGCGCACCGCGTCCGGGGCACCGCCGGAGTCGCCGGCCACCACCGGCAGGCCGGTCGCCGATGCCTCCAGGTAGACGATGCCGAGCCCTTCCACATCCAGACCGCGATTTCGGGTGCGGCAGGGCATGGCGTACACGTCACCGGCCGCGTAGTGGGCCGGCAGCTCGGCCGACGGCACGGAACCGGTGAAGACCACGTCCCGCTCCACGCCGGCGTGCCGGGCCAGCTTCTCCAACGCCGCCCGGTAGGGCCCGCCGCCCACCACCAGCAGCGCCGCGTCGGGCACCCGGCGGCGGATCTCGGGCATCGCCCGGATCAGCATGTCCTGGCCCTTGCGCGGCACCAGCCGGGACACGCAGACCACCACCGGCCGGTCGGCCAACCCGAGCCGCAGCCGCACCGGCTCCCCGTCGACGGACGGGTGGTAGGTGTCCACGTCCACCCCGGGGGCGAGCCGGTGCAGCTCGGTCAGCCCGTGCAGCGCCCGTTCCAGCCGCACCCGGGTGTACTCGCCGAGGTAGGTGGTCGCCTCGACGCCCCGACCGATCCGGCGCAACGCGCCCCGCGCACCGGGCAGCGCCGCCCAGCCGACCTCGTGCCCGTGGGTCTGCGCCACCGCCCGGCGGATCCCGGCCCGCCGACGCAGGCCGGCGGCGAGCAGCCCGAGCGGGGCCGCCGCGCCGAACCACACCGTGTCGCAGTCGTACGCCCGGGCGAGCTTGGCGGCCCGCCGGGCGACCAGCGGGGTGGGCAGCAGCACCCGGGTGCGTTCCCGGACCACCTCGAACGGCTGGTCGGCGTCGAACTTCGCCGCGCCCCGCCAGGAGGACGCGTACACCACCACCGAGCCGGCGGGCTGACGCACCGCGAGGTTGTGCACGAAGGACTGGATGCCGCCGGGCCGGGGCGGGAAGTCGTTCGTGATCAGCAGCGTCCGGCTCATCTGCCGGCCTCCCTGGCGTACGCGCGGGCGGCGGCGATCCGCTCGACGGTGGACGGGTGGGTGGCGGAGTAGAGGTATTCCCAGCGCGGCGGATCGGGGTCGGCGAGGTTGATCCCGGCGAGCCGGCGCTGCATCGCCTCGAACGCGGCCGGGTCGCCGGTCAGCGCCAGCGCGTGCGCGTCGGCGCGCGCCTCGACGCGCCGCGACATCAGCGCCTGCACCGGCGCGGAGACCAGCCCGGTCACCGTGACCAGCGCGACGAGCAGGGGGAACGCGCGCGGCTGGGCGACCGAGTCGACCCCGGCCAGGCGCAGCAGCGAGCCCCAGGAACCGATCAGGTAGAGCGCGACCACCGCCGCGGCGGCGCCGAGCGCGCCGGTCAGCGTGCCGACCACCACGTCCCGGTCCTTCGCGTGCCCCAGCTCGTGCGCCACCACGGCGGTCACCTCGGCCGGGCTCGCCTCCCGCAGCAACGTGTCGTAGACGACGATCCGGCGGGTCGGCCCGAGCCCGGAGACGTACGCGTTGACCGCCCGGGTGCGGCGGGAGGCGTCGGCGACCAGCACGTCGCGCACCGGCACGCCGTCCCGGGCCGCCATCGCGGTCAGCTCGGTACGCAACGGGCCCGGCTCCATCGGGGTGAACCGGTTGAACACCGGCTCGACCAGCACCGGCAGCACGAACGAGAGCAGCACCACCAGCCCCGCCGCCCCGGCCGCACCGAACGCCCACCACCAGCGCGGGGCGAGCCGGATGACCGTGTAGAGGCCGAGCAGCGCCACCGCCCCGATCACCGCGCTGACCGCGTACGACTTGAGCAGGTCGACCGCCCAGCCGCTCCAGCCGTTGGTGCTCAGCCCGTAGCGGGTGAGCACCGCGTGCCGCCATGCGGCGAACGGCAGCGTGACCAGGTCGGCGACCAGCACCACGGCCAGCCCGCCGAGGACGGCCTGCGCCGCCCAGTGGTCGCCGAAGGGGCGACCCGCGAGCTCGACGAGGCGACTGCCCAGCGGGGTGAGCCCGAGCGCCAGCGCCACCAGCAGGCCGACGGCGAGCGCGGCCCAGCCGCCGGGGCGCAGGGCGGAGCGGAACTCGCGGCCCCGGGCCACCTGCTCGGCGGGCAGATCGCGCAGCGCGGCGAGCTGATCTGCCCGGGGAGCCGGCGGGCGGCTCCACGGGATCAGCAGCGCCGCCGTGACGGCCAGGGCGACAACAAGGCCGGCGAGGGTCAGCACCGCCCAGCCGCGCGGGCTCACCGCGGCGCCCCCGGCGCCTGCCGGCCGCCCGGCTCGGGACGGACCGGGACGTGTTCCGCGCCGGGCCGGCCGATGCCGCAGGCCGCGACGGGCCCACCGTCGCCACGCCGTACCCCGGTCATGCCGCCGCTCCTCCCGCTGTGAGCGCCCATCCTATTGCCCGCCACCCGCG
>NZ_POUB01000027.1 GCF_003236335.1 Micromonospora deserti
GGTTGAGGGTGGGTAGGGCCTGCGCGACCCGGCGCAGTGCGAGGCTCGCCAGGGCCGGTGACGCCGGCCCGTCCACCCGCCAGGGCTCGACGCCGGGGAGTGGCTGGAGCAGCCCGGCGACCATCCGCTGCGCCTGCCCGACCGGCAGCGCGCCGTTGTCGTCCAGCAGCTCACCCAGGGCGAGCAGCGCCTGATCGGCCTGTGCCGCGCGTTCCCCGTTGTCGGGCCGCGTCGGTCCCTGCTCGGCGGTGCAGGCGGCGACCGCCGTGAGGAGCGCGGTGAGCAGGACCGGGACGAGGCGACCTCGGCGGTGACGTCGGGACAAGGAGACCTCCGCGTGTTGTTCCTCGGGCCGGTGAAGCACCTGTCGTGGCGGGCGGGCCGTCCGACCCGGTGGAGCGCGGGTGCGCTCGTCGATGGTACGAGCAGTGGGGCGACAATGGCAGCAGCGGACTGCGTGTGGGTGCAGCGGTGTGCGCCCGGCCGAGCGGGCGATGGAAGCAGTCCGGCACGTGCAGGCGAACCGGCTGGCGACGTGTAATGCTTCGTCGGCCGCGCCACCGATGAGTTCGCCGGCGGGGCGGATCTGGTGCCAGCGACACTCAAACCCCGGAGGTTCCATGTCCGACGTCCTGACTCGCCAGGCCCTGTGGGCTGCTGCGCACGCCGAGCGCGCCGCCCTCGCCGACGACCTCGCCGCACTCGACACGACGCAGTGGGCGCAGCGATCGCTGTGCGGTCGGTGGACGGTGGAAGAGGTCGTCGCCCACCTGACGGCCGCGGCGAGCGTCGGCCCGTTGCGCTGGACGGCCAGTGTGCTGGGCGCCCGGTTCGACTTCGACCTGCACAACGATCGGCGTCTCGCCGAGCATCGAGGCGCGACCCCGGACGAGACTCTTGAGCGATTCCGGCGCGTCGTCGGCAGCACGACGTCGACGTTCGGCCCGACCGAGGCGTGGCTCGGTGAGGTGGTCGTGCACGCCCAGGACATCCGGCGTCCCCTCGGGATCGAGCGCACGCCCTCGATCGAGGCCGTCACGCCCGTCGCCCGCTTCTACGCCCGGCGTGACTTCACGGTCGCCGGCCGCAGCACTATCGACGGCCTGCGTGTCGAGGCGATCGACGGGCCCTTCGCCACCGGGGCCGGCCCCCTGGTCAGCGGCACAACCCTGGCGCTGACCATGGTGATGGCCGGCCGAGGCGTCTACTGCGACGACCTCACCGGCCCCGGTGTGTCCACCCTGCGCGAGCGGTGCGCCTCAGCCTGACCCCGGCCCTTCTCGCCATCATCTGCGCCTACCACGAACCGAGCTGCGTGTGGTGTGGCTGGCCGGGCGCGAGGGCCGGCTGTATGCCCGTCGGGGTGCTCCCCGGCGGCGGGCGGCCGGAGCCGGCCGGCGTCTGACGCTCCGGTTCACTGATCGGCTTGTCGTCACTCTGGCTCATCTGTGACTTGGGTGCCGCACGAGGCCCTGGCGGTGGCGTTCGGGGTGGACGACGCCGCGGCCGCCCGGGCACCGCTGGACGGCGCCTACCGGAATCGGGTGTCCTCGCTGTGCCGGCTGATCGACGCGGTCGACTTCGAGATGGACGCGGTCGCGAGCGCGGAGCAGAAGGCGCGCGCCCTGCGGGTCGTCGCCGACCATGCCGCCGCTGGGCGGTTGGCCCTCACCTACGAGACCACGCCGCTCACCGCCGCCGCCGAGGCCTGGTTGCGGCAGGCTGACCCGGGCCACAAGCCGGATCGTGCTGCCCCCGGAACATAGGCGAACGGCCGCGGCACTGGAGCGACGCGCCGCCGGCGATCCGGGGGATGCCGTCCTCCGCCCTGGGCGGGTCGTGCGCGACCGTGCGGTCATGGTCGGGTGGGTAGCGGCTACGCGCCGACGGCAACCCCTCGCATGGGCCACTGGCAGGCCACCCGGACGCCCAGCCTTAGAGCCACAATCCCCGACGGTTAGCTGCCGGTGCCCTCCTGGGCGCCGTCGGGGGTGAACGCGCCGCTGCCGGGAGAGGTGTCGAGGTATACGTGCTGGTGACCGTGGCCGGCGTCGATGTTGATCTGGTCGAGTTGGGCGGCGGCGACCGACCAGGTGGCGGCGGCCTGCGTGGCTTGGCGGGTGGCCAGGTCGGTCAGGGCGGCTCGCTGGGCGGGTGGTGCGGTGAGGGCGAGCAGGTAGGTGTCGACGGCCAGGGCGGCCTGGTCCACGGCGGCGCGGAGGCCTCCGCGTGCCACGTTGGTGGCGGTGGTGCCCGACGGCGGGTCGGCGAAAGCCTGCGTGGCGTGCTGGATTGCCTGCTGCCACTGTCGGAGCTGGCCGGCCTCCGGCTGCGGGGCGCCAGCGGGGGCGGTGAAGGCGCTGAGAATTGGCGACAGTTCCTCGCGCAGCCTGCGCGCCGTGGTGGTCAGGTCGCTGATCTGCTGGGTGTCTCGCCGTGCCTCGACGGCGCGCATCTCGGCGATGGCGCTCGTGGTGTCGTCCGGCCGGCCCGTGGCATAGCCGGTGGCGCCGGCGAGCACCGCGACCGCGAGCCCGACCGCCACCACGACGGCGGCGAAACGGCTCGTGTGCGGGCGGCGCGTGTCCGGGCGGGGGAGTAAGTAGGAGGGCCTGCCGGTACGGCGCGTCACGGCAATCTCCTCACATGAGTCGGCGGGACCGTGGTCGCAGCGTAGCCACTTTCTACAGATCCGTCGATAGAACGCGATCCGCAGCCGGAACTTCTGTCAGTGTGGGCAGAAGCCGCCTGGACCGCGCCTGCGCCGCCGCCAGCGATTGCCCGAATGCGGCACCGGTCAGCCGGTCTGCTCGGTGTCAATGGACGGGCGACACGGCCGGCTGTCAGGCGACAGCGGGAAGGCCGGACGTGTGGGCGAGGGCGGCGGCCTCTGATCCAGCCTGGCGCTGACGGTCGCGGCCATAGGGGTGTTGTTGGTGGTGCGCTTCGCGACCCGTGGCCCTGACACGACGGTAGCGGCGGTTGCCAGTGAATGGGTATTGGGGCGCAGGGTCACACTCCATAGCGCGAGGAGCGTATCGAGGGCGTATCTGTGCCTGTCGCCGCGGTGACGATTCCGAGACGGCGGATGTGGACTCTGGTGCCAGGCTCGCCTCCTCCTATGTGGGGCGCGCGGCGCCGGTGCCAGCCGGCGTGTGTCGAGAAGGCCCAGGGGTGCGCCATGAGAAGACGGAGTGTTGTCGCCGGTATCGCCCTCGCCGTTGGCCTCGGCGTCGCCGGGCCGCCCGCCGCGGCGACCGCTCGCGGGCGCGGGGGCCGCGGCGGATCCGGCTGGTGGGAATTTGACTTCACCCGGCCGGAGGTCGTCGCCACCGGCCTCGAAGTGCCGTGGGGGCTGGCCTTCCTGCCCGATGGCAGCGCGCTCGTCGCCGAGCGGAACAGCGGGCGCGTCCTGCGGGTACGCCGAGGGTCGCCTCCCCAGCAGGTCGCGCAGATCTCCGGCGTCTCCGCGATAGGCGAGTCCGGGCTGCTCGGGCTGGCCGTCTCGCCGCGCTACCGCTTCGACCGCTACGTGTACGCCTACTTCACCTCGAACGTTGACAACCGCATCGTTCGATTCCGGCTCACCGCGCCGCAGGTCCAGCAGCCGATCCTCACCGGGCTCGCCCGGGCCAGCACCCACGATGGCGGACGCATCGCTTTCGGGCCCGATGGAATGCTCTACGCGGGCGTCGGCGATGCCGCCCAGCCAGCCACCGCACAGGACCGGCAGAGCCGTAACGGAAAGATTCTGCGGATGCGGCCCGACGGCAGCGCGCCCCGAAGCAATCCGATCCCCGGATCGCTGGTGTACAGCCTCGGCCATCGCAATGTGCAGGGCCTGGCCTGGGACTGGCGGGACCGGCTCTACGCGACCGAGTTCGGTGCGAGCAGCTGGGACGAGGTCAACCTCATCGTGCCGGGCGGCAACTACGGCTGGCCGGTGGTGGAGGGGGTGGCCAACGACCCACGGTTCCGTGACCCGATCGTGACGTGGCGGCCCGCCGAGGCGTCGCCCAGTGGCGCGGCGATCGTGGGCAGGACTCTCTACGTCGCGGCCCTGCGTGGAGCCCGGCTGTGGGTCGTACCGCTCGACCGGAGCGGCGGCGCAGGCACGCCCACGGCGCAGCTCGTCGGAACGTATGGCCGGCTGCGTACGGTCGTGCACGCACCGGACGGCTCGCTGTGGGTCACGACCAGCAACCGCGACGGGCGGGGCACTCCCGCGGCCGACGACGACCTGATCCTGCGGTTTCCGCCGATTCGTGACTGGTGGTGGTGGTGAGGCTGGCGCCGCCCGGGCCCACGAGAGTCTCGCCATGACGGGCATGCGGGCGGAGCCTCACCTGATCCCACCGGGCGCGTGCTCGCTCCGAGCACGCGCCCCGCGCGTCCATACGTCTACGGGAATCGAACTTTGGATGTCGTCTGGCCCGCGCTGGCGGTTGAACGAGCGCAAGGGTGCGCACGGGGCGTCCTACCCCTGGTGCGTGGTCCGCCGGAAGGGGTATCCGCGACGTACGGCACCGAGCGGCTCCCGACACAGTCAGGGTCAGCCGCCCAACCCGCCGCCTCGGCCTCCGTGATACGGCCGGTCGCCTGGCCCTCAGTCTCCCTGGTACCGCTGCTCACGCCAAGGGTCCCCGTAGTCGTGGTACCCGCCGCTCTCCCAGAAGCCCGGCTCCTCCTCGAACAGCAGTTGGATGCCGCGGACCCACTTGGCCGACTTCCAGAAGTACAGGTGCGGAACAAGCAGCCGGGCCGGGCCGCCGTGCTCGGGCGCCAGGTCCTCACCGTCGTACCGGTACGCCACCCACGCCTTCCCGTCGAGCAGATCCTCCAGCGGCAGGTTGGTGGTGTACCCGCCGTACGAGCCCACCAGTGCGAAGTCAGCCGCCGTTTCCACCTCCTCGAACAGCGTGTCGAGCGAGACCCCATGCCAGTTCGTACCGAGCTTCGACCACTTCGTGACGCAGTGGATGTCGACGGTGACCGTCTCCGCGGGCAGCGCGAGCAGGTCCGTCCAGGACCACCGGTGTTCGGTTCCCGCCTCGGTCGTGATGGTGAACTCCCACCCCTCCAGCGGGATACGCGGCGTCGGACCCGCCGACAGCACCGGAAAGTCCTCGGTCAGGTACTGCCCCGGCGGCAGCCTCGCATCCGGCGACCGCCGCCGTCCGGTGAACCCGGGAGAGACAATTCCCATGCGCTGTTCGTACACCATCAACGCCCGCCGTTCCATGTTCCGTTAGCGAACCGGTCGTCCGGCAACCGCGTGATGGCGGAGGACACCCTGCGGTATGCCATGCTTCGGTCCTGGCGGCGCCCGGAGGCGCGGACGTCGGACGGTGGTTTGAGACGCCCGGGGCTGTTCACCATGGCCCCCGATCGCGCTACCAACCTGATGCGGGCGAGGTAGTCGGGTGGACCGGTCCGGGCGGCTGCGTGACCGCGACGTGCGCCAGGGCCGCCGGCAGCCTCCATCCCCATCCCAGCCGAGGCAGCCCGTCAGGCAGCCGGCTGCGGCAGTGGCCGAAAAGCCGAACCACGCGACGTCGAGCGCCGTCAGACAGGGCGTGAAGGACATGCACGGACTCGACGACGCGGCCCTGCTGCGGCGCTCGGCACGAGGTGATGCCGCGGCCTTCGGCGTTCTCTACGACCGCTTGGCGCCGATGGTCCTCCTGCGATTACGCGGCCGATGCTCCGACCGAGAGCTCGTCGCGGATGTGCTTCAGGACGCGTTCGCAGCCGTCTGGCGGTCGGCGGATCAGTGGACGGGCCGTGGCGACGTGGCCGGGTGGGTCTGGACCATCGCGGCTCGGCGACTGGTCGACGTCTATCGCCAGCGCGCCGTGCGCTCCTCGGCTGTGGAGCGCAACGCGGCGGTCACCGTGGAGACGTTCGCCCCGTCGGCCGAGGCCGTGGTGCTCGACGAGGTGCTCAATGGTGGCCTGGAGGCGGCACTCCGCCGGCTGTCGCCCGAACTGCTCGAGGTGTTGCGGGCGACGGTGCTCGACGGGCTCAGCACCCGGGAGACCGCCGCATTGCTCGGTGTTCCCGAAGGAACGGTCAAAGCGCGGGCCTTCCGGGCCCGCTCCATGTTGAGGCAGGCACTGGCATGAACGATCGACGGGAACCCTGTGCGGGCACCGGGACCTGGCATGCGTCACCGGTACTGCTCGCCGCCTACGCCGCGGGCCGGGCCCATGGTGCCGACGTGTGGTCGGTGGAGGCGCACCTCATCGCCTGTCCGCAGTGCCGGGCGGAACTGGCCGCCGTGCTCGAGCCAACTGACCAGGAACTGCTCGGGAACATTCGGGACAGCGTCGTCACGGCACTACCCCAACGCAGGACCGCCCGGATCCGGCGCGGCGTCGGGTGGCTCCGGTGGGTTCTGCGGCCCGGAACACTGATCGCGGTGGGCGTGGCGGTTCTCGGCGCCACGGCTCTCGATCTCGTCGCGGGCGTAGGCGACCGGGACGGCGGCGTGCTCTGGTTGCTCGCGCCGGCAATACCCCTCACCGGCGTGGCTCTGGCGGCGGTGGGCGAGGAGGATCCCTGCTGGGAGGCGATCCTCGCGGCACCCTCTGCGCTGCTGCGGCTCGTTCTGTGGCGCACGATCGCCGTCCTGATGTTCGCCGTGCCACTCGCCTCGGTGGCCGGGGGCCTGCGGGTGGCCGTCGCTGGCCAGTCCGGTTGGAACGCCGCGTGGCTTCTGCCGTGCCTGGCGTTGACCTCCGCGACGCTGGCCGGCGGCGCGTTCATCGGCGTGGAACGCGCCGCCCGATGCGTCGGGCTGCTGTGGTGCGCCGCGACTCTGGGCCCACCGCTGGTCCGCACCGGCGGTGACGCGCTGGCCGCGGTACGGCTGGCCGCGGCGCCACTGGCGGAAACGCCGGCGTTCGCGGCCACGGCACAGGTCGGATGGGCGTTGGTCACCCTGTTTTTCGTCGCCGTGGTGGTCCTCACCCGCGGCCGCTACGAAGTCGGTCATCACACCAAGGGAGTCACCCATGACGTCATCTGATCCACGGTCACCTGCGTCGGCTGCGGTGGACGACCCAACGATCCGGCTGAGCCGTCTCAGCGTGCGGTACGGCCGGGGGCGTAGCGCACGTACGGCCCTCGACAGCGTCGACCTCGATCTGAACACCGGGGTACATGGTCTGTTGGGGCCTAACGGCGCCGGCAAGACGACCCTGATGAGGGTTCTGGCCACCATTCTGTCGGCGACCTCCGGCGAGGTCAGGCTGCTCGGTCGTGACGTGCGGCACGAACGTGACCGGCGGCAGATCAGGCGGCAGCTGGGTTACCTCCCGCAGGCGTTCGGGTCGTACCCGCGGTTCACCGTGCGTGAGTTCGTCGGGTACTTCGCCTGGCTGAAGGAGGTTCCGTCACGCCGGGCCGCCGCCGCGGTGGATCGGGCGATCGAGCGGGTCGGGTTGGCCGATCGAGCGGACACCCGGATGAAGTCGCTCTCCGGAGGCATGTTGCGTCGTGCCGGCCTGGCACAGGCTTTGGTCAACGATCCCGACGTGCTGTTGCTCGACGAGCCTACTGTCGGACTGGACCCGGAGCAGCGCATCAGCTTCCGGCGTCTGCTGCGCGAGGTCGGCGCGGACACCACCGTATTGATCAGTACGCACATCGTCGACGACGTCGCCGCCATCTGCCATCAGGCCGTCCTCGTCCGCGAAGGCCGCGTCGTCCTGCGCACCCACCCCTCACAACTTGAGCGGCTGGGCGAGTCCATCGGATCCACGCAGGACGGGACATCGGCACTGGAACGCGGATACACGGCCGCGCTGCACGGTCGCGACGTACCGTCGGGGGTGGCTCAGTGATCGCCCGGGTCGTGAACCTCGAACTGCGCCGTGGGGCCGGACTGATCCTGTTCGTCGGCCTCGCCGCCGTGGGCCTGCTGATGACGGCCATGGCCGGATTGCCCTCGGACCGGACTGGTGCCTGGTCGAGCAGCGGACCCGGCATCGTCTCGTGGCTCAACACCACCGGGCTGGTGCTGGGTCCGCTCGCTGCGGCTGGCGGAGCCTGGGTGGGCGGCCGGGATCGACGGCTGGGCGTCGGGGAGTTGCTCGCCGCAGTCCCGAAGCCGCGATGGCAGCGCGATATGGCGTCGTTCGGCGCGCTCCTCGCCGCCGTCATCGGGGGACTGCTGGTGGTCGCAGCGGTGGTAACGGCGACCGTCCTACCGGCGATCACGTACGTCGGCGGGCGATGGCAGGTGTCCGCGATTCTGGTGAGCCTCGGCTGGATTGCCTGCCTGGCCATCGGTTTCGCTCTGGGCCGGCTGGTGCCGCACCGATGGACCGCTCCCGTCGTCGCATTGATCGTCTACCTGCTCAACGGAATACCGACATACCTGGACAACGGAGTGGCGCAGCTGGCCCTTGTCTCGAACCTGCCGTCCGGGGACGGCCAGCGCTTGCGCCTCAGTGTGGCTGCGGTCGCCATCGTCTGGCTGGTGGGCCTGACGTCATCCGCCTTCCTCGCCGGCAGTGCGCGTCGTCATCACTGGGCACTGGTACCGGCCGTGCTGGCTGTCGTGGCCGCGACGCAGCTGGCTCCCTTGCCGGTGCAGTGGAATGGCAATTCCTACTCGGCTACTTGGACGGAGCCGGACCCGGATGCGATGTCGCGGGTCTGTTCCACCGACGAACCGAAGGTCTGCCTGAACGCCGTGCACGCCTCGCTCCTGCCGGACGTCACCGAGCTGGTTCGGCCCATCCTCGCCGAACTGCCGCCCGGTAGTGTCGCCGCGGAACAAGGCACCGAGCATCCCGCCGAACGGCCGGCCACCGCGCCCGGCGAGTTCGCCATCCCCTTCCTGGAAGGGCGGACCAAGCTGTTCACGGCCGACGTGCGAGATCCGGAAGGGCTACGCGCCGAGCTGGCGGATAGTTTCCTCCGCGTCTGGTGCTCGGACCAGACCCCGGCCGTCGCCCGCGCGTACGGCATCGCGACCGCCCTGGTGCTCGGCCGGCAGGCCGCAGGGGAGGGCGCAGAGAGCCATGATCGGGTGACCGCTCGGCTGGAGCGGGACCCGTCGGCGCGGCGTGCCTGGCTGGCGGACTATCTCGACGCGGGACGGACGTGCGACCTGTCGGCATTCGCCGAGCTGGTGAGCTGATGAGCGCCGGGATTCGTGGTTATCTGGTGGACCGGGGAGGATGGTCCGTGCCGGTTGCCGTGCTGGCAGTGGCGGCCGCTGTTGTTGGAGCCGCCGTCGAGCTCGCCTCTCACGATTCACTGGTGGGATGGTGGGTACCGGTGGCCGTGTTGGCGCCGCTGCTGGCGGCGATCCTGCTGACCCGCACCCTGGCGGGCACGGATGTGCTTCTCGAGCGTTCGATGCCGAGGTTGACGCAAGGCCGGCGGATGGTACACGCGTCGATGGCGATGATGCTGTGCTGTCTGCCGCTGACGGTGGCCGGAGCCGCCGTGCTGGAGGCCGCGGCCACGTTGGCCATGCTGCGAAACGCGTTGGGCCTCTGCGGCATGGTGCTGTTGTCGGCAACGGTGATCCGGGTCCAGGCCGCGTGGATGCCCATACTCGGATACGGCCTGTTGTCCATGGCGACCGCCCCCCGGGACACCGCGAGAGGCGCGGCGTGGTGGGCGTGGACGGTGCAGCCCGGCCGGCCGAACGTCTCCTGGGTGGTGGCTGGGTTCCTCGTGGTGGCCGGGGTGACGGCGTACGTGCGCCGGGGACCGGCAGCTTGAGCGGTCGGCTTCCCACAGGGTTGGGCCAGTACCGCCCGGGGCTGGTGCGCCCAGGGGAGGGGCCCCGGTGGTCATTGAGCGTACGAGCAATCCCCGGGTGTTGGCCGCCGGTCCTTGTGCGGACGGTAGTAGCGGGGCATGGTTTTTCCTATCACGACTCTGCTGGAGGTGCCTCGTGGCGGTGGAGATCCTCACGCCGGTGCCGGTGGCGGACCTGATCGCCCGGCGGCGGCACGGCCGGTACTACGCCACCGACGGCTATCTCAGTTCCGACGAGGTGGCGCACGCCTGGCCGGTCGTCTGGCACTACGACACGGTGGTCCGAGCCAACGGGGTGGACACCAAACGGGCATCCGCGACCGGCACGTACGGCACGACGACCTGGACCGAGTACCGCGCCGGGGACGTGCAGCGGGTCGCCGACGCGATTGCCGACGGTACGGCGGTGCTCGAACCCGGTTGGCGCCGGGACACCGAGCAGGGCCAGGAATTGCTGCACCAGGCGAGGCGGGAGGAGCGCCGGCGGCGTGCGCGGGCGTTGGCGTTCCGCAGCGCGGCGAGCCTGCTCGTCGTGCTGGCGTGTCTCGGATTTGTAGTGTTCGCCGCGACTCACTGACCAGGCCCCGCCGTCACGCCGTGAGATCGCGCCACAGCGGGACGAACGGGGGTGATGATCTGCTAGTGCGGATGCGCAGCCGATAGCTTCATCACGCCGAGCTCTTGCAGGGCGCCCAACTCCCACACTAATCAACGAGCAAGAGGATCGGGCTGACCGGGAACGCATCCGCCGGATCGAGGCCGAGGCGATGCGGCGGGCAGACATGCGGCGGGGACGTGCCGTACCGCGTCCACCGGACCATCGCGTCGAGCGCCTCCTGGAAGCACCCCTGCATTGGGCATACCAGGGTGGGTTGGAGGGCGACCCGTCCATCGGTGTGCGTGCCGCCCCCGATCCGGAAGTACCGGTGTCTGTCGCCCCGGCCGGACCGCTTGACCATCGCGGCGTACAGGTCGGAGGCTCTGCTGATCGGCACGAGCACGTCCAGCGTGCCGTGGATGGTGATCAGCGGTCGGCCGATCCGCCCGGTCAGAGAGACGCGGTCGACCGCCCGATGCACCGCTCGGGGACGGGAGGCGTAGTCGTAGTCGGTGTCGCAGCCTTTCCCCGTGCCCTCTGGGCTAAACGGTGTGCAATGCGAGAGCGCCGAGGGGCCCGGTGGTGCGCATGAATGTGCCCCTCATCGGTTGACCGGTGTGTGGTCGGTGTGCGGGAAGAGCGATGCGGCCGGCGGCCCCCCGGCAGTAGGCGGCGTCGACATCCAGATCGCCGTGCAGAGCCAGATCAGCGACGCGCCGGCGAGGACATGGACGGCGCTGATGACCGGGGAGTCGGGCAGCGGCGCGAGCAGCGCCAGGAGCGTGAAGGCGACGCCGTACCCGGCCGCCGCGACCCGGGGGAGCACCCGGGCCCGGAGCATCGACACGGCGAACATGACCGTGCCGGCGACGAAGACCACGGCGCTGCCCAGCACCGCGACGCCGCTCGGGCCGTCCAGCACGTCGTCGGCGACGGCCTCGTCGAGGTAGTAGAGGACCATGTTGAGGGCGAACGCCACGCCGGCGAACAGGCCGAGGCCGATCATGTTCACGGCGTACGCAACCGCGCCGAACCGCCCTGTGGCGGCCCGCTGGCGCAGGTAGAGCGCGGTCAGCGCGGGCCCCCCGAAGGCCGCGCCGACACCGATGACGAAGCTGGTTGCGGCCGTCTCCCCGATGAACGCCTCCACCAACCCCGGCACAGCGGTGGACAGGCCCAGGACCACCCCGCAGGCGGCCCCGAAGCGCAGGAGCCAGGACGTCGACATAGGCAGAACCTTCCTTTCGTACGCAGATGAGGGGACCGTAGTTTCGGGCGATCACGTCCCGTAAGTGCCGGCCGGCCACACCTCGCGGGTCGGTTCACAGCCCGGTGCCGGGCCGGGTTGGCCGAACGGCACGTGCGGAACGGCCAAAGAACCGGCCGACCGTGGTCCGGATCGCGCGGCCGGCCGTAGCCTGCTGTCCAGGAAGCGGTGGAAGGAGTACCGGATGGACCGGCCCCGGCGCCCCGTCCCGTGGGCGGTGGCCGTGGTGTACGGCGCCGTGCTCGCTGGCGGCGGGTACTGGTCCCTGATCGGAGAGGCCGGCGAGCGACCGGCCCACCTCGCCGGCTTCGTGGCCGTACTGGCGCTGCTGTTCGGAGTCGAGGCTGTGCACTGGCGCCGTTACCCGGTCACGATGCCGCCCGGCCCGGCCGCCGCGCTGCTCGCCGCACGGTTCGCGCTTTTCGTTGCGGCGGCGCTGCTCGACGGCTCGGGCACCTCGCGGGCGCTGTTCGTCCTGGTGCCGTTCGTGGCGTACTTCGCGTTCGGCCGCGCGGTGAGCGTCGCGCTGGCCGGCATCTGCCTCGCGCTCATCGCCGTCGCCTTCACGGTGTCCACACCCGACTGGTACCGCGACGCGGAGTACGTGTCGGACCTGCTCATGTTCTCCATTGGCTTGGTGCTCGCGGTCTGCATGGCGGCGGTGGCCATCGCCGAACGGGATGCCCGTGCCCGCCTCGAACGCACGCTGGACCGGGTCGCGGAGCTCTCCGCGGCGACGGAGCGCAACCGGGTGGCCCGGGACATCCACGACAGCCTCGGCCACCACCTCACCGCGATCGCTATCCAGCTGGAGAAGGCGTCGACTTTCAGCGACCGAGACCCTGCGCTGGCTGCGCAGGCGCTGCGCGACGCCCGCGCTTCGGCCAAAGACGCCCTGACCGAGGTACGCCGGTCGGTGCACACGCTGCGCGACGGGACGCCCCCGTTCTCGCTGCCCAACGCCCTCACCGACCTGGCGCGCAGCGCCGATGGCGGAGAGCCGGCGGTCACCGTCACCGTCATCGGCGAGCCGAACAGCTATGAACCCGCCTCGCTCGCCGCGCTCTACCGCGCCGCCCAGGAGGGCGTGACCAACGCCCGACGCCACGCCCAGGCGGCGACGGTGACCGTCTCGGCCGCGTTCGACGAGGCGGGCGCGCGGCTCACCGTGGCCGACGACGGCCGGGGCTTCCCGGCCGCCCAGGCCGGGTCCGCCGCCGAGGGCTTCGGCCTGCTCGGCATGCGCGAACGGGTGCAACTGCTCGGCGGGCAGATCAGCATCGACAGCCTGCCGGGCGCCGGTACCGTCATCACCGTGACCATCCCGCGCACGACCGCCGCGTCCGTCGTCCGGAGGCCGGCGTGACCGAAAGCGACCCGGTGCGCGTTCTGGTCGTCGACGACCAGCAGTTGGTCCGGGAGGGCATCGCGTCGCTGCTGGACATCCAGTCGGGCGTCACGGTGGTTGGCACCGCGCCCGATGGCAAGGCCGCCGTCAACGCGGCGATCGAACTGCAGCCGCACGTGGTGCTCATGGACGTCCGGATGCCGGAGATGGACGGGGTCGAGGCCGCCGCGATCCTGCACCGGCGGGCGCCGCAGATCCGCGTGATCATGCTGACCACGTTCGACGACGAGGAGTACGTTCTCCAGGCGCTGCACGCGGGAGCCATCGGCTACCTGCTCAAGGACCTGCCCGCAGCCGACCTCGCCCAGGCGGTGCGGTTAGCCAACGCTGGCGTCGCGCAACTCGACTCCTCCATCACCGCCAGCCTGGCCGCCGCCCTGGCCAGTGGTGGAGCCCGGTTCGTCGCGCCGCCACCCGCACCACGCCCAGACGAGGTGCTGACCGCCCGAGAGATCGACATCCTCGGCCTCGTCGCGACCGGCTCGACCAACCGGGAAATAGCTAGCCGCCTGTTCCTGAGCGAGGGCACGGTGAAGAACCACATCTCCCGCATCCTCGGCCGTCTCAGCCTCCGCGACCGCACCCAGGCCGCTCTGTACGCCCGCGACCACGGGCTGCTACCGGACCGCTGAGCGGAGGGCGGCCAGGGCAGACAGTCTGGTTCGACAACCACTGGATCGTCGACTCGACCCCGGTGCCGTGCGGGATGTCCCGTCCGACCGTGCAGCGTTCCGACCTGGCCGGATGGGCCGGCTACGGCTACTGCGCGAGCTGGGCATCGAGCTGCTGCGACCGTCCCCGAAAGCGGGAGAAGCCCGCTACGGCGAGCCGATGCTCAAGATGGTCCGCCAGCTGATCGAGTCGGTCAACGACACCCTCAAGGGCCAGCTCCACCTGGAAGAACACGGTGGGCGGACCTTCGAGGGCGTCGCGGTCCGCGTCGCCCAACGCATCTTGGCCATGGCCACCGCGATCTGGCACAACAACAAGGCCGGCGCACCCGTCCCCCGATCACTAGTCGCCTACGACCACTGATCAACTCGTCTTGGGTCGGGCGGTCCGCTCGCCCGGCAGAACGGTTCGCGGCCGAGGCGTGATCTTCAACGCACGGCGATGGGATCCCGCGGAGCTGGCACCTATGCTGGCGCCCGCATCTGGTACCGAGGTAACCGGGTGGCGGCGACCCGCGGGCGTCGACCGGCCCGGGGAGAGCGCGGGCACAATATGGACGCAACGCTGGATGCTGCCGAAGGGCTGGCAGTGCTGGCCGCTGGGGCCGCGGCGGGCGCGATCAACGCGGTGGTGGGGTCGGGCACGCTTGTGACCTTCCCGGTGTTGCTGGCCCTGGGATATCCGCCGGTGGTGGCGAACGTGTCGAACACGGTAGGGCTGGTGCCGGGATCGTTCTCCGGGGCGTATGCCTATCGCAAGGATCTGGCGGGACATGGCTGGCTGCTGCTGCGGCTGGGCATCGCCGCCGTGCTCGGCGGAGTCACCGGAGGCGTACTGCTGCTGTGCCTGCCCCCTGGCGCATTTCGCGCCATCGTCCCGGCGCTGATCGGCATGGCGCTGGTGCTGGTGGTGCTGCAGCCGCGGCTGGCTCGGGCGCTGGCCGGCCGGCGCGACGAGGACGGCCGACGGGCCGGAGCGCTGCTGCTCCTTGGCGTGTTCGGCACTGGGACGTACGGCGGCTACTTCGGCGCCGCCCAAGGGGTGCTGCTGCTGGGGCTGCTCGGGGTGCTGCTCTCCACAGACCTGCGCTGGGTCAATGGGGTGAAGAATTTGCTTGCGGGCTTGGTGAACGGGGTGGCGGCAGCGTTGTTCCTCGCCCTGGGGACGGTCGCGTGGCAGCCGGCGTTGCTGATCGCGGCGGGATCCGTGGTGGGTGGCCTGATCGGCGGCCGCTGGGGACGCCGGCTGCCGCCGACGGCGCTGCGCGCCGTGATCGTGGTCGTTGGACTGGCTGCCCTGGTAAAGCTGCTGCTGGCCTGACCCCCGGGCGGCGTCAACAGAGTATCGAGGCCTTGCCACACAACACGATCTTGGACGCTCTCTCTTCATGCCCGGGTCGACCATCTGGACCATGAACCCGCTGATCACTGCCCAGGACTGCGCGAGTCGCTACTCGCCGGCGAACACCCCGCGCCCGCCGTACCCGCCGCCGTGCCGATCGAGGAGAACTCCGAGCAAGGACTTCCTGCCCCGAAATGAAGGCTGCTCGGCGCCGAAGTCGGGCGTGCGCCCCGTCTTCCGCGTGTACTCGCTCACGAACTTCGCGACGAGGGCGCGGATGGTGGCGAGGACTTCCGGGGGTGGGCCGGTCGGTGACCGCGACACCGGGCGGCGGCGGTTGTATGGTCGACGCCTTGATCGGCGGGAGGGCGGCGGCAGGACATGCGGGTGACGATGACGAGCGTCGCGGCACGGACCGGCCGCGCGAATGAGGACTTCACCGGCGCCGTACCGACGGCAGCGGTGCTGATCGACGGCGCCGGCATCCCCGGCATCGAATCGATCTGCCGGCACGGCGTAGCCTGGTACGCCAGCCGCCTGGGAGGCAGCCTCCTCAGCCTCTTGTCGCTCGTGCGGGACCGCAGCCTGTCGGCGCTGCTCGCCGAGGCCATCGAGCAGGTGACGGACGATCACCGGGACACCTGCGACGTCGCCGACCCCATCAGTCCGTCAGCGACCGTGGCCATCCTGCGCCTGTCCGACGGCCTCATCGAGCACCTGGTGCTCGGTGACTCGGTCCTCGTGCTCGACAGAGCAGACGCTGCGCCGCTCGTCGTCTCCGATCCCCGGGAGGTGATCATCAGCCGGTCGTACCGGTCCGCGCTCGAGGCCGCTGCCGAGGGTAGCGACGAGTACCACCAAGTCCTGCGAGACTTGCGCGCCAACCGGAACCAGCCGGGCGGCTTCTGGCTGGCCAAGGACGACCCGCGGGCGGCGGACGAGGCCATCACCGGAAGCTGTCCGACCTCGGAGCTGACCGGTGCCGCCCTGCTCAGCAATGGAGCCAGCCGCATCGTGGACCGGTTCCGGCTCGCCGACTGGCCAGGGGTCATGGCCGTCCTAGCGTCGAGCGGACCCGCCGAGATCATCCATCGTGTCCGGCAGGCGGAGGCGCGCCACGCGGTGGCGGCGGACGATGCGACGATCGCACACTGTACCGACCTCGGCGAGGCCTGACCGTCGCCAGCGGAGCCTGCCGGCCGCCTGGCGTGGCATGCAGGGTGGTGCCCGATCGGCGGGAGCCAGAAGAGGGCGCTATCAGTCGACATCCGGTGGACTGGTTCGAAGGTACGCGGGTGGAGGTGCGTCCGGGTTGGCGAGTTCGTGGGTGGGGCTCTCAGCCGTGGCTGGTCTGCTGTTGCGGGCGCGTTGGGTGACGACGACGCAGGAGAGGACGAGTAGCGCGGCGCCGACTGCCGGGAGGGTGACCGGTTCGTTGAGGAGCAGGACCGACCAGCCTAGGGTGAGGACCGGCTGGACGAGTTGGATCTGACCCACGTGTGCGATGCCGCCTCGGGCCAGCCCGGCGTACCAGGCGAAGAAGCCGAGGAACATCGACACGACGGTGACGTACCCGAAGCCGAGCCAGGCGGCGGTGTCGGCGTTCGGGGGCTGGGCGAGGACCGCGATGGCGGTGATCGGCGCAGTTGCCGGTAAGGACAGGATGAGGGCCCAGCAGATCGTGCGTGCGCCGCCGAGATCTTGGGCCAGCGCGCCTCCCTCGGCGTATCCGAGGCCACAGAGTAATACGGCCACGAGGAGGAACAGGTCAGCGGGTTCAACCGCACCCGAGGCGCGGCCAACGGTTCCGAGGAAGATGAGCACCGCGGCGAGGCCGGTACCGCTGGCGGCCCAGAACATCGGTGGCGGACGTTCCCCGGCGCGTAGGACCGCGAACACGGCGGTGACAGCCGGTAGCACGGCGATGACCACCGCGCCGTGGGCCGCTGTTTGCGTCGTGAGGGCGAGTGAGGTGAACAGCGGGAAACCGACCACTACGCCAGTGGCGACAACGGCGAGCCGTCTCCACTGCACGGCGGTGGGCCGTGGAGCCCGAACCAGGCGGAGGTATGCCCAGGCCAGCAACCCGGCGCCTACCGCGCGGCCGAAGGCGACGAGCCACGGGTCCAGCTCGTCGACCGCGACCTGGGTCGCGGGTAGCGACATGCTGAAGGCGAGGACGCCCAGCCCGCCTAGGGCGCTACCCGTTACCCGGCTGCCGATAGTAGCGTTACTGTGTACCTTCATGAATGACAGTAACGCAGGCGATCGTGTTATCCAAGATCTACGAAACGTGGCTTCCACCGCTGCCCCTGGCATGCGCCTGCCGTCAGTACGGCAGCTGACCGCACGCCATCACGCCTCACCGGTGACCGTGGCGCGGGCAATCCGCCGGCTGGTCGCCGAAGGCCTGATCGAGGCGAGACCAGGCAGGGGCACCTTCGTGGCTAAGCCCCCGGACCATCGCCCGCCACCACCCGATCTGTCCTGGCAAGCCATAGCGCTGGGCCCCCGGCCTCCCGGCGAGGAGGCCATGCAGGCCCTTCTCGCCCTTCCCCGCCCCGACGCGATTCCCCTGTCCAGCGGCTACCTCGACCCTGACCTGCAACCCGCCACCGCGCTCGGCGCCGCCCTGGCCCGCGCCGCCCGGCACCCGACGTCGTGGCAACGCGGCCCGGTCCAGGGTCGGGAGGACCTGCGCGCCTGGTTCGCCCGCGAGGCCGGTGGCGCCCTACACGCCGACGACATGGTGATTTGCCCGGGAGGGCAGGCTGCCCTGTCCACCGCGTTCCGCGCGCTCGCCGCGCCCGGCGAGCCGGTCGTGATGGAATCACCCACCTACCTCGGCGCACTGGCGGCAGCCCGAGCCGCAGGTCTGCGCGTGGTGCCCGTACCCGCCGACGCCGACGGTGTCCGGCCGGACCTGCTCGCCGCGGCCCTGACCCGCAGCGGCGCACGGCTCTTCTACTGCCAACCCCTGTACGCCAATCCACACGGTGCAACGCTCGCCGAGCACCGGCGTGCCGCTGTGGCCGATGCGGTCCGGGCGGCCGGAGCGTTCCTCTTGGAGGACGACGTTGCCCGTGACCTGAGCATCGACGGCACTCCGCCGTCACCCCTGGTCGCCAACGACCCGGATGGGCACGTGGTCTACCTGCGGTCATTGACGAAATCGGCCGCTCCCGGCTTACGGGTAGCCGCCATCGGCGCCCGTGGCGCCGCCGGCGCCCGGCTGCGCTCAGCCCGGACACTCGACGACTTCTTCGTCGCCGGACCTCTGCAGCAGGCCGCGCTCGACTTCCTCACCTCGCCCGCCTGGACGCGACACCGACGCACCCTGCGCGCAGCTCTGCACAGCCGCCGCGAGGCTCTGCTCGCCGCCCTGCACCGTCACCTGCCAGCCCTTCTTCCGCCTACCGTGCCCCGCGGCGGACTGCACCTCTGGGTCCGCCTACCCCACGACCTCGACGACCTCGAACTCGCCACCGCGGCAGCTGCTGAACACGTCGTGGTTTTTCCCGGACGCCCCTGGTACGCCGCCGAGCCGCAAGCCCCCCACCTCCGCCTCACCTACGCCGCCGCACCACCCGTACTCCTCGACGAAGGCATACGCCGGCTCGCCCGCGCCGTCGCCGCCCTGCGTAACCGTCCCTAACCACTTTCAGGGCGACGGGCTGAGCGACAGCGCGGCACGCAGCTCCGTGCGGCCGGCCACGCCCAGCTTGGCGTACGCGCGGTACAGGTGGTTCTCGACCGTCCGTTCGGACAGGTGCAGCCGGGACGCGAGCGCTCGGGTGGTCTCGCCCTTCGCCGCGGCCACGGCGATCTCGCGCTCTCGCTCCGTGAGGTCCTCGGTCGGACCGTCGAGCCGCAGCGCTGGTGTGACCGCATCTTCGCATTCGGCGAGCAGGGCGGCGGCGAGGAGCCGGGCCCGTCTGCCGGCTCGCCCGTCGCCCGCCGCGTGCCAGCTGGCTGAGGCCATTCTCGCCGCCTCCGCCCCGTGCAGCGGCATGCCAAGCGCGGCGAACTCCCGCGCCAGCTCCAGCAGCGTGGCGGCGTCGCCGTGGCTGGCGGCGCTGGCGTAGGCCACGGTGAGCCGGCCAAGCTCCCAGCTGCCGGGGGGCGGGTACGTGGCGAGCAGTTTCGCCGCCAGCGCTGGCTCGCCCAGCCGGACGAGGTCCAGGGCGCCGAGGGTACTGGGACCGAGCGCGCCGAGTCGGCCGTGGCGCGTGATCTCCCCGGCGAGTACGTGACGCGCGCCGGCAGGGTCACCCGTGGCTGCCGCGTGCCACGCCTGCCCTCGCGCCACCTCAAGGTCGAATATCTGGATCGCGTACGGGCCGCCGGTGTTTCGGTCGAGATCCGTCGCGGCCTCGGCGATCTCCTTGGGGTTGCCGAGCTGGGAGGCCGCCTGTAGCCGCAGCGAGCCGGCAACGCGGCCCGCTTCCTTGAGGTGCAGCTCACCGGCCGCGAGACGGGCCTCCTTTGCCCAGCGCAGCGCGGTGAGCGGCCGGCCGCGCTGCAGGGCGATCTTGGCCAGGGAGAACGCTGCCAGCGCTTGGCCGACCGGGGCTGTCGGATGCAGGCTCGCCTCGTACGTCGCCATGGCGTCCTCGGTGGCGCCGACCGGATCTGGCAGGTCGGCGCGCATCCAGCCCAGCGCCACCGGCATGCTGTCGGCGTGGATGTGGCTCAGCCCGGTGTGCCGGGCGGCGAGCGGCAGAGCCTCCTGGACAAGCGCTGAACACTCCGCATAGCGGCCGGTAAGCATGAGCGCTCCCGCCGCGGCAGCGGCGGCGGCGAGTCGGGCGTCGACGGACCTGGCGTTGCGGAAGGCGGCCAACGCCGGTGCCAGCACCGTGCAGTCGAGCTGGTACGTACGCAGGTACAGCCGGAACACGCCCAGTTGCTCGCGGCAGTCCGGGTCTGTCACGACGACCTCGTCCACAACGGTGAGCCCGGCGCGCACGTCGTCGGTGCCGTGCGCCAGCAGCGCGGCGTGTTGTACGGCGACCGCAACCCGCTCGGGGTCGTCCACCGCCACCTGCCGGAGTTCGGTGCAGAGTCGTAGCGCCTCGTCGAGCCGGCCGAGCTGGAACAGCGCCCGTACGGCGGTCAGGCCGGCTGCCACCCGGCCACCCGCCTCGTACGCGCGCCGGGCAAGCCGTTCGGCCAGGTCGTACTCGCGCACCTGAGCCGCCTCGCCCGCCGCGTCGAGCATCAGCGCGGCGTCGAGGGTGCCGCCCGCTTCGAGCCGCCACAGCGCCACCCGCATGAGCTCCTCGCGCGTGCCCTCCAGCGCGTCCGCGAGCTGCCGGGCATACCGCAGCCGCGCGACTTCCGGCGTGCCGGCGCGCAGGAGTTCGCCGTAGAGCGGATGCGCGAGCCGCACCATGCGGCAGCCGCGGGCGGCGGTGACCGTAACCAGTCTCCGTCGCTCCAGCGACTCCAGGGTTGAGTCGCCCACCAGCGCGGTCGCCGCTCGCAACTCCAACGGTTCGCCGAACGCCATGATTTCCAGCGCGTCGCGTTCGGCCGGGTCGGTGGTGGCCAGGCGGTCCCGGAGCAGTTCGGTCAGGCGCGGCGACGCGCCTAGCGGCCCCGTCAGCCGCCAGACGCCGTCGACCTCGGTAAGCAGGCCGGCCTCCCGGGCGGAGGTCAGCAACTCGCGGAGGAAGAGCGGATTACCCGCGGCGGTTTCCCGGAACCGGTGCAGGGTGCGCCCCTCGACGGGGCCACCGAGCATCGCACCGATGAGGGCGTCGGCGTCCTGTCGGGGTAGCGCGCCCAGGTCCACCCGGGCGGCATCGCCGTCCTTCCAGAGGGCGGTCACTGCGTCAGACGTCGGCTTGTCGCTCCGTACGGTGGCCAGCACCGTGAGGGTCCCCTCGGCGACGGCGTGGTAGACGGCCGTCGCCGAGGCGTCATCGAGCAGGTGTGCGTCGTCGAGCCACAGCACCACTCGCCCACGGGGGTGTTCGGCGGCGCGCCGCCGTAACGCGTCGAGTGCGCGCTGCACCGGGCCCAGGTTCCAGCTGCCGCTGTCCGGGTCGCCCTCGCTCTGCAACGTCAGCAGGCCGGCGAGCGCGGCGAGCGGCAGGCTCGTGGCGGAGGCGGAGGTACGCGCGGCGAAGATCGCCCAGCCATGTGCGCCGAGGCGAGAGGTCGCCTCCTGAGCCAGCCTGGTCTTGCCCACCCCCGCCGGCCCGACAATGACGACCCCACGCCGGTGCCCGGCGTGCAGCGCCGCGACTGTCGCCTCCAGCTCCGTCGCGCGACCCACCAGCGGCGGGTCGTCCACCGCCCCATGATTCACGGGCTACAGGGTGACAGAGCGGTGCACGCCGTCGAACACGGGCGTCCCCGGTCACTGAGTGGCCACCGCACCACAGTTGAGTACCGCGGTACTCATGCCGGACCGGCTCGGCGTGTGCTGAGGTGTTCGGGCGCCGTCGCGCCCACGTAGTCTTGGGAAGGTCCATCTTTGATGCACTGTGCCGCCGTGCTCCGCCGCGCGCTCGCCGCCACCGCTGCCAGCGTGACGATTGCCGCCGGTCTCGTCCTCGCTGTCGCCACGCCCGCCGTCGCCGCCGACCTGCCCGACATCAGGCCCGCCAACCTGTGTGGCGCCCTGCGGTTCGACTGGGGCCCGGATGAGCCGGTGCTCGGGGATTCCGGCCCGGGAACGACCACCGTGCTGCGTAACGGCGTGGTGGTCGACGAGTTCCAGATGGGCCCGCGCGGCGACTACCAGATCGGTGCGGTGCATACCGACGTCATCGAGCTGCGCTGGCCCGAACTGGGTAGGTCGGACAGCTTCCGCTACCTCGATCCGGGCGGCTGCGAGAACCCGCCCCGGCTACGGATCACCCCGAAGGACACCTGTTTCCGGGTCGCGTTGAAGCTGGAGAACAACGGTTCCGCGCCGATCGAAGGGCTCACGCTGCTGGTCTCCGTCCCGCCGCACGAGCGGCCGCTGCCCGCACCCGACCCGGGGACGTCGCACCAGTACGTGCCGCTCGCCGACGGCGACCGGTACGGGGTGCGCAGCACCCTGCCCGACGGCAGCCACGCGATCTGGTTGCTCGGCACCTTCCGCCAGCCGGCCGGCTGCGACCGTGAGCACATCACGGTGCAGGTCACGGAGATCTGCGGGGGCGTGCGGATGCGGGTGGACAACGGTGCGGGCGGTGACGTCGTGCTGGATGTCCGGATCGAGGGGCACGGCCGGGTGCGCAGCCAGGAGGTGCTGGCGCGGTCGGCCGAGATCTTCGAGGTGCCCGCCCCCCGCGGCTCGGTGCTGTTGATGGGCGACGTCACCGGGAACCTGGACTTCGGCAGCCACACCGTCGCCGGCACGAGCTGCGCCACACCGGCCACCGACCCGACCCACAGCCCCACCGCCGGCCCGAGCACGGACGCGCCGGGCGGCGGCGGTGGGGGCGACGGTGACGGACTGCCGGTCACCGGCTTCCAGACCGCCGCGCTCGCCGCCGGTGGCGTGCTGATGGCGGTGGCGGGCCTGGCGTTGTTGATCATCGTGCGCCGCCGCCGGCTGTGGTTCACCGCGCCGGAGCAGAACTCGTGACCGGCCCAGGATCGGCGCGGCGGGCACGGTCCGGCCGGTGGCGGGCGGCTGCGGCCGGGGCCACGCTGCTCGCCCTGGTGACCAGCCTGTTCGCGGTGGCACCGCCAGCCACCGCGGCTGGGGGCGTCTTCCTGCCGGCCACCGACGGGATCAAGGGCGAGTACGTCGTCATGCTGTCCATCAAGGACTCCGGCATGGTCGACGAGTTCGCCAAGAATGTCGCGGAAAAGTACCAAGGGACGCTGCAGCACGTGTACCGGAACCTGTTGCCCGGTTTCGCCATCGAGCTGTCCGCGGAGGCCGCCAAGGAACTGAGCGGCTTCCCGGAGGTGGCGTACGTCGAGCAGAACGCGCTGCTCTACCCGCAGGACGTGCAGACCGACCCGCCGTACAACCTCGACGCGATCGACCAGCGCGCCGGACTCAACGACGAGTATCACTTCGACACGACGGGTGCGACCGTGCACGCGTACGTGCTCGACTCGGGCATGCGCCACACCCACGAGGACTTCGAGGGGCGGGCCACCGGCGACGTGTCGTTCGTCCCGCACGGCATCGACCGCTGGGGGACGGGGGACTGCTCCGGACACGGCACCAAGATGGCCGGCACGATCGGCGGCCGACTGCACGGGGTCGCGAAGAAGGTCCGGTTGCACACCGTACGCATCGCTGGCTGCTACCCAGGCACCGTCGCGCAGGGTATCGCCGGGCTGGACTGGATCGCCGCCAACGCCATCCGCCCGGCGGTGGTCAACATCAGTTCGGCGACGCCGGGAAACCGGTCACTGGATGAGGCGGTCACCCGCCTGATCGGCCGGGGCATCACGGTGGTGGCCGCCGCCGGCAACCATGCCGACGACGCCTGCCTGTTCTCGCCGGCCCGGATCCCCGACGTGATCACCGTCAGTTCGGTGCACCTGCTGCTCGAGCGGATGGACTACGCCAACTACGGGCCGTGCGTCGACCTGTTCGCCATGGCGGACCGCATTCCCACCACGACCGCGGACAGCGACACCTCGACGGGGCTCGGCGGCGGCACCTCGATCGCCGCCCCACACGTCACCGGGCTGGTGGCTCGCTACCTCGAACGGTTCCCCACCGCCACGCCGCAACTGGTCGCGGCGCGGCTCGCCGACGAGGCCAGGCGGGACCGGATCGTCGACACGCGCGGCGCAACGAACCTGATGGTGTACGCCGACCCCGGCGGGCCGGGCAACGACGGGTTCGGCGGCCGGGGCGCCGACGTCAACGGCGACGGCCGCGACGACATCATCAGCTTCGGCCGCGGTGCCGGGGCCGACGTCCACGTCGCTCTCAGCACCGGCGGCGGCTTCGGGCCGGCGACCCGCTGGCACGAGTACTTCGCCGCGGGCAACGAGATCCCGCTGCTCGGTGACGTCGACGGGGACCGCCGCGCGGACCTGATCACCTTCACTCGGGGTGGTTCCGCCGACGTCTACGTCGCCCGCTCGACGAGCACGTCGTTCGGCCCCTCCGAGCGATGGCACACGGCGTTCGCCGGAGGCACCCAGACGCCGCTGGTGGGCGACTTCAACGGCGACGGCCGCGACGATATCGCCACTCTCACCCGGGAGGGCTCCCGCGATGTCTACGTGGCGCTCTCCGACGGCAGCAGTTTCGTCGGCACGGGGGTCAGGTGGCACGACGACTTCGCCGGCGACGACCAGGTGCCGCTTGTGGGCGACGTCAACGGCGACGGCCGTGACGACATCGTGGGGTTCCGCAGGTTTGGCTTCTCGGACGTGACGGTGGCGCTGTCGACCGGTAGCGGTTTCGTGGCCGGCCCCCAGCGTTGGCTGGACTACTTCCTGGACCCGGCTGTGGAGTCAACCCTGGTGCCGGTCGTCGGGGATTTCAACGGTGACGGCCGGGACGACGTCGCGGCGGTCAACCGGGCAACGTACGGGGTGGCCGTCGGCATCTCCGACGGCCGGCGGTTCCTGCCACCCACGAGGTGGGGATGGACCTTCGCCGGCGGGATCACGCTGCCCGGCGCCGGAGACTTCGACGGCGACCGGCGGGACGACATGGTGGGGTTTGCCCGGGGGACGTCGGGCGAGGTGCTGGTGGGCAGGTCGACCGGTGGCTCTTTCAGCAACGCGGTCCGATGGGGTGGTGGCTTCGCACCCGCCTCCGAGGTACCGATGCCCGCCGTGCTGTGGTAGGGGTCATCGGGCGGCGTCTCGCGCCCGTGACCTCGTCAGACGCGGGCGCACCTCCGCTGGGCGTCAGCCGCTCACCGACGGTATGGCCGTCTGCCCCGCGTACGTTGGGATCTCGTCGTACTTGTTCAGCCTGGCGCCGTTCAACGCGAACGGTTGGGGCTCGGTTGTCCAACCCTCCTCAAAGGGCATGAGGGACTCCGTTTGGCCGCGGCAATTTCACTCACCAGTTGCGGTCAACGAAATCGGCGGACCATCATCAGCCAGATGGAGCAGCAGGTAGAAGAGCGCCACCCTGGCAAGGGGTCGAGGTACTCGCGTCAGGGATAAGTGTCTCTGCCGAAAGTCGGAGTCCGGTGGGCAGGCTGGTCTGCCGGCGGAGGGAAGCGTCAACGGGGCTGTCGGTGCGACCGTGGATCGCCGACAGATCCCGCTGCGCACCGCGAGCACCACGGCCGGCGAGGTCGGCGTCAGCCGGCTCCGGGCGTTGGCCGGGATCGCACTCGCCGCCGGCGCGTTGCTGGTGGCGTTGCTCGTGGTACGCCGGCTACCCGGCCCGGCCGACGAGTCGTACGACCCATCCACCCAACTACTGCTGATCGTCGTGTCGGGGGCATCGGCGTACGCCACTCTGGTCGCGCTCGGGCCGGTCCTGGTCCGGCCGCTGCTGGCCGCCGTGGGCTGGCCGCTGCGCCGGCTCGGGCCGCTCGGCCGGCTCGCGGTCGGCGGGGTCGGCGCGGCACCGCGCCGGGCGGCGGCAGTGGGAGTCGTCGTCGCGCTCGGCGTCACCGTGATGGCGGGTGCGCTGGTCGTCACCGCATCCCTCGGGACGATGCTGCGCGGCGAACTCGCCTCGGCCGCGCCGGCCGACTTCGAGGTTCTCGGGGCCGAGGGCGGCGCGGACGAGCTACCGGCCGGGTCGGCGCAGCGGATCCGGGCCGTCGAAGGGCTTACCCGGGTCGTGCCGTACCGCACCGACGCGCGGCTTTCCGTACCCGGCACGGATCTGCGGGAGTTGGTCGCAACCGACCTGGACCTGCGGGCCCTGGGCACCTGGCCGGATTTCGTGGCCGCCGACGGATCCTTCGAGGACGTCGGACCCGGCCGGGTGGTGATGTTCCGGTCCTTCGCCGAGTAGGCCGGGGTACAGCCGGGGGACACCTTGACCCTCACCCGCGACGGCCGGACACTGCGGTTGCAGCTGGTGGCCACCGTGAACTCCCTCGTCGTCGGGGCCACCGTGCTGCTCGACTCCGCCGACCTGGACCGGCTCGGTGTACCCGCCGCCCCGACCGGCCGGGCGGCCCGGGTCAGCCCGGTCGTCGCGCTGGGCTCCGGAGACTGACGGGTCGCTGGGCTCTCCGGCGGCTGACGGGTCGCTGGGCTTTGGCGGTTGATGGGTCGCTGCCGGCGGGTAATGGGCTGCCGGCAGCGACCGCACCACCGGGGCACCCGATGGTGCGTGCCGGTCAGATGCGTAGACGTACACCAGGGCCTCGTGCGGCACTTTCGGAGGTTCGGCCACTGGTGCGATCACGTGGGCCGGGCGCGCTGCGGCGCCCGGCCCGCGCTCACGGCCCGGGCTTCAGCTGGCCGTGCAGGAGATCGATGCCGGGACGCCGTTGGTGCCGTTCCACGATCCGATGAAGCCGAACGTGGTGTGTGCGCCCGCGCCCAGGCTGCCGTTGTAACCCATGTTGCGGGCGGTGACGTTCGACCCGCTGGTGGTCACGGTCGCGTTCCAGGCCTGGTTCACGGCCTGACCGCTGCCGAGGGGCCACGTGACGGTCCAGCCGCGGATGGCCGAGCCGCCAGCTGTCACCCGGACCTCACCCTGGAAGCCGCCCGGCCACTGACCCACGATCGAGTACGTGGCGGCGCATCCGGCCCCGCCACCGGGAGGCGTGGTCGACGGCGTCGGCGTCACCGGTGGCGCGGTCGTGGCCGGCGGGGTGGTCGGCCCGCCGCCGAAGATGGTGGCCTCCCGGGAGGTGGCCCTGATGCCGTTGGCGCCGTTGAAGATGCGCTGGCCCCAGGTGGTGAGTTGGTTGGGGTCGAAGTTGAGCGCCATGTCCAGGATCGGGTCGGTGTTGCCGCTCCAGGACCAGCCGAGGTAGCCGATGCCCCGGGACTGCGCCTCGGCCAGGATCGTGTCGTGGTTCACCTCGCCCGAACTGAACTGCCAACCGAACTCGCCGACCACCAGCGGCAGGCCCTTGCTGGCGAAGGCATCGAAGTACGAGGTGATGCTCGAGGCGCTGTTGTACACGCTGTACATGTGGATCGAGAACACCGTGTTCCGCAGGCCGTCGGCGGCCCACACGGTCTGCGCGTTGTCCCGCATCGTGTTGGTCCAGTCCTGGCCCCAGTTCGGGGCGTCCACCATAAGCAGGTGTTCGAAGCCGCTGCTGCGCAGCTTCCTGATCGCGTTCGTGGTGGCGTCGGTCCACTGGCCGGGGTTGGTGTTGCCGATCGGCTCGTTGCCGATGTTGATGACGACGTAGTTCTCCTGGCCGACCAGCGCGCTCTTCTGGCTGATCCAGTAGTCGGCCGCCTCGTCGAGGCTGGCGGCCGCGCCCTCCTCGCCGTAGCCGGTGGTGTCGTGCACCTCCAGGACGCAGATCATCCGGTTCTGCTTGCACAGCGAGATCACGTCGGCCACGTCGGTGGATGGGCCCCACCGCTTACCGGTGCCCAGCACCACACGGACGGTGTTGGCGCCGAGCGCCTTGATGTCGGCGAAGGAGTTGGTCTGGCCGGTGAACCAGACGTGCGGGTGGTTGACGCCGCGCATGATGAACGTCTGGCCGTTGGCCTCGACGATGTTGCGGCCGCTGATGTGCAGGCCCACGGCCGCGTCGGCGGGCCGGGCGAACACCACGATCGATGCCAGGACGGCGAGTAGCGCGGCGCCGAGGATGCTGAGTTGTCTCTTCATGACCTACCTCAGAATGCATAGGCCCCGGGATGGGGCAGGACGGCCACGCCACAGCCATCGACCCCGCCGATCACTGCCCGGTGCTCGACGGGGATGGGGCGTAGCCGCTGGACGTGTTGCCTCTGCGATCCCGGCTCATGAAGGACACTACTGATCCCGATGCCCCGGCACAATTGACGCGGATCGAATCCCTGATGACGGTCAGCCGGGCTTGATCTGGCCGAGCTGCGCGAGTAACTGGACTCCTCGGGGCCCCAGCCCTGGCGCGGCGGGCGGCAGCATCCGGCCGGCCTGTTCAAGGCCGGACATCTTGGCGGTCGCGCGAAGCGGCCAGGCCGTAGCGTCGGCGCGTAACCGGGGGAGGTGGTGCCAGAGTGCCCCTGCATGCACGACCCGGATCCCGACGTGCGGAACGGTGCCCTCGACCCGCCCAGCCGGCCCGGGGAGGCGGCCGGACGGTACGCGGATCTGCTGGCGGACGTCGCCGCCGGGTTTCGCGCAGGCGGCCAGCGGTCCGGGGTCCACTGTCGAGTACCGGGCGGTCGCCGCTCTCGTCCGGCTCGGCGATCCCCGATGGATCGAGCCGGTATGCGCGCGGCAGCCGCCGGGCATCGAGTAGGACGGCTGCTTGACCGCGCCCGCTGCACGCCCTCGTGCTGGCCGAAGTCTGTCCCGTTGGCGGCTGAACCGGCCCGGGCCGACCCCGGCGGCGGTGATCATCTTGGCGGCAACTCCGACCGCCGGTTCCCGTTCTGCCAATGCGATGGGAGCGCGCACACAATTGCCGGCCACCGTTGAACCGGGGGCACCCGCTCCGCCGTACCTCCCGGCGACGAACGGCCCTTCGGAACCGGAGTCATGTCCGGTGGCAACCGAATCCACCGGCGGCGGCCTCACCGCCGCCAGTGGCGAGGACGGGACGTCGGGTCCCGGTGGCCCATCCCAAGGAGAGGTGCATGCGCAAGCGTACCCAGAAACACGGTGTCCTGAAGGTCGCGGGGATCGGCGGCCTCGCGGCGCTGCTGCTTGGCGCGGGACTCCAGTTGGCGTCGGCCGACGAGAACGCCGCGACGGCTCCGGTGTCCGTGGTCTGTCCCACGGTGGCGGACAAGCTCGGTGCGGTCCCGGCCGCCGCCCGGGATG
This sequence comes from Micromonospora deserti, assembly GCF_003236335.1. Lineage (GTDB taxonomy): Bacteria > Actinomycetota > Actinomycetes > Mycobacteriales > Micromonosporaceae > Micromonospora > Micromonospora deserti. The sequence goes on from NZ_POUB01000027.1 coordinate 28,922, forward strand.
GTGTGGACCGCGAGCTGCGGAACCTCGAGAACCAGATCGCCAACGTCAACGCGCGGCTGGCCCGGGAGCCGGGCCAGGCGGCCAACCAGCTCAACGACATTGCCGGCAAGCGCCGGGCGGTGCTGGAACGGATCAGCCTGAACATCACCCGGGTAGGCGGGACGGCCCCGGCCGGGCTTGCCGGCCTGGCGAACTGCGCCCCGAACACCGGCGGAGGCGCGGGCAACGGCGATGGCGGCCCGGTAGCGGGCAACCCCGGGGCCGGCGGTGGGCAGGCCGTGAACTGCCCGATCGTCGAGGACAAGCTGCCGGTGGTGCCGGCGCAGGCCGCCGCCGAGGTCGAGCGGGAGCTGGCCAACCTGGAGCGGCAGATCGCCGAGGCCGACGCCCGGCTCGCCCGGCTCGCGGAGCGCCCGGAGGGGGGTCCGAACTTCGTGCAGAACGCGATCGTCGGCCCGCTGGAAGACAAGCGGATCGCGGTGCTCAACCGGATCGCCACCGCGATCGGCCGGGTCACCGGTGACCGCCCCGCCGGCCTGGTCGCGCTGGCCCCGTGTTCGGTCGGCGCCGGCGGTGGGGCGGGTGCCGACGCCGGTCAGGGTGCCGACGCCGGTCAGGGTGACGACGGCGGTCAGGGTGACGGTGACGCCGGTGCCGGGACCGTCCCGACGGTGAACTGCCCGACGGTGGCGGACAAGCTGCCGCCGGTGCCGGCTGCCGCCGCGGCTGGTGTCAACCAGGAGCTGGCCAACCTGGAGAAGGAGATCGCCAACGCCAACGCGCGGCTGGCCCGTCAGGCGGCCAACCCGCAGGGCGGCCCGAACTTTGTGCGCAACGCGATCCTCGGCCCGCTGAGGGACAAGCGGGTGGCCGTGCTCGACCGGATCGCCATCAACATCGGCCGCGTCGCCGGTGCGCGTCCCGCCGGTCTGGAGCGTCTCGCCGCCTGCACCCTGAACGACTGACCCGTCCGCGTTCCGGCCCGGCGGCGCCCCGCCGGGCCGGAACCCTTCCGATCACACTGTCCGGTGCCCCGGACCCACCCCCGGTAGCGGGCGGCTCCGGTCGGTCCTTCCGTCGGGAGTGGCGACCACGTAACCTGTCGATGGAAGCGCTCCCATCGGTCGAGTCGTCGTGCCGGGACGGCGACCCAGCCTTCCATCCCACCACCGAAGGACAGGACATGCCTGTAAGTGCACGTATGCGGGCCGTCGTCGTGGCGGCCTGCGCCGCTGTCGGCCTGACCGCGCCGGCCGCGGCCCTGGCCACCACCGAGCCGGGCGCCCCCGCCCGGACCGCCGCGGCCGCGCCAACACCCGACTGGCTGCACACCGCCGGCAACACGATCGTCGACGAGGCCGGCAACCAGGTGTGGTTGACCGGCGTCAACTGGTTCGGCTTCAACGCCTCCGAGCGCGTCTTCCACGGCCTGTGGTCAGCCAACATCGAGACCATCACCCGGCAGATGGCCGAGCGCGGCATCAACATCGTCCGGGTGCCGATCTCCACCCAGCTGCTGCTGGAGTGGAAGGCCGGCCAGACGGTCGTGCCGAACGTCAACACCTATGTCAACCCCGAACTGACCGGCAAGAACAACCTGCAGGTCTTCGACCACTGGCTGCAACTGTGCGAGAAGTACGGCCTGAAGGTCATGCTCGATGTCCACAGTGCCGAGGCGGACAACTCCGGCCACGTCTACCCGGTGTGGTGGAAGGGCACGATCACGCCGGAGCTGTTCTACCAGGGCTGGGAGTGGGTCACCGCCCGCTACGAGACCAACGACACCATCGTCGCGATGGACATCAAGAACGAGCCGCACGGCACCCCGAACCAGCCGCCGCGCGCCAAGTGGGACGCCAGCACCGACCAGGACAACTTCAAGTACGCCTGTGAAACGGCCGGCAAGCGGATCCTCGCCATCAACCCGAAACTGCTGATCCTCTGCGAGGGCATCGAGGTCTACCCGCGCCCCGGCGAGACATGGAACTCGCCGAACACCGACCCGGACCGCAGCCCCAACTACCACTACAACTGGTGGGGCGGCAACCTGCGCGGCGTCGCTGACCACCCGGTGAACCTGGGCGCCCACCAGGACCAGCTGGTCTACTCTCCACACGACTACGGACCGCTGGTGTTCGAGCAGCCCTGGTTCCAGAACGACTTCGACAAGGAGTCGCTGATCACCGACGTGTGGCGGCCGAACTGGCTCTACATCCACGAGAACGGCACCGCGCCGCTGCTTGTCGGCGAGTGGGGCGGCCGCCTCGGTCAGGACGCCCGGCAGGACAAGTGGATGGCCTCGCTGCGCGACATGATGAAGGAGTACGGCATCCACCACACCTTCTGGTGCCTCAACCCCAACTCGGGTGACACCGGCGGCCTGCTGCTCGACGACTGGACCAGCTGGGACGAGACGAAGTACAACCAGATCCTCAAGCCGGTCCTCTGGCAGCACAACAACAAGTTCGTCGGCCTCGACCACCAGGTACGCCTCGGCGGGGCCACCTCCACCACCGGCATCAACCTCGCCGAGCGCTACGCCGGTGGCGGTGGTGGTGGCGACACTGTCGCGCCGACCGCCCCGGGGCAACCGGCCGTCAGCGACCTGACCGCCACGGCGGCCACGTTGACCTGGGCCGCCGCCACCGACAACGTCGGGGTCACCTCGTATGAGGTGCTGCGCGCCGTCGGCAGCGGCCCGGCCACGGTCGTCGCCACCGTCTCCGGCACCACGTACCGGGCGACCGACCTCGCCGCCGAGACCACGTACACCGTCAGCGTCCGGGCCCGGGACGCCGCCGGCAACCTGTCGCCGACGTCGGCGGGCCGGACGTTCACCACCCCGACCGGCGGTGGCGGCGGGAACGCCGGCTGCGCGGCGACGTACACGGTGACCAACAGCTGGCAGGGCGGCTTCCAGGCGCAGATCGCGGTGGAGAACACCGGCACCAGCGCGACCACCCGCTGGCAGGTCACCTGGACCAACCCCACCGGCGTCGCCGTCTCCTCGCTCTGGAACGGCAGGCTGACCACCTCCGGTGGGAAGAACACCGTCACCAACGAGCCGTACAACGGCGCCCTCGCCGTCAGCGCGAGCACCACCTTCGGCTTCACCGCCACTGGCCCGAGCACCGCCCCGACGGATCTCGCCTGCTCCGCGTCCTGACCGCACCGCCCGCAACCATAATGGAGCTGCCCGGCGACACTGCGTCGCCGGGCAGCGCCTCGGGTGCGGCCGATCTGATTCGGCAGGCGGCCCGCGCCACCTGCTGACCAGCCGGCGGGCCCGACCGGCTGGTCGGGCCCGCCGTTCCCTCGTCACTGGCGCCAGGAAGCGCCTAGTCTCGGGCACATGGCGAGGTACTACGACGTGCACCCGGACAACCCACAGCCCCGGATCCTCCGGCAGGTCGTCGACCTGGTCCGGAACGGCGGGTTGATCGCCTACCCCACGGATTCGTGCTTCGCGTTCGGCTGCCGGCTGGGCAACCGCGACGGGCTCGACCGGATCCGCGAGATCCGGCGCCTCGACGAACGGCACCACTTCACGCTGGTGTGCCGGGACTTCGCGCAGCTCGGCCAGTTCGTGCATGTCAGCAACACAGTCTTCCGACTGGTCAAGGCGAGCACCCCGGGCAGCTACACGTTCATCCTGCCGGCCACCCGCGAGGTGCCACGCCGGATGCTGCATCCCCGCAAGCGCACCGTCGGGGTCCGCGTACCCGCGCACACCGCCACCCAGGCACTGCTGGCCGAACTCGGCGAGCCGCTAGTATCGAGCACCCTGGTCCTGCCCGGCGAGGACGAGCCGCTCACCCAGGGGTGGGAGATCAAGGAACGGCTGGACCACCTCCTCGACGCGGTGGTCGACGCCGGTGACTGCGGCAAGGAGCCGACGACCGTGGTGGACCTGTCGCAGGACGAGCCGGAAATCCTGCGCCGGGGAGCCGGCGACACGAGCCGTTTCGAGTAGGCCGTCCCAGCGGCGTGGCGGGCGTAGGCCGGCTGCCGTGGTTCCCGGAGTCCTTTATGGTCGCGATGTGGACGTCGTGGCGCACGGTGGGGTGGTTGTTGCGGCGGCCGGGTGGTCGCCCACACCCGGCGTCGATGTCGCCGGTGCCGCAGTGATGCACGTGACGACCGCATTGCTAAAGCAACTGGGCGAAGCCGGGTTCGACGAGAGTATCGCGGTGGGCGTAGAACCGCCTGCCGTCGACACGGCGCTCACGGGGTTGCGGTGTAGCGCACCTCGTGCAGGGTCACTGCGCCGGCGAGCGCCTGCAGGCCGATCACCCGCCCGGTAAAGCCGGTGGCGACCTCGGTGGAGAGGTATCGGCCGTCGAACACCGCGAGCGGCCGATCGCCGAGCGCCGGTCCGACGCCGAGCGCGATGTCGTCCGGGCCACCGGACGAGGGCGCTCGCGACTCGACGCGCAGCGTAACCGGCACCGCCCCGTCGATCGCCGCCGCGCCGATCTCGCTCTCCAGCGGGCCGATGCGCAGCCGGGCAGCGACCCGCCCGGGTTCGAGGTCGAGGGCGCACCAGTGCCAGCTCTTGACCCGCTCGGGCTGGGTGAAGGCGAAGGACACCGTGGCGATCGAGACCCCCGCCCGCGCCGCGACGTCGTAGACCGTCGGCCGTCGTCGCATGGACGCCAGTGAGGCACCCCGGTGGTCCAAGGCGCCCGTCACGTTGCTCCTCCTGCTTTACGGAACCGGCCATCGTCACGGAGAACAAGGGCACCGGCGGTTGGCTTCTGGTCATCAGCGACCGGGTGAACTGCTACCTGTTCTTCACCGACGACAACGGGCATCTGTATCGATCGCAGACGACCGGCGCGACGCCTTGATCCCGTGAAGGGTTCGGTGAGGACGCGGGGGTCAGCGCCTCCTCCGTGGTTCGGGCTCGGTGGGGGCGAGGCCGCGGTCCAGGACCGCCACGACGAGCAGGACGCCGACGGTTGCCGCGGCGACGACGAGCAGCGGCACCGCGCGCCCGGCGAGCGCGATGACCAGCAGGGCGGGGAGGCCGAGGAACCGGGGCCAGGACAGCCGGCGGTAGATGATGGCGGGCAGGGCGACTCGGCCGGCGAGGAAGAGCGCGGGGCCGGCGACGGTGAGGGAAACGCCCCGCCGGTTGCTCGCTCGGTGGGATGCGCGATCACCAGGTCGGCTGACCGAGGCGGCCACCACGCCGGCGATCCTGACACCCTCTACGTCCGGCCTGTGCTCTGGTCTTCGGTCGCGGCCGTGATCTGGCCCGCCGGTGCGGCCGTGGAGGTGGCCGGCGCCGGGGCGCCGCCGAGGTCGCGCAGGGTAGCCCGTACGATCTTCCCGGCCTCGGGTCCCGCCTGGGCGAGCACCCCGCCGTCGGGAGCCCACACCGCTGAGCCGCCTGCCGCCTGGTCGAAGCCGCCGCCGGTGGACCCGGCGAAGCTCGCCGTGGCGACCCACACCCCGCGGTCAGCGATGACGCGCTGCGCCCGCTCAGCCGGCACGTGTGCGTCGCGCGCGTGGTCGAGGACGGAGGCGACGTAGACGTCCATGCCGAGCGCCGCGGTGGCCGCGTCGTGCTCGGCGAAGCGGGTGTCGCGGCAGATCGCCAGGCCCAGCCGCCAGCCGTCCACGTCGAGCACCGCGGGCCCGTCGCCGGGGCTGAACCGCTCCTCGGACTCGTGCACGTGCACCTTGCGGTAGGCCACGCGCGCGCCGTTCCCGTCGACGGCCAGCATCGCGATGTGCTCGCGACCCGCCTCACCCTGCACCGGGGCGCCCACCAGCGCCGTCGCCCCCGTCTCGGCGCACGCCTTGACGATCGGCGCCAGCCTCGGGTCGTCCTCGGTGATCGCGGGCGCGTCAAGCTCGTACCCGGTTAGCGAGAGTTCGGGGAAGACCACGACCCGCGCGTGCGCGGCCCGGACCGCCTCGGCGTGCTCGGCCGCGTTTGCGACGACGTCGTACGCGATGATCGGTGGTTGGGCGACGGCGATGACGAGCGGCTGACGATGCACGAGCACTCCTGCGACTATCGAAACCTGTCAAGCATTACCCGGTTGTCACTCACCGCCGGGACCGCGACCGGGCACAGCATAGTTTGAGCAGGGGTACGCCGAACGGCGCGGTAACCGGCATCACAGAGCGCGGCTGTGGTGACGCCGGTGTCGTGGGAGATCCGCTGGGATCGCTAGGGGCCGGGCCAGCCGCTCGCGCAGCTCGGACAGTTCGGCCCGGTCCCGGGGCACTGGAGGAGAGCGCGTCCTCGTGCTTGCTGCCGAACAGCTCGACCCGGGCGGAGAACGCGGCGACCTGCCGGACTGCCTCGGCGAGCTTCTGTTCCCGGGACGGCCAGGCGGGGTTTGCGTCCCGCTTCTCCAGTGGCCGGCGGGGCCGTTCGTCGGCCCCGCCGGCGTGGGTCGGCCGCGTCAGGTGGTTTCGCCCGCGGCTCGCTCGATGAGCCGGGCGGTGACTTGGGCCGGGACACGAGGACCGCGTGTGAGGCGTTCTTGACGGTCACTGTGACGCCGCCCGTCCGCGCACATCCACCGCGCCGCCGTCGAGGTGACCAGCACCCCCGCGACCGCCAGAACCGAGAGGAGGCCGGCGCGCCGCCGCGAGGCACGAAGGCCAGACATCCGATGGGCTCCTATTCGCCGAGGAAGGTCAGGAGGGCGTTGTCCAAGTGCTCCATCAGCGCGTTCAGGTCCGCCGTGAACGTGTCGTAGTCGTACCCGGTGGTGGGTTGGCTGGACTTGCCGAAGCCGCGCCGGTCGTAGGCGATCACCCGGTAGCCGGCCTGCAGCAGGACGCGGTGCTGCCGCTCCCAGGATCGCCCGTTGAGTGGGTAGCCGTGGATGAGCACGACCGGTTGGCCCGTGCCGTGATCCTCGAAGTAGATCTTGGTATCGGCGCCGTTCTCCCTGCCGACGGTGACGTACGACATGATGCCCTCGCTTCACATGAGACGCGGTGCCTGATGCACCGACATGATCGTTAGCTGTCCCGCACGTCCGACGAAGACGTGGTTCGGCGCTTGTCGCGCCGTGGTTTCACAGTTGGTCGACGGCTCCCGTGCTCGCCGCGGATGGTGGGCCTCAACGACCCCCCGAGCCGATGAAGCCGAGTTCGGCGCCGAGCGGCGGGCCGAGATCGAACGCGGGGTCCGCCTGATCGTCCTGGTGTGCCGCTCGTCTTGGTGGTGGTGGCGGGCGGCTACCTCGCCATGGGCCGGGCGTTGCGGCCGCTGCGTGCCGTCACCGAGACGGCCCGGGCCATCGAGGAGACGGACCTGTCCCGCCGCATCCCCGTCAGCGGCAGCGACGAGGTCGCGACCTGGCCCGCACGTTCAACGCGATGGTCGGCCGGCTGGACCGGGCGTTCGCCGCCCAGCGGGCGTTCTTGTCCGACGCGGGGCACGAGCTGCGTACCCCGATCACGATCGTGCGCGGTCATCTGGAGCTGATGGGAGACGATCCAGCCGAGCGCGCTGAGACGGTCGCGCTGGTGACCGAAGAGCTGGACCGGGTGAACCGGCTCGTGGATGACCTGCTGATGCTGGCCAAGGCTGAGCAGCCGGACTTCCTGCAGCCGGGCAGGGTGGAGGTGGCCGAGCTCGTGCACGAGGTGTACGTCAAGGCCGTCGCTCTGGGGAACCGGGACTGGCGTCTCGGCCCCGTCGAAGACGTCAAACGGAGCGCTACTGCGGCTACAGGCAGTCCACAAGGAGCGTGTAGGGGCGACCCTCAGCGGGAGGCTGGACAACGGAAATCATGCGTACCCCAGCCATCCGCCCTACCGGCGACAGCGCCGCACAGTCGAACACCTCGCCGGTGGTCTCGACACGGAACGACTCGGACACCCCCTCGGGCGTTTCGTCGTCCAGGTCCAGGGTGTCCTTGTACTGCTCCCGGTACCTCTCCCACGTTTCCTCAGCACTGTCCAACCGAACCCCGTCGACCGGGTACCGGGCAGACAGCGCCGACTCCACCGCCTCCTTCTGCTCAGCAGTGACGTCGGCTCCTAGGAACACCGTCACGACGTAGCGATCCTGCTGTCCATCCTGCACAAGAACCAGGAACGACGTGGCGGCGGCGCCCGCCCCGACGAGCATCGCCGCCAGTGCGACGGCCGCCAACACGATCCAGCGCAGCCACGGGGCAGACTGGTCGGGAATGTCGGACGGCGAAACGGCGGGCAACGGCGTACCCGCCGATGGCTGGGGTGGCATGTCGGACATGGCTACCAGTGTCTACCAGCCAGCGTCGATGTGCGGGCCCGGCGACGCCGCCCTCCGGGAAGCGCCGCACTTACGGTTACGGGCAGTTCAGGACGACCGCGCCAGGGTGTCGCCCGTCGGCGAGCTGACGAACGATGATCTTATCCACCCCGGGCATCCGCTCTACCGGCGCCAATGCCGCACAGTCGAACACCTGGCTGACAGTCACGACACGAAACGACTCGGGCATGGCACTGGGGCTGGCACTACGGATCAGGTCCGGTTGGTCCTTGAACAGTTCCTTGAACCTCTCCCACGCCTCCTCACGGCTTTCCCTCTCGACCCCGTCGGCGGGGTACCGGGTAGACAGCGCCGACTCCACCGCCCCCTTCTGCTCAGCAGTGACGTCGACTTCCAGGCTCACTCTCACCTCGTACCCGTTCTGCGGCTGGGGCTGGCCATCTCGCATGGAAAACAGGACCACGGTGGTGGCGATCGCCCCAACGAGCATCGCTGCCAGCGCGACGGCCGCCAACACGATCCAGCGCAGCCACGGGGCAGACTGGTCGGAAACGGCGGACGGCGAAACGGCGGGCAACGGCATACCCGCCGATGGCTGGGGTGGCATGTCGGACATGGCTACCAGTGTCTACTAGCCTGCGCCGATACGCAGTATCGCGCCGCCGCCTCACTGATCGGGCGTCTCGTGCCGAAACTGAGCCACACGCGGTGGGAGGCACAGCGGTCACGCCGATGCCGAAGCCGGCCCGATGGGTCTATTTCTACCCTGCGCGACGCCGGTGACGAACTGCCGGTAGGCGTCCTTCATCGGTAGCTCGCGTTCGGTTTTCATACGGCGGCGGGAGGTGGTGACGTCGAGGCCGCGTACGGGATCGAAGCCTTTGCGCTCATAGGTTTCCCACCACAGTCCGATGCCACGCCGCTGCCAGGTGGGTAGGTCGTTGACGTTGACGCCGTGGCGGAACAGGAGCTCGTTCTTGTCCGCTGTACTGGCTCCTTCCAGCATGCGGCTGGCCTCCCTAGGCGATTGGCCGTCCTTGCGAAGGGTCCAGTAGCACCAGCCGTTGAGCGCGCTGCGCGCCGCGTCGGACTGCCGCCAGGAGAAGTAGTCGGCGACATCCTCCACACCGACTCCCACCCAGAGGCGGGCGTCGAAGTGAGCCGGCTCGGCGGCCGCATGGGTGAACGCGGCGGCGGCGATGCCTGCCGAGATCGACACGAGCTTCTCCACGCCGCGGCCGAACAGGTCGGAGGCGTCATCGAGCAACACCGATATCTCGTCGCTCTCGGTGTAGGCGTAGCGGCCGCCCAACTCCGTCAGCAGCGCTTGGGCCGTGACGACCATCAGGTCGCAGAACCGGGCATCGAACGGCTTGTCGAAACGCTGCTCGGTCAGTCGGGAGAAACCCCGCCCGTCGACCCTGATCACAGTCCAGGCACCCGGTGGCAACCTCAACGAGTGAAAGTACTCCCGGGCCCGTTGCTGGGCCTCGAACTCCTCAGGTTTCACCGCTTTCGACCTTCCTGACGCATCGGCTCGACCTGGAACCCGCCCCTGCCGTCGAACCGGACTTCGTACAGCCGGTCGAATCCGTCGACCAGCTGAGGGCGTCGCAGCCGCTTGAGCGTGTCATACAGTCCAACGTCCGGCACCCGGGCTCGATCCTCACGCGCGGCGTTGCGGGCAAGCGCCGCAGGCAGATCGGGCGGGAACCAGTACCCGACCGCTGCCGCGCCGTGGACGCGGGCAGCCTCGATCAGTGGTCGCCACTCCTGAGGTGAGGGATTGGTGTTGTCCACCACGACACAACGCCCCGCTGCCAGTGCCTCGGTGACCAGACGCATCTGGCGGCGCTGACGATTTCGCGCGTTCGGGAACGCGTCCTTGCTGACCACCACGTGACTGTCAGCCAACCTGCGGCGGCAGAACGTTGTCTTGCCCGACGCCTGCAGACCGATCAGGATCGCCAGTTCCAGCCCATCAACCACAGACCGCCTCCGGTACCCGGCTCTCAGCCACCGAGAAGATCTAACCCTGAACGGGCGGCCAAACCAGGCAGACACGGTTCGCGCAGCGCAGGTGCCTCGGACGCAAGGCAAGGTAGGTAGCGACCAGTGCGACGAGGCCGAACATCGTCAACTCGCACTGCCCGCGCATCACCACGTTCTCGCTGCCCGCCGGCGACGCGCCGCCGTCCGAGAGCAGGCCGGCCCACAAAGCCATCATCCATCGATGAACTAGAATGTCAGAAACGATCGAACAATGCGCAACATCGCCCGGGCCCTGGGCGCCGTCGGCCGGCGCCAGAAGTGATCCTTGCCTTCGTCGAAAGCCTCTGACATTCTATTCCATCAATGTATGTCGGGCCCGCGAGGCCCGGCTGGAGAGGGAAGTTGCCATGTCTCGCACCCACCGGCGGGTCACGCAGGCCCTGGTCGCGGCGGCGGTGCTGCTGGGTGCCGCCGCTGCGGTCGCCGCCCGCCCGACGACCGCGTACGCGGCCGCGGCGGCGACCATCAACGGGTCTACCGTGCTGCAGCCGATCGACGGGTTCGGCATCTCGGAGCACTTCGGCAGAGCCAAGATCATGAATGGCTCACAGGGGCTGTCCGCGCAGCGCCAGCGGGAGATCCTCGACCTGCTGTTCAGCCGCTCCACCGGCGCTGGGCTGAGCATCCTGCGGCTGGGCATCGGCTCGACCGCCAACACCTCCATCCAGCCGGCGGATCCGGGCGGCCCAAACGCCACGTCGCGGTACGTGTGGAACCGCGACGACGACGGCCAGGTGTGGCTGGCCAAGCAGGCCCAGTCGTACGGCGTGTCCCGGTTCTACGCCAACGCCTGGAGCGCGCCGGGCTACATGAAGGACAACGGCGACGAGGCCAACGGCGGCACGCTGTGCGGGCTGTCCGGGACCTCCTGCGTCAGCGGCGACTGGCGCCGGGCATACGCGAACTACCTGGTGCAGTACGCGCGCTTCTACGCCCAGGAGGGCATCACCATCAACGACCTGGGGTTCACCAACGAGCCGAACTGGACGACGTCGTACTCCTCGATGCGGTTCACCCCCGCGCAGGCGGTCGAGTTCGCGAAGATCGTGGGACCGATCGCCAGCGCCGCCGGGCTCAGGGTCACCTGCTGTGACGTCGTGGGCTGGAGCGGCCAGCGCGCATACACCTCGGCGATCGTGGCGGACCCCGAGGCGCACCGCCAGGTCGGCCTGCACACCGGGCACTCGTACGGCAGCTACCCGACCTCGCCGTTGCCGGTCACCGGGCGGAACACCTGGATGTCCGAGTGGTCGCCGGACGGCGACAGCTGGAACGAGGCATGGGACGACGGCAGCGGCTACGACGGCTTCCGGGTCGCCAACGAGATCCACACCGCGCTCACCGGCGGTCAGGTCAACGGGTACGTCTACTGGTACGGCGCGTCTACCGGCACCACCCGCGGGTTCATCCAGATGAACGGCGACGGCTACCGGGTCTCCAAGCGGCTCTGGGCGATGGCGGCGTACAGCCGGTTCATTCGCCCGGGCGCCAACCGGATCGGCGCGACGACCTCGGACGGCAACCTGCGGCTGTCCGCCTACCGCAACGGCGACGGCTCGGTCGTCGTGGTCGCCCTCAACGCGGCCAGCAGCGCCAACCAGGTGTCGTACGCCCTGCAGAACATCGGGATCAGCACCGGCACGGCCAGCCCGTACCTGACCAACGGTTCAGCCAGCATGACCGCGCAACCCGCGATCGCGGTCGGCGGCGGCACCTTCACCGCAACCGTGCCGGCCCGGTCGCTCGTTACGTACGTCATCCGCGGCGGTGGCACGGTGACCACGCCTCCGACGACCACGCCTCCGACGACCACGCCTCCGACGACCGCGCCGCCGGCGGGATGCCGCGTGACGTACACGAACAACTCCTGGAACACCGGCCTGACCGCCAGCATCACGATCGCCAACACCGGAACCACGGCGGTCAACGGCTGGTCGCTGGTGTTCACCCTGCCCGCCGGGCAATCGATCACGAGCGGCTGGAACGCCAGCTACAGCCCGACCAGTGGGCAGATCACCGCCCGGAACGCCAGCTACAACGCGGCCATCCCGGTCAATGGATCGGTGAACATCGGCTTCCAAGCGAATCACACCGGCAATACGGCGACACCGGCTTCGTTCACCCTCAACGGCAGTCCCTGCGCCGTCGGGTAGCGCCGCCCCCTCGGCGTAACCAGCGACTACCGCGGTAGTGTCCCTGAGTCTCGTGTTCGAGCCCGTGGCGTGATCGAGGTTGTTAGGTGGCGATCCGGCCGTAGGAGGATCAGGGCGTTGAGGGCCTTGGGCCCAACCGTCGACCCGGCCGGTGATGCTCCCGCCGCCCCTGCGCTTGTACTGGACAACGAGGTAGAGCACCTTCCTCAGCCGGCAGCGACCAGATCGCGGTCCCGGGGGTGGATCGACCGCCCCGGGGCCGGTGCGTGGCCGGGCCCCGGGGCGGTGGTTCAGTAGCCGTAGCGGCTCTTGAGGTGACGCCACCAGTCGCGGAGCATCCAGGCGTCGAACTCGGTGATCGAGCTGGCGCTGCCAGCCTTCATGATGAACCCGCCGACTCCGCTTGGGGTCCAGTCGTAGAAGTCGTCGAGTCCGAACGTATGACCGATCTCGTGCAGCAGGATGGTCATGTTCTCGGCGTTGAGGTTGGCCATGAAGTACTCCCGGCCCATCCGCTGACCCCAGTCGCCACCCGCGCCGCCGCCGAAGCCGTCGGTCAGCCACAGCGACTGGTCGTAGTGCCGGGCGGCGCCGCCGGGACAGTTGGGGTACTGGCCGTTCTGGTTGAAGAACCGACCGCAGGGCTCGCTGCACTGGGGGGCGTTCTCGCGGATGTTGTTGACGTAGATGTCCACGGAGTTGTCGGTCCACTGCAACTGGTTGCGGTCGCGGACGGCCCAGCCGACCACCCGGATCGGGACGTTGGTGTAGGGCCAGGCGTTGTGCCCGACCATGACGTCCATCCACTTCTTGTACTGCCGCGCCAGCGTGGCGTGGATCTGGTCCCGCTGCGTGGCGGTGACCGTGGCCGAGGAGTCCCACCGGACGCAGAAGTTGAGGTAGCCGCCGTTGGCCATGACCTGGTCCCACCCGTAGTTGCGGAACCCGTACAGATTGCCGTTGTTGTAGGTCTGCTCCACGTGCTGCCACACCTGGTTGAGCGGGGTTACCAGGTGGGCCGGCGGGTTCCAGCCGCTGGTGGGCGGCGTGGTCGGGGTG
>NZ_POUB01000280.1 GCF_003236335.1 Micromonospora deserti
CCCCGCAGCCAGAGCAGCGGCGGCAGCAGGGGGAGGGCCGGGGCCTCCCCTCGGACCTCCTGCGCTGGCTCCAAGGCCGCAACGGCTGAACGGCGAGCGGGGCACCTTACGCCGCAGGTGGTGCAGGGCCCCCGCGTGACGGCTCAGGCTGGTGAACGGGCCGGGCCGGGCTCAGTCGCGCGCGGTCAGCGCCCGACCAGGGGCGATACCACCCGGTCCAGCGCCGCCGCCACCTCGTCCGGGTCGCGGTCGCCGTCGATCACCAGGAACGACCCGAACTCGGGCAGCGCCCGGTAGGCGCCGTCCAGCGCGCGCAGGTGCCCCAGCTCCTCGGTGTCGATGCCGCGGGCCAGCACTCGCCGCCGGGCGACCTCCGGCGACGTCGCGAGGAAGCAGACAACCGTCGGTCTCGGGAAGATCGCGTACGCCGCCCGGACCGCCCGCCGCCCGCGATCGCCGCGGGCCGCCATGATCACGTACTGGCACCAGGTCCACCGGTCCAGCACCGCCGTCCGCCCGGTCAGCCGGGTGACCAGCAGCGTGCGGGTCATCGCGGCCGCTCGGACGGCCGCCTCCAGGGCCGGATAGCCGGTACGGCCGAACAGCGCCACCCCGTCCGGCCGGCCGAGGGCCCGGGCGAGCCGGGTCCACAGCGGCCGGCCGCCCGCGTTCTCGAAGTACGTCGCCGGGTGCCCCCGGGCAGTCAACCGCCGCGCCAGCGCCCGGGCCTGGGTGCTCTTGCCGGAACCGTCGACTCCGAGCAGGGCGATCATCACGGGGCGGACCACGGGACCGGACGGTAGCCCACCGGCGCAACCGGCGAAAAAGAATCCCTCCGGGTTGTCGAATCCCGTCCGGCGGCTCCGACCCACCGGTGAGCGCGCCCGCCCGGGCGCCACCGATCAGGAGGAACATCATGCGCAAGCTCGTCTATTGGGTGCACCAGTCCGTCGACGGCTTCATCGAGGGACCGAACGGCGAATTCGACTGGCCGGCCATGGGGCCGGAGCTGTCGGCGTACTCATTCGAGCTAACCGACCGGGCGGACACCTTCCTCTACGGCCGGAAGGTGTGGGGGTTGATGTCCTGGTACTGGCCGCGCGCGGAGCAGATCTCCCAGGACCCGCACGACCTGAGGTTCGCCCCGGTCTGGCGGCGTACCCCGAAGATCGTCATTTCCCGGACGCTGGAGAGCGCCGAGTACGAAGCCCGGGTGATCGGCCGCGCCCTCGGCGCCGAGATCGCCGAGCTGAAGGCACAGCCCGGCGGGGAACTGCTGCTCACCGGCGGCTCCGGTGCCGCGGCCGCGCTGACCGGCCTGGGCCTCATCGACGAGTACCAGGTGGTCGTGCACCCGGTGGTGCTCGGTGGTGGCACGCCGGTCTTCCCCGACAAGGAGCGCCTCGACCTGCGGCTGGTGGAGACCCGCAGCTTCGATGGCCGGTCGGTGCTGCTGCGCTACGTGCGCTCGTGAGGCGGGCGGGGCGGCCGGCGCCGGGCCGCCACCCGGTCCGGCAGAATCGGCGGGTGCCCGTTCACCAGATCACCGACCCCGACGACGACCGGATCGCCGACTACCGCGCGTTGACCGACGTCGAGCTGCGCACCCGGTGGGAGCCGCCGCACGGCCTGTTCATCGCCGAGGGGGAACTGGTGCTGCGCCGGGCGCTGCGGGCCGGCTACCCGGCCCGGTCGTACCTGGTGGACGCCAAGCGGGTCGACCAGCTCGCCGACCTCGACACCGGGGACGTGCCGGTCTACGCGGCCACCCCGGACGTGCTACAGCGGGCCACCGGCTTCCACGTGCACCGCGGGGTGCTGGCCTCGTTCCGGCGCAAGCCGCTGCCGGCCGCGGCCGAGGTGCTCGCCGAGGCGCGCCGGGTGGTGATCCTGGAGGACGTCAACAACCACACCAACCTGGGCGCGATCTTCCGGGCGGTGGCGGCGCTCGGGGTGGACGCGGTGCTGCTCTCCCCGTCCTGCGCCGACCCGCTCTACCGGCGCAGTGTCCGGGTCAGCATGGGCGAGGTGTTCGCCGTCCCGTACGCCCGGCTGGAGCCCTGGCCCGACGCACTGGCCGAGGTCCGCGCGGCCGGGTTCACGGTGCTCGCGATGACCCCGGCGCCGGACGCGGTGCCGATCCAGCGGCTCGGCGCCGCGCAGCGGGCCCGCTCGGCGCTGCTGCTCGGCGCCGAGGGGGCGGGGCTGACCCGGGCGGCGATGGACGCCAGCGACGCCCGGGTGGTGATCCCGATGCGCCGCGGTGTGGACTCGCTCAACGTGGCCGCGGCGACCGCGGTGGCCTGCTGGGAGCTGGGCCGCGACGACCCGCTGTGACGCGGCGGGGCCCTTTTTTCGGCGGTGGCGCCGGCGGGCGGTCGAGATTCCAGGTCACGGAGGGTAGCGTGTCGCCCGTGTTCCCTACCGTCCGTGAGGTCCTCGCGCTGGACCCGGTCCGCGCCGAGATCGACATGACGGAATGATGTGCTGAACACAGAAGGCCCGGCTCCCTACTCGGAGGTCGGGCCTTCTTGCGTTTCCGGGTCAGTTCTGCTTGGCGAAGTTGACGAATGCCTGCCAAGACTTCGGGTTGAAGTGGAGGGTGCCGCCCTCCCGGTCCTTGGTGTCGCGCACCAGCACGACGCCCGGCATATTGTCGGCAACTTCGACGCAGGACCCGCCGTTACCGCCGGACTTCGTCGACTTCCGCCACTGTGGGGTCATCACGTCCATGACTTCGCCACTTCCTTGATCAGCTCGAAACTCTGCCGGCGGGGGAGCGCTTCGTTCCGCACGACCTCCCACGTCTTCGCCAGCTTAGCGACATCCGCAGGCGCATCGACGATCTGTGCGTTGAGCTGGTTGTCCGCGTGGGCCACCCGGGCGCCGTCCAGCAGCTCAGCGATGATGAACTGACCGGCCAGCCCCAGGTACATGCCAGCATCCACCGGCACGATGTGCACCTGAATATGCTCCCACGCCGCCAGCTCGGCCAGCCGCTCGCACTGCTCGGCCATCAGGCCCGGCTGGTCCAGCACCGGCCGGCGGAGTACGGACTCGTCCAGGACGGCGATGAGCTGGGGCGGGCGCTCGCGCTCCAGAATGGCCTGCCGCTCCAGTCGGGACGCCACGATCCGGTCGGCCTCCTCCGGGGCGAACCGGCCGCCGGCCAGTGTCGCTCGGGCGTACCGCTCGGTCTGGAGCAGGCCGGGCACGTAGGCCAGCTCGAACCATCGCAGCGTGGTTGCCTCGCGCTCGAACTCGATCCACTCTCGCAGCCAGGTCGGCTCAGCGTCGAGCTTGGCCAGCCTCTCCAGCATCCGCAGGAAGCGCCCGCCCGTGTTGTGGTGCTCGTCGACTACCCGCATGTACTCCTTCGTGGGCGGTCGGCCGCCGGTCTCCACTGAGCTGACATGGGAGCCGGAGTACCCGATGCCCTTGCCGAAGTCATCCTGGCTGAGCCCGAGCCCTGCTCGGAACAGCCGCAACTCCTCCAGCACGTAGTCCGTAGCGGTCCCCATCAATCCTCCAACTTCTGCTCAGTCTCGGCGGCGGGTTGCTCACGGCTGCTCAACTGGCCGGCTGGCCTGCGCAGATGCGGCGAGAACGTATCGACCGTAGTCCCGTCCTAACCAGACTGTCACCTATGCGGGCTCGCTTCACGCCAGGGAGGGCTGGGGCGGGCTTCGGCCGGGCCGTCTGTGTACCCCCCAGGAAATCGGCGGCCCCTCCAACCTCCAGGGAGGTCGACGTGCGAATCAGGTGGTTCGGGCGAGACAGCGCGCCGAAGCCTCCTCGACTGCGGGCAAGCTGCCAGCCGACGTGGATGTGGGAGCCAACCCGCGCGTACCCGACCCTCCAGCCCGGCCGCGCCGGCCGGCTGACGCCGGCTCAGGAGTACCGGGCGAACGGAGGGCGCCAGCCGTGACAGCCCGGCGAGTCCCCCACCTTCCGATGCGCCCGCTCTGGCGGTGCCGGAACTGCGGTGCGGGATGGCCATGCCAGCCGGCCCGCCTGTCCCTGCTGAGCGAGTATCGGGGCAATCGCAATCAGCTCATGGTCTACCTCGCCCAGCAGATGACCGAGGCGCACGACCAGCTCAACCCGAGCAACCCGCTCGACCTGACCGACCGCTTCCTCACCTGGGCCAGGGCCAGGCCCGAGGACGAACGCGAGCGTGGCCCGCCTCTACACGCCGAGGGTGAGAGGCCCGCCCGGCGGAACTATTCCCGACCTCATGATCGCTTCGCGGTAGGACAGGCACGGACGCAACCCAGCCTCGAAGGTGACGCGATGACGCGCGTCTTCCTCGCTGACCCGCACATGATGAAGGAGGAGCCTTGAGTATCACCACAGACAGGCCGGTCACGATCGCCGCAGACCCCCGAACCCTCGTCTCGGCCGAGGTGTTCGACAAGACCACCCGCTACTTCGCCGCCAGGCAGGAGGTGACCCAGGCCTACGCCGAGCGTGCGGTCGGGCAGTTTTTCGTCTTCCTGAAGGCCTACGCCGACGCGCAGGACAACCCCGGTTTCGGGTTGCTGCTTCCGTCCGGAGAGTCCTACCGGGTCGTCCCGACCCGTCCGGTTGACGCCGTCTGGCACGCCGCCCTCCAGATCAGTGAGCCCTACACCGCCGCCTGCACGGCGATCGCGGGCCACTACGTCCACCACCGCCCGATCCTGACCGAGGCCATGCGGGACGGCACCGCCATCGACTACACGCTGGCGGCGTTGCGGGACACCGGCTACCTGGTCGACATGGAATTCTGGGCTGGTGAGGCCGAGTCCTGCTGTCCGCCGAACCCGCCTCAGCCCGGCAAGGCATAACGAGAAGAGAACCGATGCGCAGTGACTGGGCCACTCTGCCTGAGACCGTTACGGCGCGGATCGCCGAACGGGTCGGCGGAGCCTTCGACGTAGTCCCGGCTCCGAGTGGCGACCATGCGGAGATCGCCTCGACCGTCACCGGGCCGGACGGGAAGGTCTTCGTCAAGGCGGCTTCTGCCCGGTTGAGCTTCCAGTCACTGCGCTACGAGCTGGCGGCAACCAAGGCCATCGGCTGGTACCCGCCCGCAGTCCTGTGGCACTTCGAGTGCGACGGCTGGTTGGTGGTGGGGACCGAGCATCTTGACGGTCCCCACCCCGATCTGTCCCCCGGCAGCCCGGATCTCGATCTGCTTGCTGTGACACTGAAGGAACTCCAGGAGACTCCCGCGCCGGGCGAGCCGTGGTTCACCCCGGAGGCCCGGCTCGGATTCGCGCATCCAGCGATGAACGGTCGGATGCTCGTCCACTCCGACCTCAACCCGGCCAACTTGATCGTGACCACACGCGGCCTACGGATCGTCGACTGGGCATGGGCAACCAGGGCCGCTTCATGGGTCGAACTCGCGTTGCTCGTCCAATGGTTGATCGGCAGCGGCCACACTCCCGAACAGGCAGAAGAGTGGCTGGCGCGGTTCCCCGCATGGGCTGCGACTGACCGCGAAGCCTTGGATGTTTTCGCATCGAAGAACGCCTCGAAATGGTCGGTCAAGTCCCGGCAGAGCACCGAGGAGTGGGTACACGATCTTGGGGTCTGGACCGGTGAATGGGCGGCCCACCGGCGTAACAGACGGTGACGAGGCCCCGACGCTCGCGATGACCCCGGCGCCGGACGCGGTGCCGATCCAGCGGCTCGGCGCCGCGCAGCGGGCCCGCTCGGCGCTGCTGCTCGGCGCCGAGGGGGCGGGGCTGACCCGGGCGGCGATGGACGCCAGCGACGCCCGGGTGGTGATCCCGATGCGCCGCGGTGTGGACTCGCTCAACGTGGCCGCGGCGACCGCGGTGGCCTGCTGGGAGCTGGGCCGCGACGACCCGCTGTGACGCGGCGGGGGCCGTTTTCGGCGGTGGCGCCGGCGGGCGGTCGAGATTCCAGGTCACGGAGGGTAGCGTGTCGCCCGTGTTCCCTACCGTCCGTGAGGTCCTCGCGCTGGACCCGGTCCGCCACGGCGCGCCGCGCCTGGTCGCCGGGGACGCCGGGCTGGACCGTCCGGTGCGATGGGTGCACGTGGCCGAGGTGCCGGACATCGCCACCCTGCTCGGCGGCGGTGAGCTGGTCCTCACCACCGGCATCGGGTTGCCCGCCGACGACGCCGGGCTGCGCGCGTTCATCGGCGACCTGGCCGACGTGGGCGTCTCCGGGCTGGTCGTCGAGCTGGGCCGCCGGTACCTCACCGGGGTGCCCCGGGTGATGGCCGCCGCCGCCGAGCGGCGCGGGCTGCCCCTGGTCGAGCTGCGCCGGGCCACCCCGTTCGTCCGGATCACCGAGGCGGTGCACGCACTGATCGTGGACGCCCAGCTGACCGAGCTGCGGGCCACCGAGGAGATCCACCAGCGCTTCACCGAGCTCTCCGTCGAGGGTGCCGGGCCGGGCGAGGTGGTCCGGCAGGCCGCCGAGCTGTCCGGATGCCCGGTGGTGCTGGAGAACCTCTCCCGGCAGGTGCTCGCGTACGACCCGGCGGGGGAGAGCGCCGAGCTGCTGCTGAACGGCTGGGAGCAGCACTCCCGCCGGATCCGGCCGGCCGGGCGGACGGCGTACGACGCGGACAGCGGCTGGCTGGTGACCACGGTCGGTGCCCGGGGGCAGGACTGGGGGCGGCTGCTGCTGCGCTGGCCGGCCGGCGGGGAACTGACCCCCGGACACCCCTCCCGGCTCGTCCCCGCCGCGCCGGCCGACGAGGGGGCCGAGCCGGCGGCCGGAACGGCCGAGGTGGCTCGGGCCGGGGATCTCCCCACCCGGCTGACCATCCTGATCGAGCGGGCGGCCTCCACCCTGGCGTTGGGCCGGCTGATCCGGCGGGACGCCGAAGGGCTGGAGCGGCAGATCCACCGCACCCTGCTCACCGCCCTGCTCGACCACACCCGGCCGGTGGACGAGGTGGCCCTGCGCGCCCGGGCGCTCGGGGTCGTGCTGGAACGCCGGCACCTCGTCGGGGTGGTGATCCGGCACCGGGCGGACGACTCGGGCGAGCACGCCCCGACGGGCGACCCCGGCGAACCGGGCCACTTCGGCGAGCCCGCCCCGGACGCCGGCCCGGCCCGGCTGCGGGATCTCGCCGAGACGGTCGGGCAGGCGCTGCGCGAGGCGAAGCTGACCGGCCTGAGTAGCGCTGTCGACGACCACGCGGTCGGCGTGCTGCTGGCCCTGCCCGATCCGACGGTCGAGGAGCGGGCGCTGGCCGCGTTCGCCACCGCGCTGCGCCGGGCCCGCCCCGACGGCCGGCACCTCGAAACCGTGCCCCGCCAGCTCGACGCCGCCTCCGCCGGGCAGCCGGGCGGCCGGCCCGGCCGGGCGCCCGGTGGCGGTGCGGGCCGGGGCGCGCCGCCCGGGTCCCCCGGGCTGATCATCGCCGCCGGCTCCGGGGTGGGCAGCCTCCGGGAGGCGCGGCGCTCGCTGATCGAGGCCCGGCAGATCGCCGACGCCGCCCGGCGTGACCGACGCGACCTGCCGATCTTCCGGCTGCCGCACGTCGGGCTAGCCGGGCTGCTGCACCTGCTGCGCGACGAGCCGCGCCTGCAGACCTTCGTCGAGCGGGAGCTGGGCGCCCTGCTGGCGTACGACGCCCAGCACCCCCGGGAGCAGCTGCTCGGCACCCTGCGCGCCTACCTGGAGCAGGGCCGGAACAAGTCGGCGGCGGCCGCCGCGGCGCACCTGTCCCGGCCGGCGTTCTACGAGCGGCTGGCCCGGATCGGCCGGATCCTCGACGTCGACCTCGACTCGGTCGACGCCTGCCTCTCCCTGCACGTCGCCCTGCTCGCCCTGGACGCCGTCCGCACCCCCTAACCC
>NZ_POUB01000281.1 GCF_003236335.1 Micromonospora deserti
ACCCCCCCCCGCGCGCCGCCTCCAATGCGCCGCCGCTCGCCTCTCGCCTGCCAGCAACTTCGGGGAGAGTGCTGCCTCAGCTGCGGTCGAGGCAGCACTCTCCCCGAAGTTGTCGCCTCGCGCGTCCGGTCAGGTCACGGGCGGCGGGTGACCGCCAGTCAGGCGACGGGTGCCAGCTCCGGTTCGGGGATGGCCGGGGCGGCAGCCGCGGCGCGGCGGTGCCGCAGCTCGATCGGGAGCACGACCAGGGCCACGGCCGCGCCGATCGCGCCGGTGACCACGAAGCCCCACAGCGGCGCGGAGGCGTCGATCACCGCACCGGCGAGCGGGGCGCCCACCGCGATGCCGACCGTGACCGCGGAGCCGTGCAGGCCCATCGCCTCGCCGCGGACGGCGGCCGGGGCGAGGCGGCTGACCGCGTCGGAGGTGGCCGCGATGGTCGGCGCGCAGAGCAGGCCGGCGGGGATCAGTGCCAGCCCGAGCAGCCACCAGTGCGTCCCGCCCAGCCCGACCGGGATGGTGCAGACGCTGAGCGCGGCCATCAGCGCCAGCGGGGAGAAGGCGCGGTGGATCGCCCCGTACGCGAACCCGCCGACCAGCGAGGCGACCGCCCAGATGGACAGAACGGCGCCCGTCCAGCCGGCCTCGCCGCTGTCCCGCAGCACGGCGACCACCGCCACGTCGGTGCCGCCGAGCACCAGGGTGGCCGAGGTGCTGACCGCCAGCACGGCGAGCAGCCGCGGGGTGAGCCACGCCCGCCGGGGCACCTTCGGCAGCGGCCCGGCCGGCTCGCCGCCGCCGCGGGTGGGTGGGTTCAGCAGCCAGAACGCGACGCCGGAGGCAACGATCCCGGCGCCGACCAGGTAGAGGGTGGTACGGGCGGAGAGCGCGGTGACCGCCGCCACGGCCAGGGCCGGGCCGAGCATGAACGACAGCTCGACCGACATCGAGTCCAGGGCGTACGCCGGGCGGCGCCGCTCGGCCGGGACCAGCGCGGCGATGGACTGGCGGACCACCGAGAAGATCGGCAGGGCCAGCGAGCCGGCGAGGAACGCGGCGGGCAGCAGCAGCGGGTAGGAGAGCCCTGGCGCGACCGACCAGAAGACGGCCTCGGCGACGCCGGTGAGTACGAGCACCGGCCGCAGGCCGTGCCGGTCGACCATCCGGCCGAGCAGCGGACCGCCGATCGCCGCGCCGACGGTGATCGCCCCACCGATCAGCCCCGCCGCGCCGTAGCCCCGGCCGAGGTCCTGCACGACGTAGAAGGTCAGCGTCACCCCGGTCGCGGTGAGCGGTACGCGGGCGAGCACCGACACGAGCAGCAGCGACCGGAGACCGGGCAGGGCGAGCGCCTCCCGGTAAGGCTTCATGTTCATGACGGTCCGTTACCTCCGGGCGACATCCTCGACCGGGGGTACGACATCCGCCAGCGATTTAGCGGCTCATGCGGCTCTGATCACAGGCTTGCCGCGGGTGGCGACCCCGGCGCCCGTCAGCGCGCGCAGCGCCACGTCGGTGGTGTCCGGGGCGACCCCGGCAGTCAGGTCCAGCAGTACCGTGGTGTCGAAGCCCTCCCGGACGGCGTCCAGGGCGGTGGCGCGCACGCAGTGGTCCGTGGCGATGCCGACGATCTCGAGCCGGTCCACCCCGTGCCGGCGCAGCCAGTCGGCCAGGCACTCGCCGCCGTCGGCGTGCCCCTCGAAGCCCGAGTACGCGGCCGCGTGCTCGCCCTTGTGGAAGATCGCCTCGACCCGGTCGGTGGCCAGGTTGGGGTGGAACTCCGAGCCCGGGGTGCCCACCACGCAGTGCTGGGGCCAGGAGTCCACGAAGTTCGGCGGATCGCCGAAGTGGGTACCGGGATCGATGTGGTAGTCCTTGGTGGCCACCACGTGGTCCCAGCGGTCGGGCTCGGCCGCGAGCAGTCGGGTGATGCCGGCCGCCACGCCGGCCCCGCCGCCGACGGCGAGCGAGCCACCCTCGCAGAAGTCGTTCTGCACATCCACGATGATCAGCGCGTTGCTCACAGGGAGCGCTCCTTTCATTCGGCCGGTACGACCGTGACCGGGATGGCCGGGTCGCCGCCGGAGAGCTTCAGCCCCTCCCAGGGGATCGAGATCAGGCACTGCCGCAGGTGTTCCCGCGACTCGTCCAGCGTCGGCAGGTCGATCGGCTCGCCCGCGACCAGGTACGAGCGCTGCAGCAGCCGGTCGTTGGGCTGCCGGTCCGGCACGCCCTGCGGCACGATGACCTCCTCGGTCGCCGTGCCGGTCGGCTTGTGCCGGCGTACCGCCACCTTCCGGCCGCCGATGGTGGCCTTGCGCTCGGAGCGCTTCACCACCGCTCGCCCGTCGACCTCCACCAGTTTGTAGACCAGCCCGGCGGTGGGTGCCCCGGAACCGGTCACCACGGCGGTGCCGGCGCCGTACATGTCCACCGGCTCGGCGGCGAGCGCGGCGATGGCGTACTCGTCGAGATCACCGGAAACGATGATCTTGGTCTCGGTGGCGCCGAGCGAGTCGAGTAGTTCCCGAGACCGCTGGGCGATCACCGCCAGGTCGCCCGAGTCGATCCGGACCGCCCGCAGGCCGGTACCGGCCACCGCGATCGCATTGCGGATGCCCTCATTGATGTCGTACGTGTCGACCAGCAGCGTGGTGTCCTTGCCCAGGGTGGCCACCTGGGAGGCGAACGCGGCCCGCTCGTCGTCGTGCAGCAGGGTGAACGCGTGCGCGGACGTACCGGCGGTCGGGATGCCGTAGCGCTGCCCGGCGGCCAGGTTGGAGGTGAACCGGAACCCGGCCAGGTACGCCGCCCGGGCCGCGGCCACCGCCGCCTCCTCGTGCGCCCGGCGGGAGCCCATCTCGATCAGTGTGCGCCCGCGCGCCGCGGTGACCATCCGCGCGGCGGCTGCCGCGACGGCGCTGTCGTGGTTGAGCACCGAGAGGACCAGCGTCTCCAGCACCACGCACTCGGCGAAGCCGCCGGAGACGGTGAGGATCGGCGAGCTGGGGAAGAACAGGTCGCCCTCGGCGTACCCGTCGACGTCTCCGGTGAAGCGGTAGCCGGCCAGCCAGGCGGCGGTCCGCTCGTCGACCAGGCCGGTCCGGCGCAGGAAGTCCACCTCTTCCGCGTCGAAGCGGAAGTTGCGGATCAGCTCGACCAGGCGGCCGGTCCCGGCGACCACCCCGTAGCGACGGCCGGCGGGCAGCCGGCGGGTGAACACCTCGAACACGCAGCGGCGGTGGGCGGTGCCGTCCCGCAGGGCGGCGCTGATCATGGTCAGCTCGTAGTGGTCGGTCAGCAGCGCGGGGCGAAGGGTGCTCACCGCCTCAGCCTAGAGTTCAGCCGGCATCTCCGCCGTCATGGCCCGGGATCGCCCGTAGCGCGGCCCGCAGCTCCACCCGGCTGGTGACGCCGAGCTTGCTGTAGATCCGCTGGAGGTGGTTCTCCACGGTGCGCGCGGAGAGGTAGAGCCGCACCGCGATGGCCCGGCTGGTCACCCCCTCGGCCGCGAGCCGCGCCACCTGCCACTCGCGTTCGGTCAGCGTCGGTGCGCCGGTCTGCAACGCGGGGGTGCGCACCAGGTCGCAGCGGCCGAGCAGGGCGGCGAGGCGTTCCCGGGCCACGGCGGCGGTGGGGGATCGCTGCTGCCGCAGCCGGCGCAGGGCCGTGGCGGTCGCCTCGGCCGCGTAGACGGTGAGGTCGAGCGCGGCGAAGCCGTCGGCGACCGTCAGCAGCTCGTCGGCGGCGCCGGCCACCACCGCCCGGGCGTGCCGGGCCAGCAGCGGCGGCAGCACCCCGTCGACGCGTTCGGAGAGCTCGGCCAGCCGCTGGGCGACCGTGCGGCGACCGCCGTCGGAGCAGGTCGGGCCGATCGGCGCGGCGGCCTGGTCGAGCCGGACCAGGTCGTGCAGCACATGCGCCTCGTGCCCGGCGAAGCCGTCGACCCGGAGCCGGTCGGTCAGCTCGGTCAGCTGCTTCACCGCGCCGGGCAGGTCGCCGGCGACCGCGAGCGCCGCGCCGCGGGCCTGCTCCAGCCAGGGATAGAGCACAGCCATGCCCGGCGCGTGGGTGCGGTCCGCCTCGGCCATCGCCTCGGCCGCCTGGGCGGCGTCCCCGCGCAGCGCCGCCGCCTGCACCCGTTCGGCGTGCGCCAGGCCGGCGTAGACCCGGCTGGTCGCCAGCACCGCGCACGCCTCCAGGGCGGTCCGCAGGGCCGCGTCGCTCTGGCCGCGCAGCCGGGCCGCGTACGCCTGAAGGATGGCCAGGTAGCCGGTGCCGAGCCGGAAGTCGCCGGCGCCGGCGAGGTCGGCGAACTCGTCGGCCACGATCGCGTCGATGCCGGCCAGGTCGCCGGCGAGGGCCAGCCGGGTGCCCCGGGCCAGTTCCAGCGCGAGCTGCAGGTACGGCATGTCGGCGCGCCACCGGGCCGCCTCGGCCTGCACCAGGCTGACCGCGGTGCCGCTGCGGTGCAGCTGCCCCTGGGCGGCCTGCAGGTAGGCGACGGTGCACCGGGCCAGCTCCCGCGCGGCGACGCTGGCCGCCGGCCGGTCCAGCACGGTCTGCCCGAGCCGCAGGGCGGCGGCGGTGTCCATCCGGTGCAGCCGCATGATGCCCTCGAAGGCCATCACCCGGGCCTGGTCCGCGGAGTCCTTCAACTCCGACCCGCGGGCCGAGATCTCCTCCACCGTGGACTCCCGGCTCAGCCCCCAGTAGCTGACCATCCCCCGTACGGTCAGCCAGCGGCTCAGCCGCCGGTCGCCGCGGATGTCGGCGGAGACGGCGTCGAGCACCGCGATCGCCTCGTCCGGCTGGTCGGCGAACATCAGGATGGTGGCCAGCGCCTCGGCGGCGTCGAAGCCGCCGCCGGCGTCCAGCGCCGCCCGTGCCAGCCGGGTGGCCAGCGGCACGTCGTAGCGGGCGAACGCCTGCCCGGCCGCGTCGAGCAGCATCGCCGGGTCCTGCGCGGTGCCCGAGTCGAGCCGCCACACGGCCACCCGGAGCAGGTCGTCACGGCGCCGCTTGCCGACCTGTTCCAGCAGCTCGGCGAGGCGGGCCTGCAACCGGCGGGTCCGGCTCACCGGGATCTGCCGGCGCATCACCTCGCCGTAGAGCGGGTGGGCCAGCCGTACGTTGAGCCGGCGGTCGTGCCGGACCATGGTGATCAGCCCGCGTTCCTCGGCGGTCTCCACGTCGTCCGGTTCGACGGCCTGGTTGAGCAGGTGCAGCCCGAGCGGCTCGCCGAGGGCGACCAGCTCGACCACCGACCGCACCCCCGGGGTGAGCTGACCGATCCGGGTGTCGATGAGGTCGGTCAGGCTCGGGGCCAGCTCCAGCCGGCCGGTCCACTTCCAGATCCCGTACGTGCGGGTCAGCTCGCCGCTGCCGGAGGCGGCGTGTACCAGCTCGCGCAGCAGCAGCGGGTTGCCCGCGGAGAGCCGGCCCAGCCGGTCGGCGGAGGTGGCGTCGACCGGCCCCTCCAGGATGGCGGCGAGCAGGCCGGCGCTGTCGGCCGGGTCCATCGGGCTGAGCTCGGCGTAATCGACCAGGTCATCCGTCCAGAGTGCCCGGATGGGCAGCGGGATCTGCTCACCGTTGCGCAGGGTGCCGATCACGGTGGCGTTCTCGGCCCGGGCGACCAGGTGCACCAGCGCGGCCGACGGCTGGTCGAGCAGGTGCGCGTCGTCGATGGCGAGCACGATCCGCCGGCCGGCCGCCTGCTGCTGCAGCACGTCCACGGCCCAGCGCAGGACGCCGGCCGGTGACAGGCCCTGCGGCTGCTCGGCGGGGAGCACCTGGACGAGGCCGCCGAAGGGCAGGGCCGCGGTGGTGGCGCTGGCCGCGATGGACCAGACCGCGTACCCGTCGCGGGGCAGCGCCGCCACCCCCTCGCGCAGCAGCCGGCTCTTGCCGATGCCCGCGCTGCCACTGAAGAAGAGCCCACGCCCCTCCGCGCCGGTCGCCGCCGACAGCAGACGGTTGAGCTCATCCATCCGGCCGACGAAACCCCACCGACTCATCAGCGCAGCATATCGACCGGAATCCGTCCGCGTGCACACCGTCACGCTGCGAAGTTGAGTAACCTCGTCGTTACCCCTGAGTATTCGAGGCGTTCCGCACGGGACCAGTGGCGCCCGTACTCTTCCGGCATCCGGGTGCCATCACCGGAATTTCCACGCGGCCGGCCGCTGCCGGTCGCCTCCACGGGAGGCCGCTTGCCGATGAAGCCGGGTCCTCTCCCCCCGGTCGACGTGCCCGGCGACATGGCCGGCGTACCGCGGCGCGGGCCGCTGCCCGCCCGGCTCGGGGTGACCCCGCCGGGTCCCGAGGAGCCGCTCGCCGTGGTGGCCGTCGGCCCCGCCGGCGCCGGGCGGCCCGAGGTGCTCGCCGGCCTGCTCCGGCTGGAACCCGGCATGCTCGACGTGCCGGCGGGCAGCTGGCTGGTGGTGCGCCACTCCCGGGTGCCGACCCGGGCCGCCTACGTGCCCGGCTACCGCCAGCCGCACTCGTACGGGGCCGACCGGTTCGCCGCCGGCCCCGCGCTGGCCCGCCCGCCCCGCCGGGTCGAGCTGAACGTGCCGGAGCCGCTGCTGCGCCACTTCAGCCTGGTCGACACGCCGGACACCGGCACGCTCGGGGTGGCCGGCGGCCGGGTGCTGCTCGACGCTGCCGGCCGGGCCGGGGCGCTGCTCTTCGTGATCGCCGCCGACCAGGCATTCACCGCCGCCGAACTCAACCTGCTCGCCGAGGTCGCCCGGGCTCCGGTCGAGGTCTTCTTCGCGGTCACCCCGGGCGCGACCGGGTGGGCTCCGGCGCCCGACGGCCCGGCGACGGAGGGCACGGGGGCGTCCATCGCGGCGGCCGGGGCCGGAGGCGGCGGGCCGGTCCCCGCCGCGCCCCGGGTCGACCCGGTCGCGGTCACCGTCGAGGCGCACCGGGCGGCGCTGCTGGCCGCCGTTCCCGCGCTCGCCGGCGCCCCGTGGTACCCGGTCACCGATGACGACGCCGCCGACCTTCGCCGCGCCCTGGTGGGCTGGGCCGCCGACGAGGGGCTGCGGCGGGCCAGCGCCGAGCCCCCGGTGCTCCCGGGCGCGCACGGCCGGGTGCCGGTGGTCGCCGAGCCGGGTGACTGGTCCGAGTCGCTGGACCGGCGGGCCCGATCCTGCACCCAGCGCATCCGCCAGCACCTCGCGCTGGAGTTGGCCAACACCCACCTGCGGGTGGTGCAGGAGATCGTCTTCGGGGTCGGCTGCGCCGGCCTGCCGCAGCTGCTCGACCGGGAGATGGAGGCGCTGTCGCTGCTGGCCACCGCCCAGTGCGACCACGCCGTCCGCGGGATCGTCGAGGAGGCCGCGGGACTGGTCTTCGGTGCCCCGCTGCCCGAGGGCGTGCGCCGGCGCATCGTCGCCGCCGTGCGCTGGGGCCTGGTCGACCACCGGGCGGGCCAGGACTTCGACCGGGTGCTGCTGGTCACCAGCACCGCAGGCGTGGCCGGGCTCACCGGCGCCTCCGCGATCGACGCGCTCGCGGGCTGTCCCGGCGCCGAACGCACCGAGGTGCTCCCGCCGGTGGCGGTGGCGCTGTCCGGCGGCTGCTGGCAGCACTGGCGCACCCCCGACAACGACGACCCGAACGCCGCCCGGGCCTGGGCGCAGCGGGCGTTGCGGGAGGTCGAGCTGGAGCTTGCCCGGGAGGTGTCCCGGCGGTTCGAGGTGGTCCGCCTCTCGCTCGACGCGGTGCTCTCCGATGCGGTTGACCACGGCATCCTGCTCGCCTGATGGGCCCCGTGCCCCCCGGCCCGCCCGCCCTCCCATCGGGCGTGCTC
>NZ_POUB01000282.1 GCF_003236335.1 Micromonospora deserti
CCCCGGGGATGTACGGCGGGCCGCCCGCGCCGCGCCCGTCCGGTGGGTTGTACGGCGCCCGGCCGGCCCACGGCCCCGACGCCACCCAGGTGATGCCCGGCCGCCCCGGTGCGGCCACGCCACCCCCGGCGCCGGCCTGGTACGGGCCCCCGCCGGCCGCTCCCACCTCGGCACCGTCCGGTGCCGCGCCGATCTCCGGGCCGCCCGGTGCCGCTCCGATCTCCGGGTCGCCCGGTGCCGCTCCGGTCTCCGGGTCGCCCGGTGCCGCTCCGGTCTCCGGGTCGCCCGGTGCCGCTCCGGTCTCCGGGTCGCCGGGGCAGCGCAGCGGTCCGTCCGCTCCCACATCCGCGTTCCCGGGTTCGGCGCCGACCTCCGGGCCGCCCGCGCCCAGGCAGCCCGCCGCCCCCGGTATCCTGCCGTCGACCGGTCGGCCGGGCACCGAGCCACCGGCGGACGGTGGTGACCACACCGTGTTCATGCCCCGGCTCCCTGGCTGAGCCGGGGCACGCGGCGCCCCTCCGATACGCTCAGGCCGTTGACCGACCTGCGGCGCGAGGAGCGAAACCGGTGTCTGATCTGTCCCAGATCGTGAAGGCCTACGACGTCCGTGGGACGGTGCCGGACCAGTGGGACGAGCGGGTCGCGGCAGCCCTCGGCGCCGCCTTCACCGAGGTGCTGAACAGCTCCGGCGAGCCCGGCGAGGCGGTGCTGATCGCGCACGACATGCGGGCGAGCGGCCCCGGCCTGGCCGCCGCCTTCGCCGCCGGCGTACGCGCCCGGGGGCGCTCGGTCATCGAGCTGGGGCTCGGTTCGACCGACATGCTGTACTACGCCTCCGGTTCGTTGGGCCTGCCGGGGGCGATGTTCACCGCCAGCCACAACCCGGCGCAGTACAACGGCATCAAGATGTGCCGCTCCGGCGCGCGCCCCATCGGCCAGGACAGCGGCCTGGCCGAGATTCGCGACCGGGCCCAGGCGCTGCTCGACTCCGGTGAGCCCGGCCCGGCCGGTGAGCCGACCGCCCCGGCGGAGCGGCGCGACCTGCTGCCCGACTACGCCGCGCACCTGCGCAAACTGGTCGACCTGTCCACCATCCGGCCGCTGAAGGTGGTCGTCGACGCCGGCAACGGCATGGGCGGCTACACGGTCCCGACCGTGCTCGGCGACGCCGCCCTGCCGGCGCTGCCGCTGGAGATCGTGCCGCTCTACTTCGAGCTGGACGGCACCTTCCCCAACCACGAGGCCAACCCGCTGGACCCGGCCAACCTGGTCGACCTGCAACGCGCCGTGGTCGAGCACGGCGCCGAGATCGGGCTGGCCTTCGATGGCGACGCCGACCGGTGCTTCGTGGTGGACGAGCGGGGCGAGCCAGTCTCACCGTCGGCGATCACCGCCCTGGTGGCCGCCCGCGAGCTGGCCAAGCACCCCGGCTCCACGGTGATCCACAATCTGATCACCTCCAGCGCCGTACCGGAGATCATCCGGGAGCACGGCGGCGAGCCGGTGGTCTCCCGGGTCGGGCACTCCTTCATCAAGGCGGAGATGGCCCGGACCAACGCGATCTTCGGTGGCGAGCACTCCGCGCACTACTACTTCCGGGACTTCTGGTTCGCCGACACCGGCATGCTCGCCGCGATGCACACCCTGGCCGCTCTCGGCGAGCAGTCGCAGCCGTTGTCGGTGCTGGCCGGCGAGTACGAGCGGTACGTCGCCTCCGGCGAGATCAACTCAACGGTGGCCGACCAGGGGGCGAAGCTGGCCGAGGTGCGCGCCGCGTACCCGGACGCCGAGGTCGACGAGCTGGACGGGCTCACCCTGCGCTTCCCGGACGGCGCCTGGTTCAACCTGCGCGCCTCCAACACGGAGCCGCTGCTGCGGCTCAACGTCGAGGCCCCCACCCGGGAACGGATGACCTCCCTCCGCGACGAGGTGCTCGACCGGGTTCGCCGATAAGATCGCGTGCGCCGGTCGGCACCGCCGATCGGTGAAACCGCATACGTGGAAGGAGCCGCGCCGTGGCCCTGGACCCGCAGTTGCTGGAGATCCTCGCCTGTCCGGACACACACCACGCACCGCTGAACTACGACGCCCAGGCGCAGACGCTGACCTGCACCGAGTGCGGCCGGATCTTCGAGGTCCGCGACGACGTGCCGGTGCTGCTGCTGGACGAGGCGCGCGGCGGCCCCGTGGAGCGGTCGTGATCGACGGTAGGGCCGGCGTGAGCGGCCACCGCGACGCCGACGAGAGCCTGCTCGACGACCCTGACGCGCTGGCCGAGCGCGACCCCGGCGGCATGCTGCGGCACACCGCCTCGGGCGGGGCGCAGGTCCGTGAGTCGGCTGCCCTGGCCGCCGAGGCCAACCTGTCGGTGCTCGCCGACGAGGGGCGGCCGCGGGCGGTAATCATCGCCGGCATCGGCACCGCCGGGCGTACCGGTGACGTGCTGGCCACGGTCGCCGGGCCGCGCTGCCCGGTGCCGGTCATCCCGCACCGCAGCGCGGGCGTGCCGGGCTGGGTGGGCGCCGCCGACGTGGTGATCGCGGTGAGCGCCTCCGGCCGCAGCCCCGAGGCACTCGGCGCCGCCGAGGCCGCGCACCGCCGGGGCGCCCGGCTGGTGGCCGTCGGCGCACCCGACTCGCAACTGCAGTCGGTGGCCGAGCGGGCCCGGGCGCCGTTCATTCCGGTGCCCCGGCGCGCGCCGGCCCGGGCCAGCCTCTGGGCGCTCACCGTGCCGGTGCTGCTGGCCGCCCGGACGCTCGGCCTGGTCAAGGTCAACGAGGCGGACCTGGCGGAGACCGCGGCGCGGCTCGACGCGGACGCCGACCGTTGCCGTTCGAGCGCCGAGTCATTCGTCAACCCGGCGAAGTCGCTCGCGCTGGGCCTGGCCGGCTCGGTCCCGATCGTCTGGGGCTCGTCGCCGCTGGCCACCGTCGCGGCCCGCCGGTTCGGCGACACCCTGTCGGCCAACGCCCGCTACCCGGTGGTCAGTGGGGCCCTCGGTGAGGCCGGCCGTGGCCGGGTCGGCCTGCTCGACGGCGTGTTCGGCGGTCTGGTCGAGGGGGAGCGGGACATCTTCGCCGACCCCGAGGACGCCCCGGGCGGCGGCACCCGGCTGCGGCTGGTGCTGCTGCGCGACGGCGGGCTGAACGCCGAGGACGACACCGACGAGCCGCTCGCCGTCGAGGAGCGCCGCGCGGAGGCGGTGCAGACCCTCGCCGAGCGGCGCGGGGTGCGCTGCGACGTGGTGACCGCCGAGGGCGGCTCGGCGCTGGAGCGGCTCGCCTCGCTGATCGCCGTACCCGACTTCGCCTCGGTCTATCTCGCCCTGGCGCACGGACTGGACCCGATGGCCGTACCGGCCATCACCGAGATGAAGGAGCTGTCGAACCAGTGAGCGAACGCAGTGGGCGAACCGGGCAACGCCCAGCGCGGGTGCCCCGCGACGCCGCGCAGCGGAGCGGAGCGGCGGCGTGAGCGCCAACGGCGGGACGAAGGCGATCATCGCCGCCCTGCTGGCCAACGTCGGCATCGCCATCACCAAGTTCATCGCGTTCCTGCTGACCGGGTCGTCGTCGATGCTGGCCGAGTCGATCCACTCGGTCGCCGACTCCGGCAACCAGGGGCTGCTGCTGCTCGGTGGGCGGCGGGCCAAGCGGGCGGCAACGCCGCAGCACCCGTTCGGCTACGGCCGGGAGCGCTACATCTACGCCTTCATCGTGTCCATCGTGCTGTTCAGCGTCGGCGGCCTCTTCGCGCTGTACGAGGCGTACCACAAGTGGTCGCACAAGGAGGGCATCACCGAGTGGCACCTGGTGCCGGTTGTCGTGCTGGTCGTCGCCATCGTGATGGAGACGTTCTCCTTCCGCACCGCCATCAGGGAGTCCAATCACGTCCGGGGCAAGCAGTCCTGGGTGCACTTCGTCCGTCGGGCCAAGGCACCTGAGCTGCCGGTGGTGCTGCTGGAGGACCTGGGCGCGCTGGTCGGTCTGGTCTTCGCGCTCTTCGGTGTCGGGATGACCCTGATCACCGGCAACGGTCGCTGGGATGCCGTCGGCACCGCGATGATCGGCGTCCTGCTGGTGGTCATCGCGATCGTGCTCGCCATCGAGACCAAGAGCCTGCTGCTCGGCGAGGGCGCGGAGGCGCACGACGTCGCCGCGATCGAGAAGGCGATCACCGAGGGCCCCGAGGTTGAGCGGATCATCCACATGAAGACGCTCTACCTCGGCCCCGAGGAGCTGATGGTGGCCGCGAAAATCGCTGTGCCGGCCTGCGACAGCGCCGAGGAACTGGCCCGCGGCATCAACGTGGTCGAGGACCGGGTCCGCGCGGCCGTGCCGATCGCCCGGGTCATCTACCTGGAACCGGACATCTACCGCGGCGCCGTGGAGCAGGCGGGCAGCGGGCGCGGTGTGCACACCGCCGCGGCCGGGCCGGAAGCCGAGCCGGGTGAGGTCGCCGGGCGGCCCGGGAGCTGATTCGTGGAGCTGTTGTACGGGCCGATCCGGGACTACGCCTGGGGGTCCCGTTCGGCGATCGCCGAGCTGCAGGGGCGCCCGGTGCCGAGCGACGGCCCGGAGGCCGAGCTGTGGCTGGGCGCCCACCCGGGCGCCCCGGCCGCGGTCGAGCGGGACGGCACCCGGGTCAGCCTGACCGACCTGCTGCTCGCCGAGCCGGACCACTGGCTCGGCGAGCGGGTGGTCGACCGGTTCGGCACCCGGCTGCCGTTCCTGCTCAAGGTGCTCGCCGCGGACGCGCCGCTGAGCCTGCAGGCCCACCCGGACGCAGACCAGGCCCGGGCCGGGCACGCGGCCGACGCCGCCCGCGCCGACGGGCAGCGCAACTACGTGGACCCGTACCACAAGCCGGAGCTGCTGGTCGCGCTCGCCACCATGGAGGCGCTGTGCGGGTTCCGGGACCCGGGGGTGTCGGCGGAGGTGCTCGCCGCGTTCGGCGTACCCGCGCTGGAGCCGGTGCTGGCCGCGCTCCGCGCCGGGCCGGCGGGGCTGCGGGAGGCCGTACGCCTGCTGCTGACCTGGCCTGCGACGGAGCGGGACGCGCTGGTGGCGGCCGTGGCGTCGGCGCCGGCCGCGGGGCCGGACGCGGAGCTGGCGCGGGAGCTGGCCGCCGCCTACCCGGGCGACCCGGGAGTGCTGGTGGCGCTGCTGCTCAACCGGGTGCGGCTGAGTCCCGGCGAGGCGATCTGGATGCCCGCGGGGAACCTGCACGCCTACCTGCGGGGCACCGGCGTGGAGATCATGGCGGCTAGCGACAACGTGCTGCGCGGCGGGCTGACCCCGAAGCGGGTGGACGTCGAGGAGTTGCTCCGGGTGCTGCGCTTCGAGGTGCTGCACGACCCGGTGGTGCCACCGCTGGAGGTCGCCCCCGGCGTGGCGACCTGGCCGGTGCCGGTGGAGGATTTCGCGCTGCACCGGGTGACGGTGGGCGCGAAGCTGCCGGAGGTCACGCTGGCGGTGCCGGGGCCCCGGGTGGTGCTCTGCTGCGCCGGGGAGGTCTCCGCCGACGACGGCACGGGCGCGGTGACGCTCGGCTGCGGCCAGGCCGCGGTCGGCACCGCGGCCGCCGTCGGGCCGCTGCGCGTCGCCGGTGCCGGTGAGGCGTACGTGGCCAGCTGCGGCCTGCGCTGAGCTGCGGAGAGAGCCCTCGGCGCACGTCTGGGGCAAGTCCGACTTTCCCGAAATGGCTTGACGCAGGATCAGCGTGGTGTGACTCTATGGGTACGCAGCGTTACCGCGACGAAGGTCCGAGAACGCGCGGGGAACCAAACCGGGGGGATGCACGGGGCGGCGGCTGATGGACGGGGAAATCCGTTCACGACCGACCGCCCCGTGCGCTGTCCGCCGACCGCGACGTGCGCCGCCGCCGGGCGCGCGTAAGGTGGATGGTCGCGCAGCACATCGTCCGACAGGAGCTTTCATGACCAGCACCCTCCCGGCGTCCGCCAGCGGCGCGTCCGAGACTCGCCCGAGCACCGTCGCCGAGGGCGACTACAAGGTGGCGGATCTCTCGCTTGCCGAGTTCGGGCGCAAGGAGATCCGGCTCGCCGAGCACGAGATGCCCGGCCTGATGGCGATTCGTCGTGAGTTCGCCGACGCCCAGCCGCTGGCCGGCGCCCGGATCACCGGCTCGCTGCACATGACCATCCAGACCGCCGTCCTGATCGAGACCCTCGTCGCGCTGGGCGCGCAGGTGCGCTGGGCGTCCTGCAACATCTTCTCCACCCAGGACCACGCGGCCGCCGCGATCGTCGTCGGCCAGGGCACCCCCGAGGCGCCCGCCGGCGTCCCGGTCTACGCCTGGAAGGGCGAATCCCTGGAGGAGTACTGGTGGTGCACCGAGCAGGTGCTCACCTGGCCGGACGGTCAGGGCCCCAACATGATCCTCGACGACGGCGGGGACGCCACCCTGCTGGTGCACAAGGGCGCCGAGTTCGAGAAGGCCGGGACGGTCCCGCCGGTCGAGTCCGCCGACTCCGAGGAGTACGCGGTCATCCTCACGCTGCTGCACCGCACCCTGGCCGAGGACGGCCAGCGGTGGACCCGGATCGCCGCCGGCATCAAGGGCGTGACCGAGGAAACCACCACCGGCGTGCACCGGCTCTACGAGATGCACCGCGAGGGCACCCTGCTCTTCCCGGCGATCAACGTCAACGACTCGGTGACGAAGAGCAAGTTCGACAACAAGTACGGCTGCCGGCACTCGCTGATCGACGGCATCAACCGCGCCACCGACGTGCTGATCGGCGGCAAGATGGCGGTCGTGCTCGGCTACGGCGACGTGGGCAAGGGCTGCGCCGAGTCGCTGCGCGGCCAGGGCGCCCGGGTCGTGGTGACCGAGGTCGACCCGATCTGCGCGCTACAGGCGGCGATGGACGGCTACCAGGTCTCCACCCTGGACGACGT
Organism: Micromonospora deserti; assembly: GCF_003236335.1. GTDB lineage: Bacteria > Actinomycetota > Actinomycetes > Mycobacteriales > Micromonosporaceae > Micromonospora > Micromonospora deserti. The sequence goes on from NZ_POUB01000282.1 coordinate 6,924, forward strand.
GGTCGAGCAGGCGGACATCTTCATCACCGCCACCGGCTGCTTCAACGTCATCACCAACGAGCACATGGCCCGGATGAAGCACCAGGCCATCGTCGGCAACATCGGGCACTTCGACAACGAGATCGACATGGCCGGCCTGGCCAAGCGCTCGGACGTCACCCGGGAGAACATCAAGCCGCAGGTCGACCTCTGGAAGTTCGATGACGGCCACGCCATCATCGTGCTCTCCGAGGGTCGCCTGCTGAACCTGGGCAACGCCACCGGCCACCCGAGCTTCGTCATGTCGAACTCGTTCGCCAACCAGACGATCGCCCAGATCGAGCTCTACACCAAGACCGAGCAGTACCCGATCGGCGTCTACGTGCTGCCCAAGCACCTGGACGAGAAGGTCGCCCGGCTGCACCTGGACGCGCTCGGCGCCAAGCTGAGCACGCTCACCAAGGAGCAGGCCGCGTACCTCGGCATCCCGGTGGAGGGCCCGTTCAAGCCGGAGCACTACCGGTACTGATCCCACCCACACCCGACCGGGCCGGCCGCGCACGCGGCCGGCCCGGTCGCGTGTGGGGCGGCCCGTGTCGCGGAGTCGCGGGCGAGGACCCGTGTCGCGGAGTCGGTCAGCCGCGGCGGCGGGTGGGCCGGACCCAGGTCCAGACGCACCAGGCGAGCCAGGCCAGCGAGACCACGGTGGCCAGGGTGCGCAGCCGCAACGCGCTGAGCAGCAGCACCACCGCGAGCACGGCCAGCCACGGCCCGAACGCCCTCACCGCCGGCCCCCGGGCACCGACTGCCGCACCGCCGGGCCGGCCGCCGGGCTGACGGCCTGGGCTGGCGGGGCGGCCTGGGCTGGCGAGGCGGCCTGAGCTGGCGGGCGGACGGCCTGCGCGGCGGGGGTGGCCGGTGC
>NZ_POUB01000283.1 GCF_003236335.1 Micromonospora deserti
CCCGACCCCCGAGGCCCTCGCGTCGGTGCTCACCGACCTCGACCCGGCCGGTGAACCACCGGCGCTGACCGTTCCCGCCCTGCCCGGGCTGGCCGACGGCGCGCAGGTGCTGCCCCTGGCGCCGCTGCAGGAGGGCCTGCTGTTCCTCGCCGGCCTCAACGCCGCCGACGACGACCGGGGTGACGGTGCGTACGTCGTCCAACTGCTGATCGACCTCGACGGCCCGGTGGACGGCGACCGGCTGCGCGCCGCCCTGGCCGCCGTGACGGCCCGGCACTCCGGCCTGCGGGCCGCGTTCCAGCACGCCCCGGACGGCACGGCCGTGCAGGTCGTCGCCGACGAGGTGACCGTGCCCTGGCGCGCCGTCGATCTGTCCGCGGCCGCCGACGGGGCGGCGCGGGCCGAGCTGGTGGCCGACGAGGAACGCACTCGGCCGTTCGACCTGTCGGCTGCCCCGCTGCTGCGAGCCACGCTGCTGAAGCTCGACCAGCGGCGGTTCCGCCTGCTACTGACCGCGCACCACCTCGTGGTGGACGGCTGGTCCCTGCCGGTGCTGGTGCGCGACCTGCTCGACGCGTACCCGGCCGGCGGCGTGCACCCGGAGCCCGTCCGCCCGTACCGGGACTATCTGGCCTGGCTCGCGGGCCGGGATCGCTCGGCCGCCCGCGCTGCCTGGCGGGCGGCCCTGGCCGGCCTGGACGAGCCCACCCGGCTGGTGCGCGCCGCGCCCGGCGCGGCACCGGAGCGGCTCATCGACGCGCACCTCGACGAGGCCACCACCGCCGCGCTCACCGGCGTTGCCCGCAGCCACGGCCTGACCGTCAACACCGTGCTCCAGGGCGCCTGGGCGATCCTGCTCGGCCTGCTCACCGGCCGCGACGACGTGGTGTTCGGCACCAGCGTGTCCGGCCGTCCGGCTGACCTGCCCGGCGTGGAGTCGATGGTCGGCCTGTTCATCAACACCGTCCCGGTCCGCGTGCGCATCGACCGCGGCGAGCCCATCGCGGCCGGGCTGTCCCGGCTGCAGCACGACCAGGCGGGCCTCATCGCCCACCACCACCTGTCGCTGGCCGACATCCAGCGGGAGGCCGGCGTGGGCGAGCTGTTCGACACGCTGCTCGTCTTCGAGAACTACCCGCTCGACCCGGGCGAGCCGCCCCACGCGGCCGACATCACGGTCAGCGGCATCGACCGCCGCGACGCCACGCACTACCCGCTGAGCCTGACCGTGACGCCGGGGCACCGGCTGGCGCTGAGGGTGGCGTACCGCCCGGACCTCATCGATCCGGTGCTGGCCGGGCGGATCATCACCTGGCTGACCCGGCTGCTCGCCGCGATCGCCGCCGACGCCGCGCGCCCGCTCGCCGCCGTCGACCTGCTCACCGCCGAGGAACGGTCCCGGCTGCTCGCCGCCGGGGACGGCGGCCGCCGCGCCGTACCGGCCGCCACCCTCGCCGAGGCGTTCGAGGCCCAGGCCGCCGGTGAGCCGGAGCGGACCGCGGTGGTGGCCGGCCGGAGCCGGCTCGGCTTCGGCGAGCTGAACGCGCGGGCGAACCGGCTGGCGCACCTGCTCATCCGCCGCGGCGTGGGACCGGAGGACGTCGTCGGGCTGGCGCTGCCCCGCGACGAGCACCTGATGATCGGCCTGCTCGCGGTGCTGAAGGCGGGGGCGGCCGCGCTGCCGCTGGACGCGGACCACCCCGCCGAGCGGATCGCGTACCAGCTCACCGACACCGCGGCGGCATGCGTGCTGGCCACCCACGCCACCACCGGCGCGCTGCCGCCCGACTGCGCCACCGTCGCCGTCGACGACCCCCGCCCGCTCGACGGCCTGCCCGGCCACGATCCCACCGACCGCGACCGGATCCGGCCGCTGCGGGCGGCGAATCCCGCCTACGTCATCTACACGTCCGGCTCCACCGGCGCCCCGAAGGGTGTGGTCATCCCGCACCACGGCCTGGCCAACCTGTTCGCCGTCCACCTCGCGGACTTCATCACCCCGGAGGTCGCCGCGGCCGGTGGCCGGCGGCTGCGCGCCGGGCTGGTCGCCTCGGTCGTGTTCGACACCTTCTGGGAACCGGTGCTGTGGATGGTCGCCGGCCACGAGCTGCACCTGGTCGACGAGCAGACCCGGCTGGATCCCGAGGCGCTGGTGCGCCAGGTCCGGGACGAACGGATCGACCTGCTCGACCTCACCCCGTCGTACGTGCCGCAGCTGCTCGCCGCGGGGCTACTCGACCCGGCGCAGCACCGCCCGCGCATCGTCATGCTCGGCGGGGAGGCGGTCGGCGCCCCGCTGTGGAGTTTCCTGCTCGACGCCGGCGGGGTGGCCGGCCACAACTTCTACGGCCCGACCGAGTTCACCGTGGACGCGCTGTCCTGCCGGATCCGTGACCACGACGCCCCGATGGTCGGCCGGCCCGTCGGCAACAGCCGCACGTACGTGCTCGACGCCGCGCTGAGTCCCGTCCCGCCCGGGGTGCCGGGGGAGCTCTACCTGGCCGGGCCGCAGCTCGCGCGCGGCTACCTGGGCCGTCCCGGCCTCACTGCCGCACGCTTCGTGGCCGACCCGTACGGTCCGCCCGGCACGCGGATGTACCGGACCGGCGACCTCGTGCGCTGGGACGAGGACGGCGTGCTGGAGTACCTCGGCCGCACCGACCACCAGGTGAAGATCCGCGGGTTCCGGATCGAGCCGGGCGAGATCGAGGCCGAGCTGACCCGCGAGCGGAGCATCGAGGCGGCCGTCGTCGTCGTGCACCCCGACGGCGACCAGAAGCGCCTCGTCGGGTACGTCGTGCCGCACGCCGGTGCGGCGATCGACCCGGAACGTCTACGGCGGGAGCTGTCCGCCCGGCTGCCCGGGTACCTCGTACCCGCGGCTCTCGTGCCGCTCGACGCGCTGCCGCTCACCGTCAGCGGCAAGCTCGACCGCCGCGCGCTGCCGGCGCCGCGGTTCGGCCCGAACGGCGGTGGCCGGGCGGCCCGCAACCCGCGTGAGCAGCTGCTGTGCGAGCTGTTCGCCGAGGTCCTCGGGGTCGAGGGGGTCGGCGTCGACGACGACTTCTTCGCGCTCGGCGGCCACTCGCTGCTCGCCACCCGGCTGATCAGCCGGATCCGCCGGGTCCTGGACGTCGAGGTGACCATCCGCGCCCTGTTCGACGCGCCGACCGTCGCGGGGCTGGCCGACGTGCTCGACCACGCCGGCTCGCAGCGGCCCGCCCTGCACCCGGTCGACCGGCCGGAGCGGCTCGGGCTGTCCTACGCCCAGCAGCGGCTGTGGTTCCTGCACCAGCTCGAGGGGCCGAGCCCCACCTACAACATCCCAGTCGCGCTGCGGCTGTCCGGGCCGCTGGACCGCGACGCGCTGCGCGCGGCGCTCGCCGACGTGGCGGCCCGGCACGAGAGCCTGCGCACCGTCATCGACCAGCGCGACGGCCAGCCCGTGCAACGCGTCCTGCCGGTCGGGGCCGCCACGCCTCCGCTGCTGATCCGCGACGACCCGGGCGGCCTCGCCGTCCGGCTCACCGAGGCGGCTCGCCACCCGTTCGACCTCGCCACCGAGCCGCCGCTGCGGGCCTGGCTGTTCCCCACCGGCGCCGACGGGCACGTCCTGCTGGTGCTGCTGCACCACATCGCCGGCGACGAGTGGTCGATGGCGCCGCTGATGCGCGACCTGGCCACGGCGTACGCGGCCCGCCGCCGCGGCGAGGCGCCGGCCTGGGCGCCGCTGCGGGTGCAGTACGCCGACTACACCCGCTGGCAGGACAAGCTCCTCGGCCGTGCGGACGACCCGGACAGCCTGCACGCCCGGCAGTTGCGGTACTGGACCGACGCCCTGCGCGGCCTGCCCGATCAGCTCGACCTGCCGGCCGACCGGCCGCGCCCCCCGGCCGCCTCCTACCGGGGCGGCACCGTGCCGTTCCGGATTCCCGGCCAGCTGCACGACGGGATCCGGCGGCTGGCGCGGGCTGCCGGGGTCAGCGTGTTCATGGTGCTGCAGGCCGGCCTGGCCGCGCTGCTGACCCGGTTGGGTGCCGGCACCGACATCCCGATCGGCACGCCCGTGGCCGGCCGCACCGACGACGCCCTCGACGACCTCGTCGGGTTCTTCGTGAACACCGTGGTGCTGCGCACCGACACCGCCGGCGACCCGACGTTCGAGGAACTGCTGGCCCGGGTGCGCCGCACCGACCTCGCGGCCTTCGACCACCAGGACGTGCCGTTCGAACACGTCGTGGACGCCGCCAACCCGGCACGGTCGCTGGCGCGGCACCCGCTGTTCCAGGTGATGCTCGTCCACTACCGGCAGCAGGACGCCGCCCCGGACCTGCCCGGCGTCGTCGCCGAGCCGCAGCCGGTCGACGTCGGGGTAGCCAAGGTGGACCTCACCTGGTACGTGGTCGAGCGTGCCGGAGGCGACGGCATCGACGGCACCCTGGAGTACAGCCTCGACCTGTTCGACCCCGCCACCGCCGACGCCCTGGCCCAGCGGCTGGTCCGGCTGCTCACCTCGGCGGTCGTCGACCCGGCGCGGCCCCTGGCCGACCTCGACGTCCTGCTGCCCGGCGAGCGGACGCTGCTGCTGGCGCAGCGCAACGACACCGCGGCCCCGCTGCCCGCCGCCACCCTGCCCGAGCTGATCGCCCGGCAGGTGAGGGCGACACCACACGCGACCGCGATCCGCTCCGGGGACACCGAACTCAGCTACGCCGACCTCGACGCCTACGCCGAGTCGCTGGCCGCCCGGCTGCGCGCGAACGGCGCCGGGCCGGAACGGATCGTCGCGGTCGCCGTGCCCCGCACCGCCGACCTGCCGGTCGCGCTGCTCGCCGTCCTCAAGTCGGGCGCGGCGTACCTGCCGCTCGACCTGGACTACCCCGGCGACCGGATCGTGTACATGCTCGCCGACGCCGCGCCGGTCTGCGTGCTCACCACCCGCGAGGCCGCCGACCGGCTACCCGACACCGCGGTCCCACGGCTGTTGCTCGACAGGCCGCCCACGGATCTGGCCGGCATCCCCGCCGTGCCGGCGGCGCCGGTCAACCCGGCCTACGTGATCTACACCTCCGGATCCACCGGGCGGCCCAAGGGCGTGGTGGTGTCCCACGCCGCCCTGGTGAACTTCCTGCTGTCCATGCGCGACCGGTTCGCCCTGCGCGGCGCGGACCGGCTGCTCGCCGTCACCACGATCGGCTTCGACATCGCCGCGCTGGAGCTGTACCTGCCCCTGCTCTGCGGCGCCGCGGTGGTGATCGCCGACAAGGCCGCCGTACGGGACCCGGGCGCCCTGCTCGACCTGGCCCGGCGCAGCGGCGCCACCATCATGCAGGCCACGCCGACGCTCTGGCAGGCGCTGCTCGCCGAGCCGGACCACCTCCCGTCCGGGCTGCGGATGCTCGTCGGCGGGGAGGCCCTGCCCGCGCCGCTCGCCGCCACGATGCACCGCCGCGCGGCGAACGTCACCAACCTGTACGGACCCACGGAGAGCACCATCTGGTCCACCGCCGCCGACGTCACCGACTCCGGGGGCGCCCCGCCGATCGGCGCGCCGATCCGGAACACCCAGGTGTTCGTGCTGGACGCCGCGCTGCGGCCGGTGCCGCCGGGCGTGGCGGGCGAGCTGTACATCGCGGGCGCCGGCCTGGCCCGCGGGTATCTCGGCCGGCCGGGGCTGACCGCGGAACGGTTCGTCGCGAACCCGTTCGGCGCGCCGGGGGAGCGCATGTACCGCACCGGTGACCTGGTGCGGTGGCGCCGGGACGGGCAGCTGGAGTTCCTCGGCCGGGTGGATCACCAGGTCAAGCTGCGCGGCTTCCGGATCGAGCTGGGCGAGATCGAGAGCGTCCTCGGAGCGCATCCGTCCGTCGCCGAGGCCCGGATGGTGGTCCGCGAGGACCGGCCCGGGCACAAGCAGCTCGTCGCCTACCTGGTGCCCCGCCACTGCGGCGCGCCGGACTCACGGCAGCTCCGCGAGCACCTCGCCGCGCGGCTGCCCGAGTACATGCTGCCCGCGGCGTTCGTAACGCTCAAGGCGCTGCCGCTGACCCCGAACGGCAAGCTGGACCGCGACGCGCTGCCGGTGCCGGAGTTCACCTCCGCCGCCGCGCCGCGGCCACCGCGCACGCCAGCCGAACGCATCCTCACCGCGGCCGTCGCCGAGGTGCTCGGCGTGCCCACGGTCGGCATCGAGGACAGCTTCTTCGAGTTGGGCGGGGACAGCATCGCCTCCATCCAGCTGGTCAGCCGCGCCCGGCAGGCCGGGCTCGCCCTGACCGTGCGGCAGGTTTTCGAACACCGGACTGTGGAGGACCTGGCCCGGCACGCCGGCCAGGTCGCCGCACCGGTCCCTGCGGTGGAGCGGCCGCTGGTCACGCTCACCGACGACGAACTGGCCGAATTCGAAAACGACCTGGGGAGCCTCGCGTGACCGCACTGCGCATCGAGGAGGTTCTCCCGCTCGGGCCGCTGCAGGAGGGCCTGCTGTTCCACGCCGGCCTCGACGGCGACGGCAGCGGCGTCTACGTGGTGCAGCTCCTGGTGGACCTCGCCGGCGACGTGCGACCCGAGCGGCTCCGCGCCGCCGTGCAGGGGCTGCTACGGCGGCACCCGAACCTGCGGGCTGCGTTCCGGCACCGCCGCTCGGGGCAACCGGTGCAGATCGTGGCGCGGGACGTGACGGTTCCCTGGCGGGAGGTCGACGCCCCGAACCCGGTCCCGGTGGCCGACGAAGAGCGGCTGGCCCCGTTCGATCTGTCTCGGCCGCCGCTGTTGCGCTGTTGCCTGGTACGCATGGGCGCCGGGCGGTTCCGGCTCGTCCTGACCCTGCACCACCTGCTGGTCGACGGTTGGTCCCTGCCCGTGCTGGTCCGCGAAATCATCGACCTGTACGCCGCGGACGGCGATGCCGGGGCGCTGCCACCGGCCACGCCGTACCGCGACTACCTGGCGTGGGTCGCCGTGCAGGACCGCGAGGCCTCGCTGGCGCAGTGGCGGACGGCGCTGGCCGGACTGACCGAACCGACCCGGCTCTGCGGCGTCGACTCCCACACCCGCCCGACCTTGCCGGAGCAGGTAACCCGCGAGCTGCCGGTTCATCTCGACGCCGCCGCGCGGGACCTCGGCGTCACCGTCAACACCGTCCTGCAGGGCGCCTGGGGGCTGCTGCTCGGCCTGCTGACCAGACGCACCGACGCGGTCTTCGGCGCCACCGTCTCCGGCCGGCCACCGGAGCTGCCCGCCGTCGACTCGATGGTTGGGCTGTTCATCAACACCATCCCGGTACGCGTCAGCGCCCGCCCCGAGGAGCCGGTTCGCGACGTCCTGGCCCGGCTCCGGGACCAGCAGGTCCGGCTGATGGTCCACCACCACGTGCCGCTGGCCGAGATCCAGCGGGCCGCGGGCGTCGGGGAGCTGTTCGACACGCTGCTCGTGTTCGAGAACTATCCGCTGGACACCCACACCCTGCCCGCGGCGCCCGGCCTCCGCGTCACCGCGGTGGACGGTCGCGATGCGACGCACTATCCGCTGACCGTCGTCGCGCTGCCGGGCGAGCGGCTCACCCTTGAGTTCGTGTACCGCCCGGACGCCCTTGACCGCGGCACCGTCGAGCGGATCGCCAACCAGTTCACCCGGCTCCTCACCCAGATCGCCACCGACCCGAGCCGGCCGGTCAGCGACCTTGAGCTGTTGTCGGTGGAGGAGCGGGTTCGGGTGGTGGTGGGGTGGAATGCCACTGATGCTGAGGTGGATCGGGTGCCGTTGCCGGTGGTGTTTGAGCGGTGGGCGGCGGTGCAGCCGGATGCG
>NZ_POUB01000284.1 GCF_003236335.1 Micromonospora deserti
CCCGCATGAAGACCTTCAAGATCCTGCGGGACTATCGCCGCGCCGCCAAAACATTGGCCGACACCGCTTCCGGCGTTGCCAACCTCCACAACATCATCCTCGCCGGATGACGCCGACACCGTTGAACAGCAACGCGTTCACCGAGTTACGAGACATCCTTTAGCTGTACAAACTCTTGCTTTGGTTACCCTCGTCTTCTCTAGAATGCTGCATTTCGCACCACGAATAGCTCCACAGCCGCGCTGGCTGGTGAGGGCTGGGTGGGGCTCAATGTGGTGACTCTCAGTTATCCCTGCGCCTCGTGCTGGGTCGACCGTCGCAGACCTGGTGTGTAGTTCTGCATTCCTTCAAGATGGCCGCGCTTCGCATGCCGACTCGCACCGCCGAGCGTGCCCTGGCCCGACCGGGCGGGCCGCTGTGCGGAGGAAGGCTGAAGGAATGGCGAGAGTGCGCAGCAGGGAAAGTCAGCGCGTACAGTTTAGGTAACAGCGTCCGAAGTTATAAGTACCAAGTCGCTGAGGCGGCGTAGTAGCAAATTCGTGTGTTGCTCCATGAGGCCGGCTCGCTCAGAGCTAAGAGTTTCAAATTGCCCATGCGCGGCCAGGTTCCGGAGTCCGGAGCATTGCTCTAAGTCTTTGACGTCTTGGACTGTAAGGAGTTGCTCCCGCCGGAGCGCCTTCGTGAGTACTGATAACGTAGGCCGTTCTTCGACCAGGTTGCCGCGATTCTCGGCAACGGCCCGAAGAGCGACTTCGAGAGCCGCGCCGCACAGGACGATAGCAGCCGCCGGATGCGCGTTTGGGTCTTCGTTCAGCCGACGAACTTGACCCATGACGTCGGTGCTTGCCTGGCCGATCTCGCTCCAAGACCGAGAGCCCGATATCTCGATGACTCCCGCTTCAACCTGGTCCGCCCACGCCCGCAACAACTCACCGATGGCGCGAGCGCCCGATTCAGTGGACTGGTTGTCGCCTTTGGTTTGATATACGGAGACGGCGCGTTCAGTCCAGAAGCTGTCTGCGCCGGAGTACTGCCGTAAAAACTCCTGCGCAGCTGCAGCTCGCGCGACAATCTTTGTGAGTAGCTGGTAATCGGACGAAACCCAGTAACCGTGGCTAGCGCTATGTTCGCTCGTAACCCAATGCATATCCTTCTCGAGTTCGTCCGCCTGCCGCCTGGCGTACGCCAGAATCTTCGCCGTCCTCGTCATGATGTCGTCTTCCTTCAGTTGGCAGTGAGCAATTAGAGCAGGGGATTCCCTAGTCGTGTTGCTAATCGCTGCTTTCTCCACATTGACCAGAAAATCCCTTGCTCGGCACCGTGTGGACGAGGCCGAGGAATGGTTGAGAACGTGAAGAGTTAGGAAATCGATTAGCTGATGGAGCTACCGGCTTCCGGTGCTGTCTGACTGGGCAGCGTGGGCGTATCGCCTGCTGCTGGATGTTCATCGATCCATCTATGATCTTCGTCGCTCCAGCGAATGACTCGCCGGAGGTGTCCACCACGGCATCCCACGGCCCGGCGGCGGCCAGGGCGTTGACGTCGGCCGGCCGTGTCCGGTCCCCTCGGATCGCGCGTACGCCGTCGACATCCGGCCCGGAGGTGCCCCGGTTGAACGTCGTCACCTCCCACCCTGCGTCAAGGGCAGCCGTCACGACCGCGTGGCCTACGAACCAGGTTCCGCCGAGCACCAGCAAGCGCATTGAACCATCATGCCGAGGAAGAACCACCAGGGTGGGCAGGGGCGCTTCGGGCAACCGAAACTCCGTCCTGTAGTCGTCTGGTCCGCGCTGAAAGCAGCTGTCGACCTCAACTCGCCCCTCACTGGCCCCGGGTCGCTCCACGGTGAGACGTCGTTAGGTGGGAAAAGCGGAAGGTTGTCGCGTCACGTCATCTCCAGTCGGCAACTCGACACGTCCGAGTTGACAAACAATGCCAAACTTCTCTTAAGAGACTAAGCGGCGTCCAGCTTGCAGGTTGGGAGGTGTACGGGTTGTGCCATAGGTGTGCACGTTGCTCTCCCCTCAGATAGCTTGCTTGTCTTGGAGGATGTCCTTGAACCAGACGTGTAGAGCGGGCTTGATGGATGACCGACTGGACCAAGATTGAAATACCTCAGTTTATGGAGCTTGTTCTTGAGGATGAGGACTCGCGAGTCTTGGTGGGTCGGATTGTGCTCGACCGGCTTCCCTACGCCTTTGACACCAAGAGGCAGTACTTCACCTGGCGGGACGAATTGGCAACGGGAATCCAGGTGGACGCGCGAGACATTATTGTTGTGGGAAGCGCGGCTACCGGGCGTAGTCTTAGCTCTAGGAAGAGGTTCGGAGTCTTCGGCAGTGGTTCAGATGTAGATATTGCGGTGGTATCCTCGCGTCATTTCGACACCGCGTGGCAGTGGTTCCGTCGAGTCAACGTCAATCTCCTCAACCTCGATGATGAGGGGTTGCGGCTGTTTGGGCGGCATCGGAAGCAGTATATTTTCGATGGCATGATTGCCGCGAACTACTTCCTGAATTACCTCCCTTTTGGCACGCAATGGATCCAAGAACTGCAGCGATGCGAGAAATATCTTCCTAGTGTTCTTCGAGGGCGAAAGATGTCTTTGCGTATTTATAAGGACAATGAAGCGCTTAGAGAGGCGCAAATGGCCGCTCTTGATAGCTACCGAACTTATCTCGCTGCAAAGAAGGGTGTCTGAGAGTCGCGATGTCTGCTCGCAGTTTCCTCAACACCAGCCATCAGACCATTGGATGGTTCGCAGATCAAAGTGCCCTGAAGAAGCTGACACTGCGGCCGCCCTTTCAGCGACGCCCTGTCTGGACCAATGAGGAAAGCTCGTTCCTCATTGATACCATCTTACGGGGTTATCCCGTCCCGGAGGTCTACGTTTACTCGGTTCCAACAGACGCTGGTGACGACATGTATGCGGTTGTTGATGGACAGCAGCGACTTAGGGCCTGCCTCGAGTACATGGCAGACCGGTTTCCGTTGACTTTTGATGTGCATAAGCTTGAACCCCTGTACGGACTCGCGGAAACGCCCTGGTTCAACAAGCGCTTCTCCGAGTTGGCAAAGGAGGAGCGTGACCGGATTCGCCGGTACAAGCTGATTGTGCGTGATTTGGAGGGCGTTACGGACGAAGAGTTGAGGCATATGTTTCAACGCCTCAATCAGTCCAATATGGCGCTGAATGCCCAAGAGTTGCGATACTCGATGTACGGTGGCGGCCTTCTTGGGGTAGTGGAAAAGATCGTGGAACGCCCCGAGTGGGATCACTTCCGAATCTTTACGAAGATGCAGCGACGAAGAATGTTGGACTCGGAGTACGTTGCCGAATTGGTCGTAGGATACCTGCATTGGCCGCAGAACAAGAAAGATAATCTGGATCACTACTATAGACTGTATAGCCCCAACTTCCCTGCGGAGAAGGAGGTGTTGGAACGGTTCGGGGAGGTGTTGAGCTATCTAGCTGAGCTGTTCCCAGAGCCCAGAATGTCGGGTACCAGATGGTATCGAAAGTCGGACTTCTATACCCTTTTCTTGGCTGTCGCCCGAGGCCGAATTAATATCTCGAACATCAGCATAGAGACTCTGCGGGCCAGCTTGGTTGACTTGAGTATGCAGGTGAGTCATTCCCCGCGAGGTGCTGATTCAAGCCCCGTCAACGTCTACAGGGCGGCGGTCGAACGGGCGGCGACTGACCGGGCTAGACGCGTAAGACGCGAAGATTCTCTTGTGTCTTTCGTTGCGGGTCTCGAGCTAGTTCCGGCTTCCGGGGCTGAATACCTGACTGCTGATGAGGCAGTGCCGGATGAGCTAGTTGCTGATGAGCTCGACGAGGAGTATGAGGACCCTGAGTAGTTCGGCGTCGGCCTGGGCGAGGTCGGTACCCGTCATTCCTTGTATCGGTCGGGCTTATAGCGCCGCCCTCTGTCAGGTTTCCGGTCTTTCTCTGGCGGCTTGCAACGTCATCCCGGCTCCACGGCCGTTTACGACTGACCTTGCCGGACGGTGTCGGGTCTGCTTTATCCGGGGTTACTCGGCACGTTGGCCTACGACGTTTGCCCGTCGGCCTCGGGTAACGCTGACCAGACCGTCTGCTGCCAACGTAGCCACCGCGCGGTGAGCGGTACCGACCGAGACACCGTGCGCCGCTGCCAACTCGGCGACCGTAGGCAGCGGGTCGCCCGGATTGAGGCTTCCGACGCGGATCTGCTCGCGTATTTCCTCGGCAATCGTCCGGTAGGGGCTGTTCGGCGGGGTAGGCGTCGTCGGGCGGGTCGGCATCCGGGCGGCGAGGGTGCTGGCGGCCCGCTGGTCAGACTCCGACAGCCATGCGGCGTAGACCCGGAGAGTGGTGGTGCCACCGCCACCGTGACCGAGCCGGCCGGCGACGGTACGCACGTCGACACCGGCATTGATCAGCTCAGTTGCCGAGTAGTGCCGTAGGGCGTGGATGTGGCTGTCGATGCCCAGTCGCTTAGCAAGTCGCCCGTACCGCTGGGTGATGGTGTCGGGCCGGTAACCGCGGCTGTTGTCCGGCTCGGGGGAGAAGACGTAGTCCGCTGGGTCGGCCGTCGCGTCGAGCTGCGCCAGGCGGTCGACGTACCGCGCGTGCAGCTCGGTGAGCACGGCGACTGTCTCGGGATCGAGAGCGACCCGTCTTTGCTGGTGGGTTTTGGTGTCCTTCTCCTGTAGCACGCCGTCCGCGTCGAGGTAGGCGCTGCGTCGGAGGGTTAGCACGCCGGCGGCCAGGTCGAGGTGGTGCCAGCGCAGGGCGGCCAGTTCGCCGCGCCGGGCGCCGGTGGTCATGGCGAGTTAGACCAGCGCGCCCCAGTCCGGGTCGCGTCACGACTCGGTGATGATGCGGGCGGCGTCGGTCGGGTTTGGCGGTTGCGGGTCGGGGTGCGGCGGCGCCGGTGGTTCAGCCTGTGCGGCGGGGTTGACTGCGATCCAGCGCCACCGCACCGCCCGGCTCAGCGCACCACTCAGGATCCAGTGGATCTGCCGCACTGAGGACGCGCTGAGCGGCTTGCAGGCGTGCGGCCGACACCTCGCGGTGCAGGTGTGCTCGCCGGTCACCCGGTGCGTCACGGAAGCCTTGCCGCCGCACCGGTCCCGGCAGCGGCGCAGGCTCGCGTAGAAGGATTCCAGCGTCTCGGCGTCGAGCCGGGTTAGCGGCAGCTTGCCGAGCACCGGCCGGACGTGCTTGTTCAGCTTGTTTTCGTAGCCCATACGCGTGGTCGGCTCGATGTCGGCGACGTCCAGCCACTTGTCGAGCAGTTGGTTCAGCGTCGCTCGGGTGCGTGGGCTGCGCTTCTCGTCAACCTCGTTGAGGAAGCGCGTCCGTACCTTCTCCGCCTCTCGTTCGGCGGTTCGACCGGCCGGGACTGTCTCGGTGAGGTAGTGCCGCTTGCCGGTGAGCGGGTCGACGCCCGCATAGACCCTCACGCGGAGCGACCCGCTGGGGAGCTTCATGATCTCGCCACGTTGCCGCTTGACGCCTGCAACGGGGCCGACAGTAGCTCGATGGCTCCACGAATAGCTCCACGGGAGCCGTCCGGTCGAGAGAAGTACCTGTGCGCCCGGCAGGATTCGAACCTGCGGCCTTGGGATTAGAAGTCCCCTGCTCTATCCGCTGAGCTACGGGCGCGCGGCGTGGGTGTCGCGCCAAGAGGGTACCGCCGCCCGCGCGGTGTGCGGTGTAACGGGTGGTCGCGGCACGTCGCCGACCAGGGTCGCACGGGTGGGTGTCCGGGGCACCCGGGTTTACGCCGTCCGCGGCCGGGGGAGCGGCACGCCGTACCCTCGGCTGGTGCTGCTCGATCCGGAGACCGAGAACGACGTCGCGTACGAGCTGTGCCAGCTGCTCGGCCGGTCCATCGTGCCGATCAGCCGGCTTGACGGCGGGCCGGCGGGCGCGTTCGGCACCGCGTTCTTCTTCCGGCAACTGGTCGCCGGTGGCGAGGTGCGCGAGTACCTGCTGACCGCGGACGCGCTGACCCACGCGCCGGTGGGGGAGATCGGGCTGCGGCCGAGCGTGACCGAGCCGGCGGGCGTGGCCGGCGCAGCCGTGGTGCTGGCGGACTTTCCCGGGGAGTGGCTGCACCGGCCCGACCTCGGCGCCGCGATCATGCCCACCGCGGGGTTGCACGAGCACGCCGACAGTCAGGGCTGGCGGTGGCGTACCCAGCAGGTGACTGACGCCATCGCGGCCCGGGCGGACGTGATCGCCCGGATCGGCGCGGAGCCCGGTTCGGCGTTCGTGCTCGCGCTCGGGGTCGGGGAGGGCGGGTCGCGACCGTTGGAGGTGGCGATCAAGCAGGTCGCGCGCGAGGGGGACAGCGTGCGGGTCACCGCGGAGCTGCCCGCGGGCTACCTCGGCGCGCCGGTGTTCGGCGTGCAGGCCGGTGACGACGAGGTCGAGCTGCGTTGCCTGGGCCTGGTGCTGCCCGCACGGGACGGCGGTCACCCGCTGGCCACGTTCGACCGGATCCACGAGGCCGTCGCCGCCGGCCTGCCCGGCCAGGGCTGACCCCCGGGGCTCAGCCGCCCGGCGCGGTCGCGCCCGCCGGGTCGGCCGCTTCCGTCGGCCGCCGGCTCGCCGGTGCCCGGACCTCCGCCTCGTCGCGGACCGTCGGCCCGGCCCCGAGGAACGCCTCGGCCCACCGACCCACCTCGGCGAAGACCTTTTCCCGTACGGCCGGGCCGGAGAGCGTGAGGTCGTGCATGCCGCCGTCGAAGCGGGCCAGGGTGACGTGCCGGCCGAGCCGTGGCGCCCAGCGGACCATGTGTTCGACGTCCAGCACCGCGTCGGCCAGCGAGGCCGAATCGTGCCACTTCATCCCCTTGAAGCTGCGGGTCGAGCAGGCCACCAGCACCGGCACCGGGATCTCCAGCCCGGCGCGGAGCTGCTGCTGGCCCCGCCGTATCGCGGCCAGCCAGGCGGCCCGCACCGGGAACCCGGCGAGGGGCTTCCAGGCCAGGTCGTAGCTCCACTCGCCGCGGTGGTCGGCGTGAATGCTCTCGCCGTACACGGTGCCGAGGCCGGGACGGATGATCCGTTTCGGCGCGGTGCGGGCCAGGCGCGCGACGGCGGCCGCGCCGGGCCGCCGCAGCGCCCAGGGGAGGTTGAGGTCGAAGAACGGGCTGTTCAGGAAGAGCCCGTCAACGATGCCGGCGTCGCGGCGGGCGTGCGCCCAGAGCGAGACGATCAGCCCACCGGTGGAGTGGCCCATGGCGAGTAGGGTGTCGTGCCCGTCGTCGTCCCGCACGATCGTCGCGGCGGCGTCCAGCTCCGGAAAATACTCGCTGACGTCTGTGCAGTAGTTCGGAGTCTGGTGCGGCAGCAGGCTGCGGCCGTACTTGCGCAGGTCGAGGGCGTAGAAGTCCCAGCCCCGCTCGGCGAAGAAGTCGGCCAGGTGGGTCTGGAAGAAGTAGTCGATGAAGCCGTGCACGTAGAGCACGGCCCGCCCGGTGGGGCGGTCGGCCCGGCGGCGGACCAGGGTGGCGACCACCGGTCCCTCGTCGTCGGTGCCCAGGTCGATCGTCTGCCGCTCGTACGGCGGGCCCAGCACGTCCGGTTCCACGAACGCGACGGTACGCCCGCAAGCTACCCGGCGGTAGCCC
>NZ_POUB01000285.1 GCF_003236335.1 Micromonospora deserti
GCCAACACCCGGTTGGTCCGGTTCGACCGCACCGCGTCGCGCTGCTGCCCGGCTGTCACCTCGATGTACGTCTGAGACGACGCCAGCGACGCGTGCCCCAGCAGCCGCATGATCTCCGCCGCACCCGCCCCGTCCTCGGCCAACCGGGTGGCGAACGTGTGCCGCAGCGCGTGCAACCGCGCCCCCTGCGGCACCCGGTCGGTGACGCCCGCCCGCCGGTAGCACGACTCCACCAGGTACTGCAGCCCGCCCCGGCGCAGCGGCTCACCCCGGCGGTCCACCAGCAGCGGCGCGTCCGGCCGCACCGACCGCGACCCGAACCGCCGCACCCGGCTGTCCAGGTAGTCCACCAGCACCCCGTCCAGCTCCGGCTCCACCGGCACCACCCGCGGCCGGCCGCCCTTGCCGGCCACCTCGACCCGCCGCTCACCGGGGCGCCCCGCCAGCGAACCCACCCGCAACGCCAGCAGCTCCGACAGGCGTAACCCCGCGCACAGCGCCAACGCCAGCACCGCCAGATCCCGCTGCGGCCACGGGTCGCGCTGCCGGCCGTCGCCCCGGGCGACCGCGGCGAGCAACTGCTCCGGAGTGTCCGCGCCGCGCAGCGGCTTCGGCCGGGGGAGCGGCGCCCGGGGCCGCCCGACCGCCGGCATCGGGTTGCCGGCGACCACACCGTCGGCCACCAGGAAGGAGAAGAAGCTGTTCCAGGTGGACCAGGCCCGGTGCACCGACGCGGCCGCGCGGGGCGCGGCGAAGCGGGCGAACGCCGCGCGCATCACCCGGGCGGTGAGGGCGCCGACCGGCAGCGCGTCGAGGGGGAGGGGAGGGGTGATCTCCTCCGCGGCCAGCGCAGCGACGGTGCGCAGGTCCCGCCGGTACGCCGCGAGGGTGTGCGGGGACGGTTTGCGGGTTGCCCGGGCGGTCAGGAACTCCTCGATCAGCAGCTGCACCGATTCGTCCTGTTTGTCATGCATAAGGGATATTATGCATGATTTTCGTGTTCGCCGGCAACGGCGGGAGAGGGGGAGGCGACCACGAGGTACGTGCTAGGGCGCCGGGAAGACCAGTCTCGCCGACGGGCTACGGGCCAGGGGGCACCTGGTCGTGGCGGTGGCGGCCACCGACGTCATCGCCGCGCAGCAGGCCGCCGGCGTCGACGAGCCGTGGAGCGCGGACGGTTCGTCGACGCCGTGGCCCGGCTGCAACGGCACCACCGGCCGGCGAGCAGGTGCACCCGGCGTACGGACACGAACCCGTGGTGGTGCCGCCGGGCCGGGTGCGCGAGCGGGTCATCCTTGGGTCGAGGCGCGGCTGGCGCTGGCCGGGCGCGGGTTGGGGAGAGCCGCCCTCCCTCAACTTGACATAATGTGCATTATCGAATCGAAGGTGGGAGGAGTTCAACGAGACCGCCAAGGGGCCAGCAAGAAGCTCGGCGCTGCCGACCAAGAGACCGCGTCCACCGAGGTCATCGACGGCGGCGACCTGATTTCCGCGCGATCGCGCGGGCGCGATACTCACTCTCGTCTTCGGCCAGCAGATCGAGGACGTCGCCGCGCCGACCTGGGGCCGCGAGGCTCGCCACACTGCACGACCTCACCTAACCGGCACCAGCGGTCATCGTTGCCGAGGCGCTCGGGTGCTCCCCCACGGCGATCCGAGCGCCTCGCGACGGCATCCGGCGCGGAACACGCGAACTTAGGCGTCGGTGTGGGAGTTTTCCCTGGTCATGGGCATGTTTCTCGCTCGTCTCACGGTGTCCGCGACGACCTCGGTCAGGTGCCGACGTAGGCCGCGAGGTGCTCGCCGGTGAGGGTGGAGCGGGCGGCGACGAGGTCGGCGGGTGTGCCCTCGAAGACGATCCGGCCGCCGTCGTGGCCGGCGGCGGGGCCGAGGTCGATGATCCAGTCGGCGTGCGCCATGACCGCCTGGTGGTGCTCGATGACGATGACCGACTTGCCGGAGTCCACGAGCCGGTCGAGCAGGCCGAGCAGATGCTCGACGTCAGCGAGGTGCAGGCCGGTGGTCGGCTCGTCGAGGACGTAGACGCCGCCCTGCTCGGCCATGTGGGTGGCCAGCTTGAGCCGCTGCCGCTCACCGCCGGACAGCGTGGTGAGCGGCTGGCCGAGGCTGAGGTAGCCGAGCCCGACGTCGGCGAGCCGGCCGAGGATGGCGTGCGCGGCCGGCGTGCGTGCCTCGCCGGAGCCGAAGAATTCCTCGGCCTCGGTCACCGACATCGCGAGCACCTCGGCGATGTCGCGTCCGCCGAAGGTGTACTCCAGCACCGACGCCTGGAACCGTTTCCCCTCGCACTCCTCGCAGGTGGTGGCGACGCCGGCCATCATCGCCAGGTCGGTGTAGATCACGCCGGCGCCGTTGCAGGTGGGGCAGGCGCCCTCGGAGTTGGCGCTGAACAGCGCCGGCTTCACGCCGCTGGCCTTCGCGAACGCCTTGCGGATCGGGTCGAGCAGTCCGGTGTACGTCGCCGGGTTGCTCCGCCGCGAGCCCTTGATCAGGGTCTGGTCGACCGACACCACTCCGTCGCGTCCCGACACCGAGCCGTGGATCAGTGAACTCTTCCCCGAGCCCGCGACGCCGGTGACGACGCAGAGCACGCCGAGCGGGATGTCGACGTCGACGTCCTGGAGGTTGTGGCGGTTCGCCCCGCGCACCGCCAGCACGCCCGTGCGCTCCCGCACCGACGGCTTCAGCGAGGCCCGGTCGTCGAGGTGCCGCCCGGTCAGCGTGCCGCTTCCCCGCAGCCCGTCGACGGTACCCTCGAACACCACCTGGCCACCGGCGGTGCCGGCACCGGGGCCGAGGTCGACGACGTGGTCGGCGATCGCAATCGCCTCCGGCTTGTGCTCGACGACCAGGACGGTGTTTCCCTTGTCCCGCAGCCGCAGCAGCAGGCCGTTCATCCGCTGGATGTCGTGCGGGTGCAGCCCGATCGTCGGCTCGTCGAAGACGTAGGTGACGTCGGTGAGCGACGACCCGAGGTGCCGGATCATCTTGGTGCGCTGCGCCTCACCGCCCGACAGCGTGCCCGACGACCGGTCGAGGCTCAGATAGCCCAGCCCGATCTCCACGAACGAGTCGAGGGTGTGCTGCAGCGCGGCGAGCAGCGGCGCCACCGACGGCTCATCGAGGGTATGAACCCAGTCGGCCAGGTCGCTGATCTGCATCGCGCAGGCGTCGGCGATGTTGATCCCGTTGATCTTCGAGGAGCGGGCGGCCTCGCTGAGCCGGGTGCCGCCGCACTCGGGACAGGCGGTGAAGGTGACAGCGCGGTCCACGAACGCCCGGATGTGCGACTGCAGCGCCTCCCGGTCCTTGGACAGCATCGACTTCTGGATCTTCGGGATCAGCCCCTCGTAGGTGAGGTTGATGCCGTCGACCTTGATCTTGGTCGGCTCTTTGTGGAGCAAGTCGTGGAGCTCGGTCTTGGTGTACTTACGGATCGGCTTGTCCGGGTCGAAGAAGCCGCAGCCGCTGAAGATGCGGCCGTACCAGCCGTCCATGCTGTAGCCGGGGATCGTGAGCGCACCCTCGTTGAGTGACTTGCTGTCGTCGTACAGCTGGGACAGGTCGACGTCGGAGATCCTGCCCATGCCTTCGCATCGCGGACACATGCCGCCGGTGATGCTGAAGCTGCGTCGTTCGATCGTCTTGCCGCCACCGCGCTCGATCGTGACTGCGCCCTTGCCGCTGATCGTGGCCACGTTGAAGGAGAATGCCTGGGGTGAGCCGATGTGCGGCTGCCCGAGTCGGCTGAACAGGATGCGCAGCATCGCGTTGGCGTCGGTGACGGTGCCGACCGTCGAGCGGGGGTTGGCGCCCATCCGCTCCTGGTCGACGATGATCGCGGTCGTCAGCCCTTCGAGTACGTCGACCTCGGGCCGCGCCAGCGTCGGCATGAAGCCCTGCACGAAGGCGCTGTAGGTTTCGTTGATCATCCGCTGCGACTCGGCGGCGATCGTGCCGAACACCAGTGAGCTCTTGCCCGAGCCGGAGACGCCGGTGAAGACCGTCAGCCGGCGTTTCGGGATCTCGACGCTGAGGTCCTTGAGGTTGTTCTCGCGCGCG
Source organism: Micromonospora deserti (assembly GCF_003236335.1). Classification (GTDB taxonomy): domain Bacteria; phylum Actinomycetota; class Actinomycetes; order Mycobacteriales; family Micromonosporaceae; genus Micromonospora; species Micromonospora deserti. The sequence goes on from NZ_POUB01000285.1 coordinate 4,084, forward strand.
CCGTGCACGCGGATCCAGTCGTGGCTGTCGGCAGCGTGCAGCGCAGGCGACTGGGTGTCCGTCCTCGTGGCCATGCTCATCGTGTCTCCATCTGTTGGCGGGGCCGCCTTCGCGGCCGCCGTCGGCGTCACCTGGCTCGATCTGATCAGCTTCGAGCAGTAAGTGAGGACCTCGACCTCGCGCTCGATCATCAACACATGGCGGGTATCGCCGGGCGGCTCAGCGCAGCTCGTTGATGCGGATCAGGTTGCCTGCGGGATCGCGGACGGCGCAGTCGCGTCTCCCGTACGGCTGCTCGGTCGGCTCCTGGACGACCTCGGCGTCGCCGGCCTGCAGTCGCTCGAAGGTGCCGTCGAGGTCGGCGGTGGCCAGGTTGATGATGGCGTAGGTGCCCTTGGCCATCATCTCGGCGATGGCGCGGCGCTCGTCGTCGGTGATGCCGGGGTTGGCGGCTGGCGGATAGAGGACGATGGACGTGCCGGGCTGGTTGGCGGGGCCGACCGTGATCCAGCGCATCGTGCCTTGCCCGACGTCGTTGCGGACCTCGAAGCCGAGGATGTCGCGATAGAAAGCCAGGGATGCGTCCGGGCTGTCGTGCGGGAGGAAGGTCTCGTAGATGGTGATGTCCATGGCGGTCACGCTAGCTGCGGCTCGCTGGCCCGCGCTTCTCGATTCCTGATCGGTCTGGTCACCTGTTTCGCCACGCACGGCGGCATCCCCGCCGTGCCCGCCGCCTGACGCCGGTAGGCGCTGGGCGGCACACCCACCAACTCGGTGAAGCGACTGCTGAAGGTGCCCAGTGACGAGCAGCCGACCGCGAAACAGACCTCGGTGACGCTGAGGTCGCCACGACGCAGCAGCGCCATCGCGCGCTCGACGCGCCGCGTCATCAGGTAGCTGTACGGCGACTCGCCGTAGGCGCGCCGGAACTCGCGGCTGAGGTGCCCGGCCGACATGTGCGCGTCCCGGGCAAGCGCCTCGACGTCCAGCGGCTGCGCGTACTCCCGATCGATCCGATCGCGGACCCGGCGCAGCCGCGCGAGGTCGCGCAGGCGCTGCGCCGCGGCGTTACTGCTGGTCACCTGCGAGATCGTGCCACGTCGCACCGGAGTTGCCTAGCGCCGGTGCCGATTTCGGCGATGTGCCGTGGTGGGCGCGGATGGCGTGGGCAATCGTGGCGGGGTAGCCGGGGCGTACGTCGTCGTAGATGGCCGCGATCTCGCCGAAGACTGGTCCTCCTGCCGGTGGTGGTCAGAGGCCGCCGGCGATGCGCAGCACGGCGCCGGTGGTGTAGGAGGCGTCGGGGCTGAGGAGCCAGGCGATGGCGCCGGCGATCTCGTCGGGTTCGCCGGCGCGGCCGAGCGGGATGCGGGTGGCGGCCCGGTCGGGGCGGTCGGGTTGGCCGGAGGACGTGTGGATGTCGGTGCGGATGACGCCGGGGGCGACGGCGTTGACGCGGATGCCGCGGGGGGCGAGTTCCTTGGCCAGGCCGGTGGTGAGGGTGTCGGTGGCGGCTTTGACGGCGGCGTAGTGGATGTACTCCCCTGGGCTGCCGAGGGTGGCGGCGGCGGAGGAGACGTTGACGATGGCGGCGCCGGCGTTCATCCGGCGGGCGGCCTGCTGGGCGCAGAGGACGTAGCCGATGAGGTTGACGTCGACGACGTGGCGCAGGTGGTCGGGGTCGAGGTCGACGAAGGGCCCGATAGGGCTGGTGACGCCGGCGTTGTTGACCAGGCCGGTGAGGTCGCCGAGGTCGGCGGCGGCGTCGAAGAGCGCGGTGACCTGGTCGGGGTCGGTGGTGTCGGCGGGTAGGGCGACGCCGCGGCGGCCGGCGGCGTGGATGTCGGCGAGGACGGCGGCGGCGGCGGCGTGGTCGCGGCGGTAGCCGAAGGCGATGTCGTGGCCGGCGTGGGCGAGCCGGCGGGCCGTGGCGGCGCCGATGCCGCGGCTGCCGCCGGTGATGACAGTGATGGAATTCAAGGGGCTTCTTCCTGCCGTGGTGCCGTTGGGCCGACGTTACCGTGGCCGACACGTGCCGGAGCGGAGGCGAAGGTCACATGAGGTGGGCGGTGGGCGGGGTGCTGGCGGTGTGGGGGTGGTCCTCTACGCTCGCCGCGCGTCGATGTCGAGGGTGGAGGTGCGGTGTGCTGGGTGTCGGGGACGTGGTTGGGGATTTCGCGCTGCCGGACCAGACGGGGGCGCAGCGGCGGTTGTCGGAGTTCCTGGCGGTGGGGCCGGTGGTGCTGTTCTTCTATCCGGCGGCGATGACCCGGGGGTGCACGGCCGAGAGTTGCCATTTCCGGGATCTGGCGGCGGAGTTCGCGGCGGTGGGCGCGCAGCGGGTGGGGATCAGCCGGGATCCCGTGGCGCGCCAGGCGGAGTTCTCCCGGTTGCACGGGTTCGACTATCCGCTGCTGTCGGATCCGGACGGTGTGGTGGCGGACCGGTTCGGGGTGCGGCGGCGGCTGCCGTTGGGGCCGTTGAGCACGCGGCGGGTGACGTTCGTGATCGGGACGGGCGGGCTGGTGATCGAGGTGGTCCACAGTGAGTTCAGCATGACGGAGCACGCGGACCTGGCGTTGCGGGCGTTGGGCGGGTGATCCCCTGCTGCGGGCTGTCGCAGTCGGCTGGTATCAAGGCAGGAATCAAACAGGTGTACGGAAGAGGTTGCTGATGGGTGCCGCTGGCCAGGGTTTGTCCGATGACGAGGTGCGCAGCATCCGGGAGGCGTTGGCGGCGGGGCGCAGGCCGAGGGTGGTGTTCACCGCGTCGGCGGGTCAGATCGCCGGGCAGGTGGGTCAGGTGGTGGAGCTGACCGACCCGGCGGTGTCGGACGAGTTCGTGGTGGTGCGGTTCGGGCGGGACGAGTTGCCGTTTTCGCCGGCGGACGTGGCGGTGGCGCCGCGGGGTGCGGGGCGTAAGGCGGTGGAGCCGCAACCGGAGCCGGAGCCGGAGCCGCCGGTGGCGGTGGCGGTGGAGCCGGAGTTCGTGCTGGACAGGGTGCCGACGCCGCGGGCGCGGCAGGAGGAGTCGAGGGTGGAGACGGTGGAGGCGAAGCCGGCGCGTCGGGTGGTGAAGGCGGCGAAGGTGAAGGCGCCGGCCGGGTTGACGGTGACGCTGGCGTACGCCGAGGGTGAGTGGACGGTGGCGGCGCAGCAGGGCGGCAAGGTGTTGGCGAAGCCGTACGTGGTGAAGCCGGCGGAGGCGTTGCGGATGGTGGCGCTGGTGGACGTGCCGGGGGTGCACGAGGCGGTGGAGCAGATCCTCGCCGCGGAGCGGGCCGAGGCGGAGCAGCAGGCGGAGAAGCTGCGGGCGGAGCTGGCGGAGATCGAGGCCCGGTTGGCGGAGTTGCGCGAGGCCGGCTGACGGTGTGCTGCGGGCGGGGTGGGTGGCCGGCCCGGCCCACCCCGTCGCTGTGTCGGGG
>NZ_POUB01000286.1 GCF_003236335.1 Micromonospora deserti
CCGCCGCCCGCCGGCCTGAGGCTCCGCCGCCCGCCTCAGGTGAGTGGCCCGCCGCCCGGCATCAGGGAGAGCGGTTCGCTGGCCTTGCGAAGAGTGGCCAGCCGGCCTCAGGCGGAGTCACGGACTGCCGCGGTGGGACCGGCGGTGGCTGGCGCGGTGCCGGCGGCGCTTCGGCTTCCGCCCCGACCCACGTCACCGGCTGGTCGTCGGGCCGCAACCACCGACCGGCATACTGCGCTGCGTGCTGACCGGCCACCCCTACCTCGACACGCCCGGACCGCTGGCGTTCGCCCACCGCGGCGGCGCCGCCGAGGGCGACGAGAACACCGCGGCGGCGTTCGCCCGCGCGATCGACCTCGGCTACCGGTACGTGGAGACCGACGTGCACGGCACCGCCGACGGGGTCGCGGTGGTGTTCCACGACGCCACCCTGCACCGGGTCACCGGCGAGCGGGGGCGTATCGCCGACCTGCGCTGGGCCGACCTGGCCTCGGTCCGCGTCGGCGGGGCGGCCGTGGTGCCCCGCCTCGACGAGGTCCTCGACGCCTGGCCGCAGGTCCGGTTCAACATCGACGTCAAGGCCGACGGCGGGATCGAGCCGACGGTGGCCACCGTCGCGCGCGCCGGCGCGGGCGACCGGGTGCTGCTCGCCTCGTTCAGCGACGCCCGGCTGGCCCGGCTCCGCGCGCTCACCGAGGGGCGGGTCGCCACCGGCCTGGGCATGCGCGGCGTGGCCCGGCTGCGGATGGCGTCGCTGACCAGCCGGGCGCTGCGGCTGCCGCCGTCGGTGGTCGCCGCGCAGGTGCCGGTGCGCTACGGGCGGGTGCCGGTGGTCGACCGCCGGCTCCTCGCCTACGCCCACCGACTCGGCCTGCAGGTGCACGTCTGGACGATCGACGAACCTGCCGAGATGCACGAGTTACTTGATCTTGGTGTGGATGGCATCATGACCGACCACGTCGGCGTGCTGCGCGACGTCTACCGCAGCCGCGGCCACTGGGCCGCCTGACCCCCGACGAAGGACCCCGATGGCCGAGACCGTCACCCCCGCGGTGGGCGACACCCCCGCCCCGGCGAGCACCCGCCGCGAACGCACCGGCTGGTACGTCTACGACTGGGCCAACTCCGCCTTCCAGACCACCGTGATCACGGTGTTCCTCGGCCCGTTCCTCACCACCGTCGCCGAGCTGGCCGCCGGCTGTGAGCTCGGCGCGGACAGCTGCGCCGGATACGTGTACCCGCTGGGCATCAAAGTCGCCGCCGGCTCGTACTACCCGTACCTGATCTCACTGTCGGTCTTCCTCACCGTGTTCGTACTGCCGGTGATCGGCGCGGTCGCCGACCGGACCACCCACAAGAAGCGGCTGCTCGGCGCCGCGGCGTTCACCGGCGCCGGCGCGACCATCGCGATGGCCTTCGTCACCGGCGACCGCTACCTGCTCGGCGGGGCGCTGTTCCTGGTCGCCAACATCTCCTTCGGCGCCGCGATCGTGGTCTACAACTCGTTCCTGCCGCAGCTCGGCGGCCCCGACGAACGCGACGGCATCTCCAGCCGCGGCTGGGCCCTGGGCTACCTCGGCGGCGGCCTGCTGCTGGCGCTCAACCTGGCCGCGATCACCATGCTCAGCGAGGACGACAACCCGCAGCGCACCCTGGATCTGGCCCGCTGGTCCATCGTGTCGGCCGGCGTGTGGTGGGCCGCGTTCACCCTGGTGCCGCTGCGCTGGCTGCGCGAACACCCCACCGCCGCGGCGCTCGCCGGCGGCGGCGGCAACGTGCTCACCGACGGGTTCCGGCAGCTCGGCCGTACCCTGCGCGAGATCAAGGCGTACCCGCTGACACTGTTCTTCCTGCTGGCGTTCCTGGTCTACAACGACGGCATCCAGACCGTCATCACCCTGGCCAGCCAGTACGGCACCAAGGAGCTGCGGCTGGAACAGGGCAACCTGATCATCACCATCCTGCTGGTGCAGTTCCTCGCCTTCGGCGGGGCGCTGTCCCTCGGCGCCCTCGCCCGGCGCATCGGCGCCTGGAAGACGGTGCTGCTGAGCCTGGTGCTCTGGACCGCGGTGATCGTCGCCGCGTTCCGGCTGCCCGCCGAGGCACCGCTGCCGTTCATGGCCCTCGGCGCGGCCATCGGCCTGGTGCTCGGCGGCAGCCAGGCGCTGAGCCGGTCGCTGTTCAGCCAGCTCATCCCCACCGGCAAGGAGGGCGAGTACTACGGCTTCTACGAGATCAGCGACAAGGGCACCAGCTGGCTCGGGCCGCTCGCCTTCGGCCTGGTGTTCCAGCTCACCAACTCCTACCGGGTCGGCCTGGTCTCCCTGTTGATCTTCTTCGTGGTCGGGTTCCTCCTGCTGCTGGCCGTGCCGATCCGCCGGGCCGTCGTCGCCGCCGGCAACACCCCGCCCCGGGTGCTCTGACGCCGGCCCCTGCCCGCCGTGTGGCGGCCCGCGCCCACCGGATACGGGCCTGTCGATCGGCTAGGCTGCCCGACCGTGACCGACGACGCCTCCGCCCCGACGTGCCTGGCGCGCCCGCTACCGGGCCCCGACGACAGCCCCACCGGGTGCGCCGCGGCGCGCGGGGTGGACGGGCGGCCGCTGCACGCGGCGGCGTTGAAGTTCTTCTGGGGGCCGATGGACTGCGGCAAGTCCACGATGGCCCTGCAGATGAACTACAACCATTCCCGGCAGGGCCGCCGCGGTCTGGTCACCACCCGCATCGACCGTTCCCTCGGCCCGCAGGTGACCACCCGCATCGGCCTGGCCCACGAGGCGATCGAGGTCACCGACGAGCTGGACCTGCGCACCCTGGTGCGCGACACGTGGGCCGAAGGGGTCCGCGTGGACTACCTGATCTGCGACGAGGCGAGCTTCTACAGCGTCGACCACGTCGAGCAGATGGCCGAGCTGGTCGACAGCTACGACGTCGACGTGTACGCGTTCGGACTGGCCACCGACTTCCGCTCCTGCCTGTTCCCGGCCGCGCAGCGGCTGTTCGAACTGGCCGACGAGGTGGCCCGTATCCAGGTCGAGGTGCTCTGCTGGTGCGGCCGGGAGGGGCTGCTCAACGCCCGGGTGGTCGGCGGCCGAGTGGTCCGCGAGGGGGCGCAGGTGGTCATCGGCGACACCGTGGACAGCGCCGAGGTGCGTTACCAGGTGCTGTGCCGGCGGCACTACCGCGCCGGCGACCTCGGACCGCGTCGCTGACCGACTCAGTACGGGTCGCCGCAGACCCGCCACCCACCGTCCTCCCGCACCACCGACAGGGCCCGCTGTTCGCTGGCGCCGCTGTCGCGGGTCAGCCGCACCGTCACCGTGCCGCGCGGACGGCCGCCCCGGGTCGCCACCGACACGTCGACGATCTCGTAGTCGCTGACCACCGGCGGGGTCCGCACCCAACTGGTGAACCCGATCTCGCTCCACCGGCTGCGGGCGTCGGCGCAGAGCCGGTCGTACGCGCCGTCGGCGTCGCCCGCGGCGATCGACCGCAGGAACCCGTCCGCGGTCTCCCGCACCGGGCCGCTGGCCTGCGTGACCACCTGCACGTTCCAGGCGCCCAGCCCGGCCACCCCCACGCAGCACAGCGCCACGGCGGCCCCGGCGAACACCAGCCCGGCGCGCACCGGGCGGCGCTGCCGGGCCGGTCGGCTCCACGGCTGCTCAGCGCCCACACCTGTCGACCGTAGAGAACCGGCGGACCCACGCGCAGGAAAGTCGCCGGTCGCGGTCGCCACCGGATCGTGCACCGTCGGCGGGTGACCGCCCGCGCCGCCCCTGCATCACCCGCTGCGTGCAGGCGGTGCCGGTCGATCCCCGGCCCGCGGGCCGGGGATCGACCGCTACCTGACAGGAGATGGCAGGTACCGTCGGCAGACTGCGGGCATGACAGTCACCGCCGACCTCGCCATGGTCAATCTCGACAGCCCCGACCCGGTCGCCCACGCCGCGTTCTGGCAGCGCGTCCTCGGTGGGGAGATCACCCACAGCGAACCGGAGTACGCGATGGTCACCACCACCGCCGGCGGCGGCGTGGCCCTCGGCTTCGGTCTGGTCGAGGGCTACCGGCCGCCGTCCTGGCCGGACGAGACCGCCGGCAAGCGCTACCACCTGGACCTGTACGTCGACGACCTCGCCCTGGCCGAGAAGGAGTTCGTCGCGGCAGGCGCCAGCAAGCCGGGGTTCCAGCCCGGCGGTGAGCGGTGGGTGGTGCTCATCGACCCGGCCGGGCAGCCGTTCTGCGTCTGCCGCCGCGGCTGACCGGTGTCGCGCCGAACCCGGCCCGGGGGCGTCCAGCCCCCGGGCCGGTCACCCGCGGCGGCGCGCCCGGGCCGCCCAGATCACGTACGCGGGGTCCCGGTCGAGGTTGTGCCGGTCCCGGTCGTAGCGGCGGGTGGTCCGCGGGTCGGCGTGCCCCATCGCGTCCTGCACGTCCTCGAGGGGAACGCCCTCGGCGCGGGCGGTGGTGGCGAAGGCGTGCCGCAGCGAGTGCGGCGACAGCTTCGCCCAGGCCGGGATGCCCGCCGCCCGGGCCAGCCGGCGCACCAGGCGGAACACCGAGTGCCGGTCCAGCCGGGCGCCGGTCGCGGTGACCAGCAGCGGGCCGGTCAGCTCGGGCACCGCCACCCGCTGCGCCGCCGCCCGCTGGGCCAGGTACGCGTCGACGGCGTGGGCGGTGCCCGGGGTCAGCGCCCGGCGGCGGGACCTGCCGCCCTTGCCGACGAACCGCACGCTGCGGTGACCGCGTTCGGTGCCCAGGTCGGCCAGGTCCAGCGAGACGAGCTCCCCCACCCGCAGGCCGAGGTCGGCCAGCAGCGCGATCACGGCCCGGTTGCGGGTGGCGGTGGGCCCGGTGTCGGCCTCGGCGGCGGCGAGCAGCGCGTCGACCTCCTCGGGGGTGAGCCCCACCGTGGCGGAGTGGTCCCGGTCGATGCGGGGCCGGTCGGCGCCGGCGACCGGGTTGGCCTCGACGGCGTGCAGCTTGACCAGAAAGTCGTACCAGCTGGACAGTGCGGAGAGCCGCCGGGCGACGGTGGCCGGAGTGAGCGGCCTGCCGCTGCGCGCACCGAGTGTCACCTCCAGGGTGCGACCGTACTCGTTGACGTGTAGGAAGTTCGCCCGCAGCGGGTCCAGTTCCCGGGCGGTGCACCAGGCCAGCCAGCCGGCGATGTCGCGCCGGTAGGCGTCGCGGGTGTGCTCGGACAGGCGCCGGTTGCGCAGCCACGCCTCGGTGAAGTCGGTCGGCCCGCCGGGCAGCGCGGGCCGGGCCGATGGACGGGCACGCACCGGGGCGTCGGGAAACCGCATGCGAGAAAGGTTCTCAGCCGCGGGTGGGGAACGGACGGAGGCGCGCCCTACCGGAATCCGCGCCGGCCATCCCCGGCGACCGCGGACCGGGGATGGCCGGCGACCCCGGACCGGGGATGGCACGACCCCCGCCGCCGCGGCGGGGGTAACGTCGGGCGGTGCGCGCGAGTCGGCTGGTCTCCCTGCTGCTGCTCCTGCAGACCCGGGGTCGGATGACCGCCCAGGAGCTCGCCGACGCCCTGGAGGTGTCGGTGCGCACCGTGTACCGGGACGTGGAGTCCCTCGGCGCGGCCGGGATCCCGGTCTACGCCGACCGGGGCCCGGCCGGCGGCTACCGGCTACTGGACGGCTACCGCACCCGGCTGACCGGGCTGACCGCCGGGGAGGCGGAGGCGCTCTTCCTGGCCGGCATGCCCGGTCCGGCAGCGGAACTGGGGCTCGGGTCGGTGCTGGCGGCGGCCGAGTTGAAGCTGCGCGCCGCGCTGCCGGCGGAACTGGCCGACCGGGGCGGGCGGATCCGGCAGCGGTTCCACCTCGACGCCCCGACCTGGTTCCGGGAGCCGGAACCCACCCCGCACCTGACCGCGCTGGCCGGCGCGATCTGGCAGGACCGGCGGGTCCTGGTGCGCTACCGGCGGTGGAAGACCCCGCGGGAGGTGACCCGCTCGCTCGCTCCGCTCGGCGTGGTGCTCAAGGCGGGGCGCTGGTATCTGGTCGCCGACGCCGGCGGCGAGGTGCGCACCTACCGGGTGGGAGCGATCCTCGACCTGACCGTGCTCGACGAGCGGTTCGATCGGCCGGACGACTTCGACCTGGCCCGGTGCTGGCAGGAGCACGCCGAGCGGTACGAGCGCGGCGTGTACCGCACCGAGGCCCGGGTGCGGATGACGGTCGCCGCGCTGGAGCTGATGGCGTACGTCTTCCCGCCGGCGATGAGCCGGGCGGCCCGGGCGGCGGCCTCGGACCCGGACGCGGACGGATGGGTGCACACCACGGTGCCGATCGAGTCGGTGAGGCACGGGCACGTCGAGCTGCTCAAGCTGGGCGGCGAGGTGGAGGTGCTCGCGCCGGCCGAGCTGCGCGACCGGTTCACCGCCACCGCCCGCGCCCTGGCCGGCCTCTACCCGACGCCGGCGACGGGATCGGGCGGGACGGCCGCACCGGCTGCCCCGCCCGGTGGCCTGGTCAGGCGTTGATCTGCTTGCGGCCGTTGCCGTTGCTGCCAGCGGTGATGGTGACCCGGCGCGGCTTGGCCCGCTCGGCCACCGGGATCCGCAGCGTCAGCACACCGTTGTCGTAGCCGGCTTCGAGCTTGTCGGTGTCGAGGGTGTCGCCGAGGACCAGCTGCCGGCTGAACCTGCCCATCGGGCGTTCGGCGGCGACGAGCTCCACGTTGTCGCCCGCGGGCCGGCGCCGCTCGGCCCGGACGGTCAGCACGTTGCGCTCGACGGTGCAGTCGATGCTGTCCGGATCCACGCCGGGCAGGTCGAACGCGGCGTAGAAGTAGTCGCCGTCGCGGTAGGCGTCCATGTGCATGACCGCCGGACGCGTGGTGGTGCCGAAGAACTGCTCGGCGAGCCGGTCGATCTCACGGAACGGGTCGGTACGCATCAGCATGGTGCCTCCTCGGTTCTCCTAGCCGAAGGTGTCAGGTTGAGTCTGGGTGACTCAACTTCCCCTACTGTATTAGTGCGCGGCGCGGCCGGCGTCAACTCCGACGCGAGAACCCCTACGCGTCACGGCCCCCTGGGCGCGGTAGGTCCGGGGCGTCGGCGGCGCCGCCCGACGTGGGCTGTCAGGGTCGGCGTACCGGCAGCAGGGCGAGCAGGACGGCGGCCACCGCAAGGTGCATGGCGCCCAGTGCCACCTTGGCCCCGCCGGTGGCGTCGGTGGTGACGACGGGGACGAAGGACAGCACCGTCACCGCGACGGCGAGCACGATCCAGATGGCGGTCGCCCGACGACCGGCGAAGCGCTCCAGCAGCGCCAGCGCCGCCCAGCCCAACAGGGCCGAGCCGAGGGAGATCGTGATGACCGGGCCGAGACCGATGACCATCTCCGGCTGGTCCGGGTTCTTGACGGTGTAGTCGACGCCGGCGATCTCGCCGACGAGCCAGATCAGCACGCTGGCCAGGATGGCGGCGCCGACGCCCAGTGCACGCCGGCGCAGGGGCGAGGCGGTGGCGGGGGC
>NZ_POUB01000287.1 GCF_003236335.1 Micromonospora deserti
GGGTGGGACGGGGTGCGGCGGCAGGTGAAGCCGCCGCACCCCGGGACTCCGGTCAGCCGCGTTCCACCAGATGACCGATCACCGTCGGGCCGAGCATCACGGCGAAGCCGGAGCCGTCGCGGCGCGGGTCCGCGGCCGGCAGCTCCACCGGCTCGCCGTTCGCGGTGGCGCCGACCGGGCGCGGCCCGACCCAGGCTGCCACCACGTCGGTCTCGCCCTTGAGGAAGCGCTGCGCGCGCACCCCGGAGGTCGCCCGGCCCTTTGCCGGGTACGCCGCGAACGGGGTCACCTTGACCGTGGCGCCGGTGGAGGTGACCACCATCGGCTCGCCGTGCCCCGGGTCATCGGTGCGGACCGCGCCGAAGAACACCACCCGCGCCCCGGCGGGAAGGTTGACGCCGGCCATGCCACCACCCTTGATCCCCTGCGGACGGACCAGCCCCGCGGGGAACCGCAGCAGGGACGCCTCCGAGGTGATGAAGGTGACCATCTCGGCGCCGTCGGTCAGCCAGGTCGCCCCGACCACCTCGTCGCCCTCGCGCAGGCTGATCACCTCGAACTCGTCGGAGCGGACCGGCCACTCCGGCGCGCAGACCTTCACCACGCCCTGCCGGGTGCCCAGTGCCAGGCCCGGTGAGCCCTCCGCCGTCGGCCCGAGCGGCGCCAGACCGACCACGCTCTCGCCGGGCTCCAGCGGCACCAGCTCGGCGGCGGACATCCCGCCGCGCAGCGACACCGTCCCGGCCTGCTCGGGCAGCACCGGCAACGGCAGCACGTCTATCTTGAACGCCCGGCCGGCGCTGGTCACCAGGAGCACCCGGCCCCGGGCGGTGGAGTGCACGATGGCGCGTACCGCGTCGTGCTTGACCCGGCCGTGCCGCCGACGCCCCTCGGCGGCCTCCTCCGACTCGGCGGCGGTACGGGCCACCAGCCCGGTCGCGGAGAGGATCACCTGGCACGGGTCGTCGGCGACCTCCAGCGGCCCGGCCGGCGCGGACGCGGCGAGCACCTCCTTGAGGTCACCGTCGACCAGGGTGGTGCGGCGCGGCGTGGCGAACTGCTTCACCACCGCGGCCAGCTCGTCCGAGACGACCTTCCTGAGCACCTTTGGATCGTCGAGGATGCTGGAGAGTTCGGCGATCTCCTTGCGCAGCCGCTCCTGCTCGGCCTCCAGCTCGATCCGGTCGTACTTGGTGAGCCGGCGCAGCGGAGTGTCCAGGATGTAGGTGGCCTGGATCTCGGAGAGGCCGAAGCGGCGCATCAGCCCGTCCTTGGCGGCCTGCGCGTCGTCGCTGCCCCGGATCAGCTTGACCACCTTGTCGATGTCGAGCAGGGCGATCAGCAGACCATCGACCAGGTGCAGCCGCTCCTCGCGCTTGCGGCGCCGGAACGCGGTGCGCCGGGTCACCACGTCGTAGCGGTGGGCCAGGAACACCTCCAGCAGCGCCTTCAGCCCGAGGGTCTGCGGCTGCCCGTCGACCAGCACCAGGTTGTTGACGCCGAACGACTGCTCCAGCGGGGTGAGCCGGTAGAGGTCGGCCAGCAGCGCCTGCGGGTTGACCCCCACCTTGCACTCGATGACCAGGCGGGTGCCGCTCTCCCGGTCGGTGAGGTCCTTGACGTCGGCGATGCCGGTGAGCCGCTTGGTCTTGGTGACCTCGTTGCTGATCGCGGCGATGACCTTCTCCGCGCCGACGCCGTACGGCAGTTCGACGACGGTGATCGCCTGCCGGCCGCGGCTGCCCTCGACCGGGCCGATCTCCACCTTGCCGCGCATCCGGACCACGCCGCGCCCGGTCTCGTACGCCCGGCGCACCTCGTCGAGGCCGAGCAGCAGGCCGCCGGTGGGCAGGTCGGGGCCGGGGACGAACTCCATGAGCTTGTCCAGCGTGGCGTCCGGGTGGTTGATCAGCCAGCGGGCGGCGGAGACGACCTCGCCGAGGTTGTGCGGGATCATGTTGGTGGCCATGCCGACGGCGATCCCGGACGCGCCGTTGACCAGCAGGTTGGGGAAGGCGGCCGGCAGCACGGTGGGCTGGGTCAGCGAGCCGTCGTAGTTTGGCTCGGTGTCGACCGTCTCCTCGCCCAGTTCGCCGACGAGCAGCATGGCTTCGCGGGACAGCCGGGCCTCGGTGTAACGCGCCGCTGCCGGTCCATCGTCTGGGCTCCCGAAATTGCCATGCCCGTCGATGAGAGGCACATTGAGCGAGAAGTCCTGGGCCAAGCGGACCATGGCGTCATAGATTGCCGTGTCACTATGCGGGTGATATTTACCCATGCAGTTGTGCACGACGTGACCCTCGGCGACGAAGGCGTGTTCGTCAGAGCCAACCTGAATGTCGTACGTGACCCCGGGGGACACCGCCTCAACCGCGATCACCCGCAGGAAGGAACTCCCCGCCAGTGCCTCGAGTCGGCTGGCCAGAGGCGAACCGAGGCGCTGGAGCTTACGCACCCAACCGTCCCGTTCGGCGCGCCAGAGCGGGAATGACCGCTCCGACAGAGGCGCGCCGTCACGATCCTTGCCGTAGCGCACCTTGGTCCCGGCACCTTGGGAGAGCGAGGCACGGAAGGCGTTGCCGTGCTTGTCCCGGAACCACCCGCCGCCCTGGTGTGCGGCCGTGAACTCCTCCATCACTGGACGGCACGGCAGACGATCGTTACCTTGCTTGCCGCCGTACTCGTAGCCAAGGTCCACCACTCGGTGAAGACCGTCGCTCTTGTCCCGGATCCGCACCCACGGCAGCAGCATCTCGGCCAGGGCCGCAGCGTCCCGTCCGGTGACCGACAGGCCCAGTAGCGGCCGGCGCTGCTCGGCGTTGCTCCAGTGGTGCCCGTGCATACCGAGATCGGCGAGCATCGCGTAGACCTGCCGAACCAGCACTTCGCTGGTGCTTACGAAGCCAATCTCGCGGAAGCGCTTGCGGATGTAGCCGTCGCCATCGAAGAAGCCGGCAAGGAAGGGCACCCAAGCGGCGCGGTTGTGGAGGACGTCAGCCGGAACACGCTTGCTCTGACCCAGCGGCCGGGCAGCCTCCAGCAGACCCGCATGCCGACTGAAGGTCAGGATGTGTTGATCGCGGTGGCGCGGGTTCCGGGCCTCCCGCTTGCCGCGCGACGCATTGAGACCGTTTGCGATGGCCCAGCCGTGAGCCACGTCGAGAGGCTCGACATCGCGCATGTGGATTCGTACCCGGCCATCCGCCTCGCCGGATCTGTCAACGGCGAAGCCCTCGGCCGCTACGAGCCCGCGTACGTAGTCGTACACGTCGCCGTCCGGGGTCAGCTCTTGTCGACGACCGCTACCGTACGCCAGGGTCAACTGTCCCAGAAGGTCCCGGGCCTCCGACCATCCGAGGGATAGGTCGTCAGCCACCACCCGGAACCGTTGGCCCGGAGTCACGACCATGGTGTGGCCGTTGCTCCAGGTGATGCGTAGCAGATCGGACGAGGGATTGCGGTACACCGCCGTCACGGGAACAGGCATCCCTTGGCCGTCCAGCACTCGGTCACCGATTTCGATGTCCTCGATAGCCCGTAGGCCTTCCGGCGTAGATGCGAGCGTGCCGGCGACGAAGCAGTCACCGACGATGCGGGCGGACTTCACGTGCCCCCGGTCGGGGCGGTGCCCCTGCTCGTACATCGACCAGAGGATGCGCCGGTGCACCGGCTTGAGGCCGTCGCGGGCGTCGGGCAGCGCGCGGGAGTGGATGACCGAGAAGGCGTACTCCAGGTAGGAGTCGGAGACCTCGGTGACCAGCGGATTGTCGAAGACCCGCGCGCCGGCCAGGTCGAACGCGGAGAGGTCGACCTTCGTTTCCTTGCGGCGTGCCATGACTCAGCTTCCCCCTCGTACAGACCCGGTGCTCATGCGTCGATCGCTTCCCGGTCGACCCGGTCGGCGGACTCGATGAGCCAGTTGCGGCGCGGTTCGACCTTCTCCCCCATCAGCAGATCGAGGATCCGCTCGGCGGCGTCGACGTCGTCGAGGGTGATCCGGCGGACCGCCCGGGTTGCCGGGTTCATCGTGGTCTCCCACAACTCGTCGGCGTCCATCTCGCCGAGACCCTTGAACCGGGGGATCGGAGTGACGATCTGCTTGCCGGCCTTCTCCAGCTTGCGGACCGTCGCCTCCATCTCGGCCTGGGTGTAGGTGTAGATCGTCTGCGGGTTGCGCCCCTTGGTGGTGATCTTGTGCAGAGGCGGCATGGCGGCGTAGAGCCGGCCGGCCTCGATCAGCGGCCGCATGTAGCGGGCGAAGAGCGTGATCAACAGCGTCCGGATGTGCGCGCCGTCCACGTCCGCGTCCGCCATGATCAGCACCCGGCCGTAACGCAGGGCGGAGAGGTCGAAGGTACGCCCCGAGCCAGCCCCGAGCACCTGCACGATCGCCGCGCACTCGGCGTTGTCGAGCACCTGCTGGAGGTTGGCCTTCTGCACGTTGAGGATCTTGCCCCGGATCGGAAGCAGAGCCTGGTACTCGGCGGACCGGGCGAGGCGACCCGTGCCGAGGGCACTGTCGCCCTCCACGATGAACAGCTCACTGCGCTCGATGCCCGCGGCCCGGCAGTCGACCAGCTTGGCCGGCATCGACGCGCCCTCCAGGGCGGTCTTGCGGCGGGCGGCGTCCTTCTGCTGCTTCTGGGTCAGCCGCACCCGGGCCGCGTCGACGATCTTCTGGAGGACCGTACGCGCCTCGGCCTTGGTTTTCCGGTCGTCCAGCCACGTCTTGAGGTGCTGCTCGACCAGGCCCTGGAGCACTTTGGTGATGCCGGCGGTGGAGAGCTCGTCCTTGGTCTGCGAGGTGAACTGCGGCTCCGGAATCCGCACGTGCACCACCGCGGTCATCCCCTCCAGGACGTCGTCCAGGGTGGGCGGCTCCTCCTTGGCCTTGAGCAGGCCGCGGGTGTTGCGGACGGCATCGGCGAGGGTACGCGCCAGGGCCCGCTCGAAACCCTTGCGGTGGGTGCCGCCATGTGCGTTGCGGATGGTGTTGGTGAAGCACTCGACAGTGCGCTCGTAGCCGGTGCCCCAGCGGAACGCCACCTCGACCTCGGCGCGGCGCTGCACGTTGGACTGCATCACGCCGTTGGCGTCGGCGGCGTTCTCCCGGTAGGTGCCGTCGCCGGTGACCAGCAGCGTGCCCGAGACCGGCCGGTCGCCGGCCGGAGCGAGGAAGTCCACCATGTCGGTCAGCCCGTTGGGGTAGTGGAACCGCTCCTCGGCGGGCGCCTCGCCGGTGTGGTCGCGCAGCAGGTAGTTCACGCCCGGGACCAGGAAGGCGGTGTTGCGCAGCTTCATCCGGACCGCGTCGGCGTCCAGCGACGCGCCGGTCTCGAAGTAGCGGGGGTCGTGCCAGTACCGGATCGAGGTGCCGGTGCGCTGGCCGCGCTTCATGGCGCCGGCCACCTGCAGGCCGGGCCCGGCGGTGAACGGCGCGTCGGGGCCGTCGCCGTCGAAGATGCCCGGTACGCCGTGCCGGAACGACATCGAGTGGACCTTGCCGCCACGGCGCACGGTCACGTCGAAGCGGCGGGAGAGCGCGTTGACCGCCGAGGCGCCCACCCCGTGCAGACCGCCGGAGGTCTTGTAGCCGGAGCCGCCGAACTTGCCGCCGGCGTGCAGCCGGGTGAGCACCAGCTCGACACCGGAGATGCCGGACTTGGCGTGCACGTCGGTGGGGATGCCCCGGCCGTCGTCGTCGACCTGGACCGAGCCGTCGGCGTGCAGTGTCACCTCGATCTTCGTCGCGTGACCCGCGACACCCTCGTCGGTGGAGTTGTCGAGGATCTCGTTGACGAGGTGACCCACGCCACGGCTGTCGGTGGAGCCGATGTACATGCCGGGCCGCTTACGGACGGCGTCCAGCCCCTCGAGGTGGGTGAGGTCGTCGGCCCCGTACAGGGTCTCAGGCTCTGCGGTCAACTGGTCGTACTCCCAGGTCTCGGCGGTGTGGTGCCGGTCACCGGCGGACGGTGGCCCGGTGCGGCGCGCCGCAGCGAGCCTAGCCGGACGCCCCGACAACGCCGGGAAGCCCCGCGCGACCCGCCGGGCGGGGACGTCCACGCCCGGTGGGGTCGCCGCCGCCACCCGGGGTGACCGGCGCGGATCCGGCGCCCGGGGGTGCAACGCCCGGAGGTCACGCCGGGATTCCCCCTACCCAGCGGGGTACGGCGGGACATCCGCGCGGCGGCGCGGCGGCGCGGCCCGCGCCACGCGGGGAGGCGGCGCACCCCGGCGACGGCAGCGGGTCGCGACATCGTGATCACGGTACGTAACCACAGGCAGTCCCGCCGCCAATTCTCCACACGGGACTGATGGTTCGGTCCGGAGAAGTCGATGATCTAGAGGTTAGGAGGAAAACGCGAGGGTAGGGATTCCGCATGCGGGTCCTTGGCAGGGGCCGGATCGCCCGCTGAACACCGAGGCTGACCGGGCTCGGCTGCTGGCCGCCCTGGAGTGCGTCGACGGGGTGGTCGTCGTCGACGAGCCCACCCCGCACGCCGTGCTGTCCCGGCTGCGACCGGACGTCTGGTCAAGGGTGGCGACTATGCCGGCGACGGCGCCCCCGAGTTGCCCGAGGCCGAGCTGGTACGCGGCTGGGGCGGCCGGGTCGTCACCGTGCCCTACCTGGCCGGGCGGTCCACCACCGCCACCATCACCGCCGCGCCGGCGCGGCGACCGACTGATCAGCGGAGCGGCATGAGCACGGACCTGAACGGATCGGCGATCCTGGTGACCGGGGGGTCGAGTGGTCTCGGTGCGGCGGTGGTCACCGCGGTGGCCCGCGCCGGTGGCCGGCCACTGGTCCTGGACCGCCACGCCCCCGGCGACGGGGTGCCCTGGATCGAGTGCGACCTGGCCGACACCCACGCCGCGGAAACCGCCACCCGACAACTCGCCGAACACACCGGCGGCCTGGACGCCGTCGTCACCGCGGCCGGTATCGACGTCCCCGGCAAACTCGCCGACGTCCCCACCCACACCTGGGAACAAATCATCACCGTCAACCTGCTCGCCACCGCCGCCGTGATCCGCGCCGCCCTGCCCTTCCTGCAAACCTCCCGCGGCAGCATCGTCACCATCGCCTCCACCCTCGGCATCAAAGCCGTCAGCGACGCCACCGCCTACTGCGCCGCCAAATTCGGCGTCGTCGGCTTCACCCGCGCCCTCGCCGCCGAACTCGCCGGCACCATCAACGTCACCCTGCTCATCCCCGGCGGCATGAACACCGCCTTCTTCAACAACCGCGACGACCACTACAAACCCGGCCCCCACGCCCACCTCAACGACCCCGCCGACACCGCCGCCGCCATCATGTTCGCCCTGTCCCAACCCCCCGGCTGCACCATCCGCGAAATGATCGTCTGCGCCGAACAGGAGTCCTCCTACCCGTGATCATCGTGCTCCGCGCCCTCGGCCTCGGCGACCTCGCCGCCGCCGTACCCGCCCTACGCGCCCTACGCGC
>NZ_POUB01000288.1 GCF_003236335.1 Micromonospora deserti
CACCAGAACCCGTGGCCCCGCCCGAGCCGGCCGCCGCCCACCGCCGCTGACCCGACGACCGCGCCGCCGGAGACCGCTCGTCGCGCCCCGCCGCCGCGGCGAGGCCCGGAACCGCGCCCCCGGAGGCAACCTCTTCCGCCAGGGTCTCCCGCCGGCGGCGCCGGACCCACCTCCCGGCGGTGATCGGGAGGCGGACGGCGCGGTCAGCGCGGGAGGAGGGCGTCGGCGGTGCTGGCGAGCAGCTGCCATGCCTCGTCGACGTGAGCCTCGGTGGTCTGCGGTGAGCCGACGGCCAGGCGCAGCGCGTACCGGCCGGCCACCCGGGTGTGCGTGAGGTGCACCCGACCTGTGGCGTTGACCCGGGCCAGTAGCTCGGCGTTGGTCTCGTCGTCAGCGCGCAGCCGGAAGCAGACCAGCGAGTACGGGTGCGCCGCGGCCAGCTCGAACCGGTCGTCGGCGTGGACCCGGTCGGCGAACCGCCCGGCGAGCGCGACCCCCGAACGGATGTGTGCGCGCAACCCCTCGACGCCGTACCAGCGCAGCACGAACCAGAGCTTGAGCGCCCGGAACCGGCGGCCCAGCGGCACCTGCCAGTCCCGGTAGTCGATCACCGCGCCGGACTCGGTGGCCGCGTTGCGCAGGTACTCCGGCAGCACGGTCAGCGCCTCGATCAGCTCGGCCGGGTCGGCCACCCAGAACGCGTCGCAGTCGAAGCCGGTGAGTAGCCACTTGTGCGGGTCGAAGCAGTACGAGTCGGCGTACTCCAGGCCGGCATGCCCGAAGCGTAGCTCCGGGCAGACCGCCGCCGCCCCCGCATACGCGGCGTCGACGTGCAGGAACACGCCGTACTCCGCGCAGATCGCGCCGATCTGCGGCAGCGGGTCGATCGCGGTGGTGGACGTGGTCCCGACGGTGGCCACCACGATGGCGGGCACCACACCGGCGGCCCGGTCCGCCTCGATCGCCGCCCGCAGCGCCGCCGGGGACATCGCCAGCGTGTCCGGGTCCACCTCCACCGGCCGTACGCCGTCGGTGCCCAGCCCGGCGATCCGGGCGGCCTTCTCGATCGACGAGTGCCCCTGGGTGGAGGTGTACGCGCGGTAGCGGCGGTCGACGCCGACCTCGCGCCACCGGCCGCCCCCGGCCCGGTGCAGCGCGACCAGGGTCGCCACCAGCGTCGCCGAGGACGCCGAGTCCTGGATCACGCCGCCGCCGCCGGAGCCGGAGTGGAACCGCTTCGGCAACTCCAGCAGGTCGGCGAGCCAGTCCAGCAGCACCGTCTCCAGTTCGGTGCAGGCGGGGCCGGTCGCCCAGAGCATGCCCTGCACGCCCAGCCCGGCGCTGACCAGGTCGCCCAGCACACTGGGGCCGGAGGTGTTGGCCGGGAAGTAGCCGAAGAAGCCGGGGTGCTGCCAGTGGGTCAGCCGCGGGGCGATCAGCGACTCCAGGTCGGCCAGGACCGCCTCGACCGGCTCGCCGTGCTCCGGCGGCCCCGCCGGCAGCCCGGCGGCCACCGCGCCCGGTGAGTCCTGCGAGGCCACCGGGCGCTGCCCCAGCGTCGCCCAGTAGTCGGCGATCCAGTCCACCACGGCATACCCGGCGCGACGGAACTCGTCCGGGGTCATGTGCTCAGCCATTTCTGGAGTGGATCAGGAGACCGGTGGTGGGGCAAGACAATCATGGATGGTGGCGAGAAAGCGCTTGCCCTTGCATCGCAGGTGCGCGGAGCCACCCTGTTGACACCTGATCCCGGGCCGCGCCGGCCTGGAGGTGTTCACCATCCACGAGTCCGGCAGCCAGCCGGCCGCCGACGTGCACGACGCCCGCACCGGCCAGGTGATCTGGCAGCGGCCCAACAACGGCGGCGCGGAGGGCCCCGGCCGGGGTGTCGCCGGTGACGTGTACGCCGGCAGCCCGGGCGCCGAGTTCTGGGGCGCCGGCACCAACATGGGCAACCTGTACGGCCCCACCGGCGCGATCGTCGGGCGCAACCCGTCGTCGGCGAACTTCCTCGCCTGGTGGGACGGCGACCCGGTCCGCGAACTGCTCGACCGCACCCGTGGCGCTCTCCGCGGACCTGCTCGGGGACTGGCGCGAGGAGGTGCTCTGGCGCACCAGCGACAGCCGGGCACTGCGGATCTACAGCACGCCGATCCCGACCGGCACCCGGATCCACACCCTGATGCACGACCCCCAGTACCGGGTCGTGATCGCCTGGCAGAACACCGCCTACAACCAGCCCCCGCACCCGGGCTTCTTCATCGGCGACGGCATGGCGAACCCGCCCGCGCCGAACATCCACCTGCGGTGACCGTCACCCCCGCCGGGCCCGGTGGCGCCGGGCCCGGCGGCGGGGCAGGCACCGGGCCGCAGCCGCGGAATCCGCACAGCTGCGGCCCGGTGCGCCACACCGCGGCATCCCCGACCCGTCCCGACCGGGGAATGCCGTACCACCACCTGTCAGGAACAGTAGGCAGGCCGGGGGTCGCGGGGGTGACGCCGACGTGAAGATCGTGTTTCAGGCGCTCCGCCGCAGGCCGCCGGCCACCTGCTCGGCGATCAGCTGGTACGAGCGCACCCGGTCGTCGATGTCGTACACCAGCGTGGTCAGCATCAGCTCGTCCGCGCCGGTGCGCTCCAGCAGGTCGGTCAGCTGCCGGCGTACCGTCTCCGTCGACCCGGTGGCCTGCCCCTCCCGGCGCTGCGCGACGAACTCCCGCTCCAGGTCGGTGTACGGGTACGCGGCCGCCTCCTCGGGTGTGGCGAGCGGCTCCGGGCGACCCGAGCGCAGCTTCAGGAACGACAGCGCGGCCGGCCCGGCCAGCCACTCGGCCCGTTCGTCGGTCTCCGCGCAGACGGCGTTGACCGCGACCATCGCGTACGGCTTCTCCAGCCAGCGCGACGGCCGGAAGCTCTGCCGGTACAGCGCCAGCGCGGGCAAAGTGTGCTGCGCGCTGAAGTGGTGCGCGAACGAGAACGGCAACCCCAGCAGCCCGGCCAGCTGCGCGCTGAACCCGCTGGAGCCGAGCAGCCAGATCGCCGGCTGCTCACCCCGGCCCGGGGTGGCCGTGATCGGCCCCGGCTGCTCGCCGCTGAAGTAGTTCATCAGGTCGGCCAGCTCCCGGGGGAACCCCTCCGCCGACAACCCCTCCATGGTCCGGCGTAGCGCCAGCGCGGTGACCTGGTCGGTGCCCGGCGCCCGGCCGATGCCCAGGTCGATCCGGCCCGGGTGCAGCGCCTCCAGCGTGCCGAACTGCTCGGCCACCACCAGCGGTGCGTGGTTGGGCAGCATAACCCCGCCCGAGCCCAGCCGGATCCTGCTCGTGTGCGCGGCCAGGTGCGCCAGCAACACCGCCGGCGCGGACGAGGCGATCGCCGGCATGTTGTGGTGCTCGGCCACCCAGAACCGGTGGTAACCCAGCTCCTCGGTGCGCCGGGCCAGCTCCGTGGTGTGCCGCAGGGCGTCACCGGCGGTGGTGCCGGCCGCGACCGGAGCAAGATCAAGAACAGCGAGCGGTACGTTGATCACACGTCGCGCCAACACCGCCTGCGCCGGGTTTGTTCCACTCGCCGGACGGGTCACACCCGACGGGCCACCGGCCGTGGCCCGCCCCGCTCAGCCCAGACCCCGGGCCTGCTCGAAGATCAGGCTGGTCTGGGTGTGCTGCACCGCCGGGTCCACCGCCAGATGGTCCAGCACGAAGTCCCGCAGCGCGTCCGCCGAGGCGGCCCGCACGTGCAGCACGTAGTCCTCCGCGCCCGCCACGTGGAACACCGACACCACCCCCGGCAGCCGCACCGACCGAGCCCGGAACGCGTCCACCGCGGCCCGCTCGTGCGCGGTCAACCGCACCGACACCAGCGCCTGCAACGGCAGGCCCACCGCCGCCGGATCGACCTCCGCGTGGAAGCCCCGGATCGCCCCGCACTCCCGCAGCGCCCGGGTCCGGGCCAGGCACGTCGACGGCGCCACGCCGACCCGCTCGGCGAGGGCGTTGTTCGGCAACCGGCCGTCCGCGGCCAGCTCGGTGAGGATCGCCCGATCGGTGTCGTCCAGGGCCGCGAATGGCCGCACATCATTCACTACAGGGGGCATGCCGCCATCCTGCACCGAATCATTCGGCTTCTCTAGTGCTATTCACCGAATCATCTGCGGACCTATTGCCCCCACCTAGCCGCATGTTCGATCCTCTCCGTCATGACGACCGTGGACACCCGAGCCGTGCACGCCGGCCGCGACGACCTCGCCGCCCTCGGCGTCCACGTACCGCCGATCGACCTCTCCACCACCAACCCGCTGCCCTCGGTCGACGCCGGCGGCGACGCCTACGAGACCCTCGCCACCGGTGGCACCCTCCCCGCCGGCGGCAGCGCCGTCTACCAGCGGCTCTGGAACCCCACCGTCGCCCGCTTCGAGACCGCCCTCGCCGACCTCGAAGGCACCGCCGAAGCGGTCGCCTTCGCCAGCGGCATGGCCGCCCTCACCGCCGCCCTGCTCGCCGCCACCCGCGACGGGAAACGGCACCTCGTCGCCGTCCGCCCCCTCTACGGCGGCACCGACCACGTACTCGCCACCGCCCTGCTCGGCACCACCGTCACCTGGGCCCGACCCGACCAGGTCGCCGCCGCCGTCCGCTGCGACACCGCCCTCGTCATCGTCGAGACCCCGGCCAACCCCACCCTCGACCTGGTCGACATCGCCGCCCTCGCCCGCGCCGCCGGCGACGCGCCGCTGCTCGTCGACAACACCGTCGCCACACCGGTGCTCCAGCAGCCCACCCGGCACGGCGCCACCCTCGTGCTGCACAGCGCCACCAAGAGCATCGGCGGACACGGCGACGTGCTCGCCGGCGCCATCGCCTGCGACCCCGACTGGGCCGCCCGGCTGCGCCAGGTGCGCGCGCTCACCGGCGCGATCCTGCACCCGCTCGGCGCGTACCTGCTGCACCGCGGCCTGCAGACCCTCCCGCTGCGGGTCCGCGCCCAGCAGGCCGGCGCGGAGAAGCTCGCCGCCTGGCTCGCCGACCACCCCGCCGTCACCCGCGTGCACCACCCCTCGCTGCACGACCCCGCCGGGCTCGTCGGCCGGCAACTCGCCGGCCCCGGCAGCCTGCTCGCCTTCGAGGTACGCGGCGGAGCGCCCGCCGCGGCCACCGTCGCCGGCGCCTGCCGCCTGATCACCCACGCGGTGTCGCTCGGCGGCGTCGACACCCTCATCCAGCACCCGGCGTCGCTGACCCACCGCCCCGTCGAGGGGGCCGCCAAGCCCAGCGGCGGGCTGCTGCGCATCTCCGTGGGCCTGGAGGACCCGGAGGACCTGCGTGCCGACCTGGCGCGGGCGCTCGCCGCGATCGGCTGACCCGCCGCGCCCGTCCCAGCTGCCCGCCGACGCCGTTGATCTGCGTCGATCGCTCGCCGACCGGCACCCAGGGTGGGTTCAGCCCGGTCAGGACTTGGGGCCGACGTGCCGGTCGAGGGCGGCGACCGCCTCCCGGCGGGCCACCGACAGCGAGTTGCGCCGGTTCATCCGCCAGGCGACGCCCCGCAGGTCCAGCGCCCACCGGCACAGGCCCATGATGTCGGCCGACTCGTTGGTGAACTCATGCGGCGACGAGGTCGGGATAAGCGGTCGGCACGCAATGCGGAGAACGGGAACCTTGGCACTGACGGCCAGGTGGCCGTCGCCCAGGTACAGGCCGAGTAGATAGGCGTAGGTCGAACGATCTGTCGGATTGTCGACGCCGGGGGAGCAGCGGAAGCAGCGGAGGGCCGTACCGATGAGTGCCGGCTCGGGTCGGTCGACGCACCAGTGCCAGACGGTGGTGTAGGGCAGGGAGAGGCTCTGGGCTAACGACCGGATGTTGTAGCCAGGGCTTCGAAGAGCGCGGACACGGGCTCGGAGGTGTGGTGGGTGCACACCCGCATCATCGAGCGGGTGTGCGACCAATGTGCCGGGAGCGGGACTTGAACCCGCACGCCCTCTCGGGCAGATGCTTTTGAGGCATCCGAGTCTGCCGATTCCTCCATCCCGGCTCCGCCCCTCGGACGGGTGTCGCTCACTGTACCCGACTAGGCTCTTGCGGGAGCATGGGTGGTAGCCGTGCCGAAAGGATCGTGGGGGGTAGGGCTCATGGGCGAGACGCAGACGGATGCCGAGCGCAGGCGCGTACTGATCGCCGAGGATGAGGCGCTTATCCGGCTGGACCTCGCCGAGATGCTCGTCGAAGAGGGCTACGAGGTGGTGGGGGAGGCCGGTGACGGCGAGACCGCCGTCCGGCTCGCCGAGGAGCTCAAGCCCGACCTGGTCATCCTCGACATCAAGATGCCGATCATGGATGGGCTGGCCGCCGCCGAGCGGATCGCCGGTGCCCGGATCGCCCCGGTGATCATCCTGACCGCGTTCAGCCAGCGGGACCTGGTGGAGCGGGCGCGGGCGGCCGGCGCGATGGCGTACCTGGTGAAGCCGTTCCAGAAGAGCGACCTGGTGCCGGCGGTGGAGATCGCGCTGTCCCGGTACTCGGAGATCGCGGCCCTGGAGGCGGAGGTCGCCGGGCTGACCGACCGGCTGGAGATCCGCAAGACCGTGGAGCGCGCCAAGGGCGCGTTGATGACGACGTACGGGATGTCCGAGCCGCAGGCGTTCAAGTGGATCCAGCGCACCGCGATGGACCACCGGATGACCATGAAGGAGGTCGCCGAGCGGATCCTCGCCGAGACCTCCGGCGGCGAGGTCGCCCAGCCCGCCTCCTGAGCGCCGGCCCGCCCGGTCCCTCCCGAGACCGTGAGGCGCCGCTCGGTTGATTCGTGCCGGCCACGGCCCGGCCGTTCGGGGACACGCGCCCGGCGGGTGGATCGATAGCATCTGATGCCGTGTCGGTACGGCGGCGGGTGGCGGTGCTCGGTGTGCTCGCCGTGCTGTTCGCCGGCTGTACCCGGCCGGCGGCGCCCGCTGGTGACGGGTCCGCGCCGCTGCGCCCGGCCTGGCGGCCGGTGACCCTGCCGGCGCCGCCGGGCGCGCCCGGTCGGTTGCTGGTGCGCGACGCCGCGGCCTGCGCCGGCCGGTGGTACGCGGTGGGTGGGGTGGCCGACGCGGCGGGGGAGACCCGGCCGGCCGCCTGGACGAGCACCGACGGGGCGTCGTGGTCCTGTCGCTTATACACATCT
>NZ_POUB01000289.1 GCF_003236335.1 Micromonospora deserti
GGGGCAAGGGCGGCGTGGAGGACCTGGAGGACGAGGAGGCCGAGGAGGCCATCCAGGCCGAGGCGGCGGAGGCTGAGGCCGAGGAGGAAGCCGAGGCCGAGGAGGAGGCCGAGGGCGGCGACGGGATGACCCGCCGCCGGCGGCGGCGCCGCCGGCGGGGCGCGGGGGACGTCGAGGGCGCTGCCGAGGACGGCGTGCCCACGGTCGTCAAGATCCGGGAGCCGCGCCGGACCGTCGACGAGGTGCAGGGCGTCTCCGGCTCGACCCGGCTGGAGGCCAAGCGCCAGCGCCGGCGGGACGGCCGGGAGCAGCGCCGGACCCGGCCGCCGATCCTCAGCGAGTCGGAGTTCCTGGCCCGCCGGGAGGCGGTCGACCGGGTGATGGCGGTACGCCAGCGTGGCGACCGCACCCAGATCGCCGTCCTGGAGGACGGCGTGCTGGTCGAGCACTACGTGACCCGCAACTCGTCCGGCACCATGGCCGGCAACGTCTACCTGGGCAAGGTGCAGAACGTCCTGCCCAGCATGGAGGCGGCCTTCGTCGACGTCGGGCGCGGCCGCAACGCCGTGCTGTACGCCGGCGAGGTCAACTGGGACGCCACCGGTCTGGAAGGGCGGGCCCGCTCCATCGAGCAGGCGCTGAAGTCCGGCGACTCGGTGCTGGTGCAGGTCACCAAGGACCCGATCGGGCACAAGGGGGCGCGGCTGACCAGCAACATCGCGCTCTCCGGCCGGCACCTGGTCTATGTGCCGAACGGCAACGCCTCCGGCATCAGCCGGAAGCTGCCGGACAACGAGCGCAGGCGGCTGCGGGACGTGCTGAAGAAGCTGGTCCCGGACGGCGCGGGCGTGATCGTACGGACCGCCGCCGAGGGCGCCAGCGAGGACGAACTGGCCCGCGACGTCAAGCGGTTGCAGGCGCAGTGGGAGGACATCCAGGCCAAGGCTGCCGAGGGCGGCGCCCCGGTGCTGCTCTACGAGGAGCCGGATCTGGTCATCCGGGTGGTCCGGGACCTGTTCAACGAGGACTTCCGGGAGCTGGTGATCGAGGGCGACGAGTCGTACGACATGGTCGACTCGTACCTCTCGCACGTCTCGCCGGACCTGGTCACCCGGCTGCGCCGGCACGTCGGCACCACCGACGTCTTCGCCGAGTACCGCATCGACGAGCAGATCCTCAAGGGGCTGGACCGCAAGGTCTTCCTCCCCTCCGGCGGGCACTTGGTGATCGACCGGACCGAGGCGATGACCGTGGTGGACGTCAACACCGGCAAGTACACCGGCGCCGGAGGCAACCTGGAGGAGACGGTCACCCGGAACAACCTGGAGGCCGCCGAGGAGATCGTCCGCCAGCTCCGGCTGCGCGACATCGGCGGCATCGTGGTGATCGACTTCATCGACATGGTGCTGGAGTCGAACCGTGAGCTGGTGCTGCGCCGGCTGACCGAGTGCCTGGGGCGGGACCGCACCAAGCACCAGGTCACCGAGATCACCTCACTCGGCCTGGTGCAGATGACCCGAAAGCGGATCGGCGCCGGCCTGCTGGAGGCGTTCAGCGAGACCTGCGAGTGCTGCAAGGGCCGGGGGCTGATCATCCACACCGAGCCGGTGCCGGAGAAGCCCCGTCCGGGCGGTGCGGGGGAGAGGGTGAAGGCGGTCGCCTCGGCGGTCGCCGCCCCGGCGGCCGAGCAGAGCGGATCGTCCCGCCGCCGGGCGCGCAAGAGCGTCCCGGCGGAGCGCACGGTGGTCGAGGTCGCCGAGACCGACACCACCAGCACCACCGACGCCGACTATCACGACACCATGGGCTACGACCTGTCCCGGTACGAGGCGGACACCGCCGCCGCGCCGGACATCGCCGACAGCCAGCAGGGCGAGTCCGCCCGGCTGGCCGCGCCGGACGACCCGGACGCGCTCGCCGACGGCGAGGAGGGCGCCGAGGTGGGCGGCGGCCGTCGCCGGCCGCGCCGGGCCGGCGCGCGCCGGCGTACCCGACCGTGACGGGCTGACCAGCGCCCCGTCTGGCAGGGCCCCTTCCCCGGCGATGTCCGGCGGGAGGGGCCCTGACGTATGGTCGAGTCCCGGTCACGATCGGCCACCCGGTCAGGAGAGGGAACATGCGCCGTCTGCTCGCCGTCACCGCGGTCACCACCGTCCTGCTCGCCGGCGTCGCGTGCTCGACCGACCGGCCGGACGCCGGTCCGGCCGGCGCCGCGGCCGCCGGGGCGGGGGCCACCGGTGCCACGTCGGGCGCCGGGGCCGGGGCCGCCGGCGGCAACGCCCCCGAGGTGTGCGCGGCCGCGCGGCGGGCCAGCGGTGCCGCCGTCCGCACCTATGTCGAGGAGCTCGGCAGGATGATGGCCGCGGTCGGGGCGAACGACGGCACCGCGGCGGAGGCCGCCCGCAAGCGGGCCGAGGAGGCGCTGACCGGTTGGCGGACCGCGCTGGAACAGCAGTCGGCCCGGGCCGACGATCCGCAGTTGAGGACCCTGCTCAGCGACATCGCCACCGAGGTCGGCGCGATGGGCACCGACCTCGACTCGATCGACGAGACGGAGCTCGACCGTCTCCAGCAGCGGCTCGACCAGCTCTGCGTCCGCTGACCGGCGGGCCCGGTTTGGGTGCCGGCGACATCATGGCGTACGCTAACCTGCGGCGCACTTTGGTGTGCCGAGTTCCCGCGTGCCCGCGCCGCCGTGCCTCAGCTACCCGGCGAGCCGCCGCGGGGACGACCGCCAGCAGCCTCAACGACAGGGAGTCCGCCTCCGATGTACGCGATCGTCAAGACCGGCGGCAAGCAGTACAAGGTCGCCGAGGGCGACGTGATCGAGGTCGAGAAGCTCGCCGGTGCCCCCGGCGACGCGGTGCAGCTCACCGCGGTGCTCCTCGTCGACGGTGACGACCTGGTGACCGACGCGGCGAAGCTTGCCGAGGTCGCGGTGTCCGGCGAGATCGCCGCGCACACCAAGGGCCCGAAGATCCGGATCCACAAGTTCAAGAACAAGACCGGCTACCACAAGCGCCAGGGTCACCGCCAGCCGTTGACCCAGGTCAAGGTGACCGGCATCACCAGCGGGAAGTAGGTCGTCCTCAGATGGCTCACAAAAAGGGTGCGTCCAGCTCGCGTAACGGTCGTGACTCCGCGGCCCAGCGGCTCGGCGTGAAGCGCTTCGGTGGTCAGGTCGTCAGCGCGGGTGAGATCATCATCCGTCAGCGTGGCACCAAGTTCCACCCCGGTGACCTGGTCGGCCGCGGCGGAGACGACACGCTCTTCGCGCTGGCCGCCGGTGCGGTCCAGTTCGGCACCAAGCGTGGTCGCAAGACGGTCAGCATCGTGGTGCCGCAGCAGTAGTTCTCCGGCGAAGCGGGCCGCGGACCTCGTGTCCCGGCCCGCTTCGCTTTTCTCATGCGAGGGTGGCCTCGCTGGAAGGATTGGCGGCGTGACGATGTTCGTTGACAGGGTCGTCCTGCACCTGCAGGCCGGCGACGGCGGGCACGGCTGTGTCTCGATCCACCGGGAGAAGTTCAAGCCTTTCGGCGGGCCCGACGGCGGCAACGGCGGGCACGGCGGCAGCGTCGCCCTGGTGGTCGACCCGCAGGTGCACACGCTGCTCGACTTCCACTTCCGCCCGCACGTCAAGGCCCAGAACGGCAAGGGCGGCGCCGGCTCGAACCGGGACGGCGCCAACGGCGCCGACCTGGTGCTGAAGGTGCCCAACGGCACCGTGGTGCAGACCCTCGACGGCACCGTGCTGGCCGACCTGGTCGGCGCCGGCACCACCTTCGAGGTGGCCCGGGGCGGGCGCGGCGGCCGGGGTAACGCCGCGCTGGCCAGCGCCCGGCGCAAGGCGCCCGGCTTCGCCGAGTTGGGCGAGCCGGGCGACCAGCTTGACGTGGTGCTGGAGCTCAAGAGCGTCGCCGACGTCGGCCTCGTCGGCTTCCCGTCGGCCGGCAAGTCGTCGCTGATCTCGGTGATCTCCGCCGCCAAGCCGAAGATCGCCGACTACCCGTTCACGACGCTGGTGCCGAACCTGGGTGTGGTCCGGGTGGACAACCACACCTTCACCGTCGCCGACGTGCCCGGGCTGATCCCCGGCGCGGCCACCGGCAAGGGGCTCGGCCTGGAGTTCCTCCGGCACGTCGAGCGCTGCTCCGTGCTGGTGCACGTGATCGACACCGCGACGCTGGAGCCCGGCCGGGACCCGCTCGCCGACATCGACACCATCGAGGCGGAGCTGATCGCGTACGGCGGGCTGGCCGACCGGCCCCGCCTGGTGGCGCTCAACAAGATCGACGTGCCGGACGGCCGGGACCTGGCCGAGATCGTCCGGCCGGACCTGGAGGCGCGCGGCTTCCGGGTCTTCGAGGTCTCCGCCGCCACGCGGGAAGGGCTCAAGGAGCTCACGTACGCCATGGCGGAACTGGTGGAGCAGGCGCGCAGCGCCGCGCCGCCGGCCGAGCCCACCCGGATCGTGATCCGGCCGAAGGCGGTCGACGACGCCGGTTTCACCGTCGAGGCCGCCCCGGACGGTGCCTGGGTGGTGCGGGGCGCCCGCCCCGAGCGGTGGGTGCGGCAGACGAACTTCGACAACGACGAGGCGGTCGGCTACCTCGCCGACCGGCTGGCCCGGCTGGGTGTCGAGGAGAAGCTCGGCAAGGCCGGCGCCGAGCCCGGCGACCTGGTCCGGATCGGGGACCGCGAGTTCGACTGGCAGCCGACGCTCTACGCCGGGGTCGACTTCGTCCCCGGCAACCGGGGCACCGACGTCCGGCTGGAGGAGAAGACCACCCGACCGTCGGCGGCCGATCGGCTGGCGGCCCGCAAGGCCCGCCGGCAGCGGCCGGCCGAAGAGATCGAGGCCGGTGGTCCCGGGGCGGACGAGGGCGACGCCGAATAGCTCCTTGCGCCTCGTGCTCAGGGCCGGTCGAAGGGCCGGTCTGGGCGGCTGCCCGTGCCAAGCTGGTTGGACAGCAGCAGGCCGAAGGCGAGCATGCCGAAGCCGAGCGCCAGATGCAGCCAGTTGGCGGCGTCGTTGACCGGGATGACGTTGGCGGCGCTCTCCCGGTTGATGGCGAAGCCGTAGAGCCAGAGACCGAGGTAGAGCGCGCCGCCGCCGGCCAGGAAGATCCGGGCCCCGGCGACCCGGCGCGCCATCACCAGGCCGACCAGGCCGAAGCCCAGGTGCAGCAGGTTGTGCAGGACCGACACCTGGAACAGACCGAGCAGCTTCGCCTCGGAGTGGTGCCCGGCGAACCTCATCCCGCCGTGGTCGGTGGTGACGCCCGGGATGAACCCGAGCACCCCGAGCAGCGTGAAGACCCCGGCCACGGCCACAGCGACGAGCTGGACCCGCGGCTTCGGGCCCGCCGGTCGGCCGCCGCCCGCGTTCCGTGCCATCGATGTCACCTCCGTGGACCCGCGGAACCCCCGCCCGCGGCACCGGTCGCGAGGATCGTCCGTCACTGTCCGCGACAGCATCGACACCCGGCCCGACGATGCTCAATTTTGGGGTCGGCGCCGACGGCCCCGCAGAGAAATGCCCAATCAGGTATGGGGGCGAAAGGCGAGCTGCCGGGCGTCGCCGGTGCCCGGCCGGCCCGTCAGGCGGTACGGCGGACGTTGGCGATCAGGAAGCCGCCGGGTGGCAGCGTCGGCATCCGGCGCAGGTTCACCGTCAGGTCCTGCGGCGGCACGTCGTAGCGCATGGTGCTGGTCAGGTTCGTCACCGCCCGCTTCATCAGCTCGATGGTGATCCACTCGCCGGCGCAGCGGTGTCCGGTGAGGTGGTCGCCGCCGCCCTGCGGGACGAACCCGAACGGGTCGTCCCGCCAGCCGGCGAAGCGCTCCGGGCGGAACTGTTCCGGCTCGGGCCACAGCGTCCGGTCGTGGTTGGTGCCGTACAGGTCGAGCAGCACCCGGCGCCCGCGCGGGAAGTGGTAGCCCCGCCAGTCGAAGGAGCGCCGCACCCGCGCGGCGGTGGCCGGGAAGAAGGGGTAGTAGCGGCGTACCTCCTGCACGAACTGCTCGGTGACCTCCTCGCTCTCCCGGACCCGCTCCCGCCAGGCCGGGTGCTGGTGCAGGGCCAGCGCGGCGAAGACGATGAAGCGGTTCACGGCGACCGTCGGGCGCAGCACGTTGAGCAACTCCACAGCGGCGATCCGGCTGGGCAGCAGCCGACCCCGCTCGTCCCGGTGCTCGGCGATCACCCGCAGCGCGCTGCCCTCCGGGGCCGGGAGCGTGCCGAAGCGTTCCCGGTCGATGACGTCGCGGATCCAGCGTTCGCCGAGGCGGCGGCCCAGCAGGCCCCGCCAGTGCCGCGGCCCGAATGCGGCCGGCGCGTCGATCATCGCGTGCAGCTCGGCATCGCGCCGGTCGACCTGCGAGTCGGCCAGCGGCACCCCGGCCCAGGCGCAGACCACCCGGGTCAGCATCCGGCCCAGCTCGTCGTGGAGCACCACCGTCCGGCCGCCCTCCCACGCCGGGATCCGGGCCCGCCACTCGTCGTCGAAGAGCTGGCCGAGCTGCCGGACCGCGGCCGGGGTCATGATCGACAGGAACATCGCCTTCCGGTCGGCGTGGGCCGCGCCGTTGAGGCCCTGCACCCCGCCGACGCCGGTGAGCGTCCGCTGAACCCGTCTCGGCAGGGCGCCGGCCCGGATGAAGCGCTCCCGGTCGTAGAAGAGTTCGGCCGCCGGCCGGCCGCGCAGGCAGATGGTCCGCTCCAGCAGCAGCCGGGTCTGGAAGATGTCGGTGCCGTAGCGGTCGCAGCGCGCGCCGATGAACCGGTAGCCGTCGCGCAGGAACGCCAACGTGCTCTCCAGGCTGCGGTCCGCCGGGATGGTCGCCATGGGGCCTCCTGAGGCGGGGTGGCGGCCGGCACCGGCCGACCGCTGTGCTCGGCCGGGTGCGTCTACCCAAGTCAGCGCCGCTGAATCCCGCCGAACCCGGGAAACCGCCCGGACCGGTCGCCCAGCGCGGGGACAGGCCAGCGGATCGCCGGTCGGCTGGCCCCTCCCAGGGCGGCGGAACCTGGTTGGCCGCGGTGGTCGGATCGTCGACCACGGGGAGGGCGGATGCGGGACGACCGGTCGCCGCACCGGCGGCAGCGGCACGCCTGTTCTGGGGGGCGATCGGGCCCGACGGCGAGCGTGCGGACGTCACCGGGCATCCGGGGCTTCCACCACGCGCCCGGCCCCGGCGGCCTGGGCTGGGGCGCCGGGGCCGGGCGCGTGGT
>NZ_POUB01000028.1 GCF_003236335.1 Micromonospora deserti
GCCATCGCCCCACTGCGCGCCCCACCGCCCACGTTCAGGAGGAACGCGAAGATGAGGGCGATCGCGATGGTGATCAGCGGCATGGCAAGCAGCAACAGGCCGTGGTGCCGGACAGCCTTCCAGAACACCTCGTCCTGCAGCAATCGCCGGAAGTTGTCCAGCCCGATGAACGTCGGGTTCGCCGCCACGCCACGCCAGTTCGTCATCGCGAGGTAGAACGCTTGCAGGTACGGGCCGATGACGAAGGTCGTGTAGAGGGCGACCGGTGCGGCTAAGAAGCCGACGATGAACGGGTACTTGCCATGCCGCATGATGTCAGCCCGTGACTCAGCGGGTGAACTTCTGGATCGATGGATCCTTCTTCACCGCGTTCGCGGCCTTCTGCATACGCTCGCAGAACTTCTCCGCGGTACCGCCGTTGAAGAACAGTTCGTTGGTGGCGGCGCGGCACTCGTCGTCCAGCTTCTTGTACCAGGTGTCCCACCGGTAGGAGAAGTAATCTGTGCCGGCCGCCTTGAGCATCGCCTCACTGCTGGTGAGGCCGGGCGAGATGGTCAGCCCGTCAGTCGCGCCCCGGACCACCGTGAGCACCTTGGTCAACTCGGTGAAGCCCTTGGCACCGGCCTTGGACAGCATGTGCCGCAAGTACTCCATACCACCGCGCGGGTTCTTACCCTTGGACGCGACGAAGTACATCTCCCCGGCCGCCGCGTAGATCGCGGTCTGCGGCAGCTTGTCCGAGCCGGTCACGCTCGGCACCGGCATGACCGCGTACGTGAAGCCGGGCGGGGTGTCCTTGGCCTGCTCGTTCTCCAGCCACGACCCGCTGGGATAGAACGCGACCTTGCCCTGGTTCTGCTGGAGCTGGACCTCGGTGTGCTTGAGACCGAGGTGCGCCTTGTTGCCGTACTTTGCGCCGATCTCGGCCCACGCCGCCGCGGCCTGCTTCACCGCGTCGACCTGCCAGGCCCCGTCCTCCAGGTTGTCGATGTTCTTGAGGACGTCCGGCCCACCGATCTTCGCCGCGCTGGTCAGGAGCACCAGGTACTGGTAGTACGCGGCGTTCGCGCCCGCATACGAGTACGGCGTGACACCCGCCGCCCTGATCTTGTCACACAACGCCGTGAACTCGCTCCACGTCTTCGGCGGGACCCAGCCGTTCTTCTCGAACAGCGTGCTGTCGTACCACAGCCCGAACACGGTGAACGCGTAGTTCAGCACGTACGGCTTGCCGTTGAACGTGCCCTGCTCGATGGTGCCCGGAATGAGGGTGTCCTTGACCTTCTTGCCCGGCAGGTCCAGCGACTCGGCCTCGAACAGCTCGGTCAGGTCCTGCACCTGACCGGCCTGCACCAGCGCACCCTGGTCCATCAGCTTCGAACCAGCATTGTTGATCATGTCCGGCGGCGTGTTGCTGGTGAACCGCGGCTGCAGAACGGTGGCGACCTCCTCCGTCTGCGAGAACTTGACGTTCGCCTTCGGGAACTTCTGCTTGTACGACGGGATGTGCACGTCGGTGGCGTACTTGGTGCCCAGGCCACCGTTGAAGATGACCACCTCGAGCTCGGCGTCCTCCTTGACACCCAGCGGGTTGTCCGCGGTCTTCTCACCCTGCGCCTGTTGCGGCGCGCCAGCGTCACCTCCGCCAACGCAGCCGCCGAGCAGACCGGCGGCCGGAGTGGCGAGCAGACCAACAGCCGCCGCTCGGCGCAAGAGGGTACGACGATCGACACCGGGGGTTGGGGGCATTGAGGGCTCCTTCATGGGCTGATTAGGGGGTCGGTTGTTCGTATGGGCTGGCTACGGGGTGGGTCGCTGCTTGTGTCCGTCGACCGCGTGCGCGGTGCGCTGGAACGCGGCGTGTGCACGGTCGTACGTGCGCTGCGCGACTGCGATGTACAGCAGGTCGAGCACGACGAGCTGGGGATGGCGCGCGGACAGCGCATCCGGACGAAACGTGGTGGCCTGACTGGCGGTGAGCAGTACGATGTCGGCCAACTCCGCCAGCGGCGAGCGGGGAAAGCTGGTGAGCGCCACCGTGGTCGCGCCGCGGCCGCCGGACTCGGCAAGCATCTCGATCGTCTCGCGCGTCTGGCCGCTGTGTGAAATGCCCAGCGCCACGTCACCGCGGAACAGCAACGCCGCGGCCGCCAGGCCGTTGTGCAGATCGGTCCACGCCCACGCCGGCACGCCGATGCGGTGCAGGCTGAACTGCATCTCCTCGCCGACCAGAGCACTGCCGCTGGCGCCGAAGATGGCGACCCGGGCAGCGCGGGCGATCGCGTCCGCCGCCCGCTCCACCTCACGCAGATCCAGCAGCGCCGCGGTGTCCTGCATCGCCTTCGTGTCAGCCGCCATGATCTGGCCCAGCACCCGGCCCAGCGGATCATCCGGCTGGATCTCCCGCCCGATGTCCACCGACCAACCGGCCGCGCGAGCCCGACCCGTCTCCTCGGCGATACCCAGCCGCAGTTCGGCGTACCCCTCGAAGCCAAGCGCTCGGCAGAAACGGGTGATCGTCGCCGGCGACGTACCGCTACGCTCGGCCAACTCCACGATGGTGGCCCGGGCCGCGCCAGCCGGATCGGCTACCACCTGCTCTGCGACGCGCTGCAAAGCACCCGTGAACTCCGGCAGCTTGGCACGCACAGTCTGCAGTACACCGCCATCCACCGCCGGGGAGTCGACCACCTCTGGCACCACCCTTCACCAAGCTCCGACGACCGATAGTGGTAAAATTTCTTACGCGATACCCAGTGCTGTCAAGAGACCTTCGGCCGAGTTTTACCACGCCGACACACTGGTGCCCAGCAGCGCATAAGACGTACCCGCCAAGGAAAGGCAGCAGCCACGGCCGCGACTCTGCGTAGTTGGCCAGGCGCAGAAGAGCCGCCGACCGAGCGATTCGGGTAAGAATTTTTCCGGGCGACGAGTTGTCGTGCACTGCCTCACGCAGCCGGCGGGTCAACCGCGACCGGTCCGGAACCTGCACCACCTGCTCGGTGAACGACTTCCGCGAACACCGGACCGTCAGGCAGTACCAGCGTCGCTTCCGCCAGCGCAGTCACACGGGCCGGCCACCCGCCGGCAGATCCCGCGGCCTGGTTGTGGTCCATTGCTTCACCCGGGTCGCCCGCTGCCCGCACCGCGGGCAGCATCGTGCCTGCTCATCACCGGTGGACACGTCCACCAGCGGGACACCGTCGGCGTCCAGCTCGGCCCGCTCCACTAACAGTCCGTCCAAGCCCAGCAGCCGGGTCGCATCGTTGACCATGCTCGCAGCTCTTCACATGTGACCATCCGAACTAGTGTGCTGAGTCGTTAATTCGTTGGTAGATTGTCTGTGTGGGTGATGGTCGTGGTCCGAAGCTGGCCTTGCTGGAACTGACCGCCGAGGAGCGGGAGGTGTTGCAGGGGCTGGCTCGGCGGCCGAAGACGGCGCAGGCGTTGGCGGTGCGGGCGCGGATCGTGCTGGCGTGTGCGGAGGGTCTGTCCAACAGTGAGGTGTCGCGTCGGCGCGGTGTATCGCTGCCGACGGTGGGTAAGTGGCGTAAACGGTTCGTGATCGATCGGGTGGACGGCCTGCGGGACGAGCCGCGTCCGGGCGCGCCGCGGAAGATCGGTGATGCGCAGGTCGAGGCGGTGATTACGAAGACGCTTGAGGAGCTGCCATCTGATCAGGACAGTCACTGGTCGACCCGGTCGATGGCGAAGGCGGTGGGCCTGAATCAGACAGCGGTCTCGCGGATCTGGCGGGCGTTCGGGCTCAAGCCGCACCTGGTCGACAGTTGGAAGCTGTCGAACGACCCGCTGTTCATCGACAAGGTCCGTGACATCGTCGGGTTGTACCTCGATCCGCCCGAGGCCGCCATGGTCCTCGCGGTGGACGAGAAGTCCCAGATGCAGGCCCTGGACCGCACCGCGCCGATGCTGCCGATGATGCCCGGCGCGCCGGGCCGGGTGACCCACGACTACGTGCGCCACGGCACCACCAGTCTGTTCGCCGCCCTTGATGTGGCCACCGGCAAGGTGATCGGCCAGACCCAGCGCAAGCACCGCCACCAGGAGTTCCTGCGGTTCCTGCGCACCATCGACCAGGCGACCCCGCCCAAACTGGACCTGCATCTGGTGCTGGGCAACTACGCCACCCACAAAACGCCCGCCATCCAGCAGTGGCTGCTCAAGCATCCCCGGTTCCACCTGCACTTCACCCCGACCTACTCGTCGTGGCTCAACCTGGTCGAACGCTGGTTCGCCGAACTGACCAACCGCAAACTCCGCCGCTCAGCCCACCGCAGCGTCGCCGCGCTGGAAGCCGACGTCACCGCCTGGATCGAGGCGTGGAACGCCGACCCCAAACCATTCGTGTGGACCGAAACGGCTGACGACATCCTCGAAACAATCGCCGCATACTGCCAACGAATTGACGACTCAGGACACTAGGGCCTGTGTCAAAGTCCGCCCGCGGTGAGGGGTGAGCGGGTCCCGGCGCGTCGGTGATCGATGAATGACGAGGTCTCCGGTAGATGGTTCATCGACGAAGAAGACCATCAGCACGGAGACCTCGTGGCCACTGTAGCGGTGACGAGGCGGCATGACCTGACCGACACCGAGTGGGCGGCGCTGGAGCCGCTGCGAGCCGTGAGAAACCATCGACGACGGAGTGCAGGTAGACGTAGCCACGCTTCGCCCCGGCCGACTTCGCCCGACTAGCGATCTTGGCCTGATCGCTGTCCCGGCCGTGGATCCGCCACCCACCGCCATCAGGGATCCGGCCGACCTTCTTCACATCCAGGTGCACCATGTGTCCGGGCCAACGGGCGGTGACTCGATCTGCTCGATGACCCATGCTGGAGTCGCGTTCGGACTCCGGTGCGGACTCGACGGCCGGTCTTGCAATCCCGTTTCACCGTGTAGCCGCCAGCGATTTACCCACTTGCTGGCGCATGCGCGGGAGATACCCATCTCAGCGGCGACGTGGGCAATGGGACGTGTCTGGCACCGCTTCACGAGCCGCCTACGGCCCTCGACGCTCAGGGGCGCATTCGCGTGCGGCACTCGTCGTCCTTTCGAAGTCAGACGACGGCAGGCGCGACACCTATCGTGCGCGCCTGCCGCATTGCGGCCTTTCAGTCCTGCGGTGCGACGCGCATACGGTTCCCGTCAGGATCGGCTGCGAGGAAGGTCAGCCCGAACCCCGCATCATGAGGCTCGCGCAGGATCGTGACGCCCTTGGACTGCCACTGCTTAAAGATCACGTTGACCTCGTCGGGTCCACCGTCGATGGCCAGGCACACCTCACTGGTACGCGGGACATCCGGTGACAGATCCTCGAACTGGCCAGACCACAGAGCGAGGTCAGCGCCTGGCCCGAGGTCGAAGGTGATGTATCCCGGAGTCTCGAACGAGGGGCTCATGCCGAGGAGGTCACCGTAGAAACGAGCTGCGGCGGGAGCATCGTTCACGTAGACGATGGACACGACGGATGTGGTCATGGTTGTTCCTTCTCACTGGGCGTTTGTACGCATCCACCAGCCTGACCGGGATATGCGCCGCATCGTGTCGCAATTCCTGAAAAACTTGGTGGGTGACCCCAGACCGTTTCTTCTCCCTGATGTTGCTTTTCGAATCGAGGGATGCCGTGACCACACAGGAACTTGCCTCGGCGCTCGGGGTGTCCCTTCGAACCATCACTCGAGACCTGAACTGGCTCCGCGACGCCGGTCTGCCGGTGACCGCACACCGGGGCCGCCTCGGAGGCGTGACCATGCTGCCCGGGTCCGGGCTCGACCTCACGCGACTCACGCCGGGCGAGCGTGATCATCTGTCGCTCACCGGGCTGGACGAGAAGCAACGTGCGGAGCTCAACGCATCGGTCGGCAGCCAGCGCGCGCTCTCCAAGATCGTCGCTACACAGTCACGTCGAGTTCATGAGCTCCTGCCGCTCACCGACGTAGTGCACGTGGACATCCGTCCCTGGCGTCAGGCACGAGCTTCCGGCACGACTCCGGCTTCGCTGATCGGCGCAGTGCGGCGAGGTCGCCAGCTACAGATCGAGTACGACAGCCCACACGAGTCATGCCCACGCGACCTCGTCGTGGATCCCTACGGGCTGTTCGCCAAGGCCGGCACCCTGGTACCTCGTCGCCGACTGTGCCCGAGTGCCACGGATGTACCGACTCCAACGGATCACGACGTGGAAAGAAGCCGACCAGCCACGACGGATCCGCGAGAACCAGACCCTGGCCACCGTCGCTGCAGCGCTCATTGCTCAGTGGGAACACAACCACGCGATAGAGGTCAGCGCCACCATCGACCAGACCCAGATCGAGCGAGCGCAACGGATCTTTGGCCAACGACTCGTCCGGGACGACCATGAAGAGTCCCCCACCGGCCACAAGGTGACGATCCGCTTCCTGCGTCTGGAGGATGTGCGAGCATTACTGCCGTTCGAAAGCGCCATCACTGTGCACGGCCCCACCGAAGCCAGGGCTCACCTCCGCGACCTAGCCACCAACCTTGCCCACCACTATGCGCCGTCACCAACGTCCTGACCCACAACATTTAGACACTCAGATGATCACCGATGAGCTGCGAGCCTCACGTCCAAACCCGATCCGACGCGAACCCCGCTTAACTTCGAAGAGCCCATATTCGTCGAGGATCCTGCAGGCGTGCCGTTCGTTGTAGATCAGGATCCGGTCGGTGCACTCGGAACGGACGCTGCGGATGAACCGTTGCGCGTAGCAGTTCTCCCGAGGTGTCCGGTCACGGCAGCTCCCAGACGAGGCGCAGCCCCGAGTCGGTGCCCGAGTAGTCGTCCTCAACCTTCAGCAACTGCGCCATCCGGGCCTGCCAGCGCACATTGGCCGGGTGATCGCGCAGCTCGTGTCGCATCCGCTGATAGTCCTCGACCTCGACCAGGTGGAACAGGTCGCGGCCGTCCCGCCAGATCCGCCACGTATGCACCCCGGCGGCACGTAGTGCGCTGTCCAGTTCGGCGGGGATGACCTTGTGGACGTTGTCGTACTCACTTTCCTTGCCCGGCTTGAGCCGGGTGTGCAGGGTGATTCGCTGCATGGGATGCAAGCTCCTTCCGTTAGCCTGGGACGATCCAGACCCGGTTGGTACGGATGCCGCCGGCCCACCGAAACGTCCAGGTTGACCGCCATCGGGTGAAGCAGGACCGCAGGAGTAGCAGAAGGCGTCGTAGCCGCCGGTCTGAATCATCGCGAACGCTCCGAAGATCCGCCACCCGTAGCCGGCGTGACGGCGGCCGCCGACCAGATTGTCGGCGGCCACCATCCGCGCGAGGCGCATCCGGTCAGACCGCAGCAGCCGCTCCCGGTGGCGGTGATGGTGTCGTCGTCGGCGATCGGGGGGCTGTTGCAGACCCCCGGTTCCTGGCAGGTCGAGCTGGACGTCGCGGGCGGCGGCCCAGTCCTCGGCGAGGGCGGCGACGACGGAGCGGGCCTGCTCGTAGCCGGTGGCCGACACGATCCGATCCACGACCAGCCTTCGGATGCCGTCGAGCATCGCCACGACCGCGCGTCAGAGCGCGCGCTGCGCTGGCCGGGTTCCGGGCGGCGCTTGCGTGGCCGTTCTCTCCGGCGGTCCTGGTGAGGAACTCGGTGATCGCGGTACCCCAGCCGATGGGGATACCCCCTC
Organism: Micromonospora deserti; assembly: GCF_003236335.1. Classification (GTDB taxonomy): domain Bacteria; phylum Actinomycetota; class Actinomycetes; order Mycobacteriales; family Micromonosporaceae; genus Micromonospora; species Micromonospora deserti. The sequence continues at coordinate 7,669 of NZ_POUB01000028.1, forward strand.
AGGCTGAGCGACGGCCGTCGCGGCGGTGGTGAGCAACAGCCGCACCCCGGTAAGGTCGGCCACCGATGTGCCGGTCTGCAGCTCGACGAGACCGGCTTCCACCTGTGGGCGTCCGCAGTCATCCACCGCGCTCACCTGTGCGGCGCCGACCGTCAGTTCCACTGTCACGCACCCGCCCGCCGGGACTTCGACCCACCGGAAGCCACGCAGCTCGCGGGTGCGTGGCCACGTCGACGCCGTGATCCGGCGGAGGTAGAGCTGTACGACCGTGGAGGCCCGGACCGGGCCGTCGTTGCGGATCGAGACCCGGCACGTGAGCTCAGTGCCTGCCCGCAGCTCGGTTACGCTCACCTGCTTGCCCGGCAGCAATTCCGGCGCGGAGAGCACGAGCGGGTGCGCGCCGAGCCCGGAGCCGAATGGCAACAGCGGTCCGGGCGGCGCGTCGAGGTATCCGGCCCAGTCGTGGTCGCGGTGGTTGTAGTGCACCGGCAGGCTCGCGGCGTCGCGCGGCAGTGACACCGGCAGCCGTCCCTGTGGTTCCCGCCGGCCGAGCAGCACATCCGTCACCGCGGTGCCGAGCGCCGGCCCCGGGTAAAAGACGTTCAGGCACGCGGCAGCGGTGGACAGCACCTCGCCGAGCACATGTGGCCGGCCCTGCACGACGACGGCCACCACCGGAGTGCCGGTCGCGGCCACGCGGCGCAGCAGCGCGTACTGACCCGCGCCGACCCGCAGCGCCGCCAGGTCGACGCCCTCCCCCGCCGTCATCTGCGAGCGAGGCCCGCCGGTAAGGGCCGCTCCGTTGACGTCGAACCGGGTTTCGGCGTCACGGGCGCTGGAGCCGCCGAGGCAGAGCACGACGACGTCCGCGTCCCGGGCCAGAGCCACCGCGGCGGAGATCGCCGACTCGTCGTCGGTGGCGATGTCCGCGCCGGGCGCGGTCACCACCTCCGTGCCCACCGGTACGGCGGCCCGCAGCGCCGCCGCGATCGTGGTTCCGGCGTCGGGGCGCTGGGGCGCGGTGTAGTCGCCGAGCGCGTGGTCCAGCGTGTCGGCGTGTGGCCCGAGTACCGCGATCCGCCTGCCGCGCAACGGAAGCTGGCCGTCGTCGCGCAAGAGCGTGACGGATCGGGCGGCGAGTTCCGCGGAGAGCCGCGCCGCCTCCCGCCGAGCGTGGTCGACCCCGGCCGGTGGTACGGCGGGCTCGTCGAACAAGCCGAGCCGGAACTTGAGCGCGAGGACCCGGGACACCGCGTGGTCGAGTTCCTCCTCGGTCAACAGGCCCCGCTCGACGGCCGTGCCCAGGTGTGGGAAAACCTCGTCCCACAGGCTCAGGTCGGTGCCGGCCCGCAACGCCAGCGCCGCCGCGGACACCGGGTCACCGGTGAGTCGCAGCAGCCGGTCCAGGGCCGTACCGTCCGCCATCACCAGACCGTCGAAGCCGAGTGCACCACGGATCACATCGGTGAGCAGGTGCCGGTTGGCGGCCACTGGCAGGCCATCGACCTCGCTGTAGGCGGCCATCAGCCCGGCCGCGCCGGCGTCCACGGCGGCCCGGACCGGCGGCAGGTGGATCTCGGCGAGCTCCCGCCAGCCGAGTTCGGTCGCGGCCCAGTTGCGGCCGCCGATCGTCGCGCCCTGCCCGGCGGCGTGCTTGAGCACCACGGCCACCCGATCCGCCGGGACCGGCTCGCCAGCGCCGCAGCCCTGCAGCCCGCGTACAGCGGCCGTGGTGAACACGGCGGCGAGGTACGGGTCCTCGCCGAACGTCTCCTCGGCGCGGCCCCAGCGAGGATCGCGCAGGACGTCCAGTGTGGACACCAGTGCGACGTGGGCGCCGCGGGCGCGAACCTCGGTGGCGACCGCTTGGGATGCCCGCTCGTACAGGTCCGGGTCCCAGCTCGACGCGACCGCCAGCGCGACCGGCAGCACCGTCCCGTCGAGGGCCTGGTGACCGTGCGGCACTTCCTCGACGAACAGCGCGGGTATGCCGAGCCGTGACTCGGTGACGATCGCGCGCTGGACCTCGGCGGCGAGTTCGGCACCGTCGTCGGCCGTGGCGCCGGTCGCCCAGCCCTGCCCGGACCAGGCGTCGGCGCGTTGCAGGCCGTAGACGGCCCCGATCCCGCCGTAGCGGCGCGCCTCGGCGACCAGTTTCTCGGTGACCGCGAACCCGTTGGGGGTGCGTCGCCACGCGTGCCAGCCGTACAGGCGCTGGTTGAGCTGGCCGACCTTCTCGGTCAGGGTCATCCGGCCGAGCAGATCCCGGACCCGCTCGCCGACTGGCAGGTCCGCCCTGCGGTAGAGCGGCATCACAGGGCGAACGCGTCGGCGTCGCTGACCGCGCTGTAGACGCCGGAAACATCGGACGGCACGGGCGGCAGCAGGTGTTCGAAGCGGTGGGCGGCCCCAGTGAGGACCAGCGCTGGGCGCTCGCCGCGCAGGGCGGCCGCCATCCAGGCGGTGAAGACCGCGCCGCCCGGTGCGAGGGCGGCCCGGCTCACCGGGACACCGTCACCGTCGGCCGGAATCTGCACGGCGGTCGTGCGCGGTTCCGGCGCGGCGTCCCGCCATCCCGCCCGGACGTGCTCGGCCACCTCGGCGAACGCCGTGCCGATCGGCTTGACCCGGCCGTTCGAGTCGAACAACCCGAGCGAGTACTCCAGTTCAGGGAAGTCAGCCAGACCGCGACGTACGTCGTGCGAGCACCACCAGGTGATGCCCCACAGCGCGTCGGACGCGGCTGCGGCGAGCACCGCGCGGCGGCAGAACTCGGGCGCGTCGCTCTCGTCGAGGCAGTTCAGCGGTGCGCCGATCTCCTGCAACCAGACCGGGCGGGCGGGGTCGACCGCGAACGCTCGGGACAGCTCGATCAGATACTCCGCATGGCGGATGCTCGCCCCGGACATCGCGCCGTAGTGTTGCGCGGTGCCGTTGAAGATCCAGGAGTGGATGGCGGTGACGTCGCCGTACCGGCTGGCATGGGTCGGCAGGAAGGGATGCCCGTCCTGGTACCAGACGGCGTCGTATTCGGCGTGCAGCCGCACGCCCCGACCGGACGGTACCGCGGCCAGCAGCGTGGTCAGCCAGGTGCTGATCTGGTCGGGAGTGGCCGGCATCGGCGACGGATGCGGGGGCGAGGAGAACTGGTTCACCTCGTTGCCGAGCGTCAGGCCGAGGTAGCCGGGCAGGTCCGCGACGGCGGTGTGCACGGCCTTGACGAGCGCGGCCTGCGCGGCGACGCTCTCCGGGTCGGTGAACATGTTGCGCCGGTGCCAGCTGGACAGCCACGACGGCACGAAGTCGAAGCTGGACAGGTGCCCCTGGATCACGTCGACGCTCGCGTCCAGCCCGGCGTCCCCGGCGAGCTCCACGACGCGGCGCACGTCGGCCAGCGCCTTGTCGGCGATCAGCGTGCGGTTCGGCTGCAGCACCGGCCAGAGCGGCAGGACCCGGACGTGGTCGAGCCCGAGAGCGGCAATGCTGTCGAGGTCACGACGGATGGTGTCCCAGCGGGGCGACAACCACGAGTAGAACCAATCACCGGACGGAACGTAATTGACGCCGAAACGGGGAAGTGTGCGCACGAAGGTCATCCTTTGATGCCGCCTGCTTCCAGGCCGCGAAAGAAGTATCGCTGGAGAAGGGCGAACACGGCGAGGATCGGCAGCAGCGCGATGATCGTGCCGGCCGCGATCAGCCGCGGATCGGAGTAGAAGGTGCCACGCAACCGGTTGAGGCCAAGGGTCAGGGTGTAGTTCTCCTCGCTGGAGAGCACGATCAGCGGCCACAGGAAGTCGTTCCAGGCGCCGACGAACGAGAAGATCGCCACCACGGTCATCACGCCGCGGACCTGCGGCACGCAGACGTGCCAGAACCGCCGCCACACGCCCGCGCCGTCGATCCGGGCCGCCTCCTCCAGCTCGGCCGGGATGACCTGAAAGCCGTTGCGCATCAGCAGCACGTTGAGCGCGGCGACGCAGGTCGGCAGGGCCACGCCGAGCAGCGTGTCAGCCAGTCCGGTGGATCGGACCAGCAGGAACTGGGCGATGATGATCGACTCGATCGGCACCAGCAGCGCCACCACGAACAGGCCGGTGACCAGGCAACGGAACCGGAAGCGCAGTCGAGCCAGGGCGAATCCGGCTAGGGTCGCACCCGCGATGTTGCCGGCCACCACCAGCAGCGCCACGATCCCGGAGTTCAACACGTAGAGCAGTACGGGCAGACGGTCCAGGACGCCGGTGTAGTTCCCGGTCGTGGGGTCGGCCGGGATCACCTGCGGTGGCTGGGCGTACAGGTCGTCGCCGGCGCCTTTGAACGACAGGGAGAGCTGCCAGAGCAGCGGCCCGGCCAGCAGCAGGAAGAACGCGAGCAGCACTAGGTAGCGCAGGGTTTTCTGGGTACGGCTCACCGGCTGCCTCCTCGGCGCTGGAACCACAGTTGCCCGGCGAGCAGCAGCCCGAGGACCACGAACATCACCACGCTGATCGCGCCGGCGTACCCGGTCTCGGCCTGCAGGCCGGTGCCCTCCTGCTGGATGAGCATGGTGATCGTGATGTTCTGGCCACCCACGCCTCCGGTGCCGCCGGTCAGGATGTACACCTCGCCGAAGACGCGGAAGGCGGAGACCGAGGAGAAGAGCCCGATCAGTGCCGACGTGGTGCGTACGCCCGGGACGGTCACGTGCAGGAATTGCCGGATCGGCCCGGCCCCGTCGACGGATGCGGCGTCGTACAGCGCAGGGTCGATGTTGGCCAGCGCGGCGAGGTAGATGACCATGTAGTATCCGAGGCCGGTCCAGATCGTGACCACCATCGCGCTGAGCAGGGTCAGCCAGCGGCCACTGAGGAACGGCACCGGCTCGCTGATCACGCCGAGCCAGTCCAGTACCTGGTTCACCAGGCCCCGGCTGTCCAGCAGGTTGGTCCAGATCAGACCCACGATCACCGACGACATGACCACCGGCAGGTAGTACGCGGTGCGCAGGAAACCGAGGATCCGGGTGGTGCCATTGGCCAGCGCGGCCAGCACCAGCGGGGCGGCGACCATGACCGGGACCACGCAGACCACGTACAGCAGGGAGTTGGTCATGGCGGTGCGGAACCGGTCGTCGTGCCAGAGCCGGACGAAGTTGTCCGCGCCGACGAACTGGCCCGGCTTGAGCAGGGTCGCATCGGTCGCCGACAGGGCGAGCGTGTTGGCGAACGGGAACAGGATGAAGACCACGACGATCGCCAGGGCGGGCACCAGGAACAGCCATGGTGTCCACCACCGGTCGTGAGTTCGCCCGATGCCGCCGCGGCCCGGGCGGGCTCGCGGCGGCATCGTCCCGGTCGCCGTGGTATCCCGGCGGACGGGGGTGGCGGTCATTTCTTGGGCAGACTCGCGTCGGCGTACTTGACGGCCTCGTCCAACGCTGCCTGCACGTCCTTCTTGCCGAGCACGGCGAGGGCGATCTGCTCCCGCAGGTAGTCGACGCTCTTGGAGGAGAAGGCCGCCGGCCAGTAGACGACCGCCTCGGAGACGGCCTTGGCGGACTCCAGCCGGAGCTTGGCCTCGTCAGTGCCATCGTCGGTCGTGAAGTACGGGTCGTCGAGCGCGCCGGCGGCGGACGGGAAGATCGCGGCCTGCTTGCTGAACGCGAGCTGGTTCTCCTTGTTGGTGGCGAACTTGGCGAAGGCGACGGCGGTGGCGACGTTCTTGGACTTCGCGTTGACGGCGAGCGACTCGATGTACATGTTCGGCTTGTCGTTGGTGATCTGCGGCGAGATCGCCACGGTTTCGGCCACCTTCGGTGCCGTCGCCTTCAGATCCTTGAGCGTGTACGAGCTGCCGGGCAGCCACCCGACTCGGCCGGCCTTGAACGCGTCCACCTCACCGGTCTGCAACTTGTTGAGCGTCTCCTCGGTCATGCCGCCCGCCTGGAACAGGTTGCGGTAGTGGCTGACCAGCTCCACGGCCTTGGCGTCGTTGAAGGTGAACTTGGTGCCCGCCTGGTCCATGAGCGGCACGCCGTACGCGCCGAAGGTCTCGATCGCCGGCAGCCGGCCGACCATGGTGGCATCGCTCTTGCAGGTCGCCGCCATCTTCTGGCCCGCCGCGAACAGCGCGTCGAAGGTGGCCGGCAGCGGATCCTTCGACACGCCGCACTTCTGCAGCACGGCCGTGTTGAAGAAGGAGGGCCCGGTGTTCAGGTACCACGGGTACGCGTAGGTGCCGCCGAGCGACGGGAAGGCGTTGGCGTCCCATGCCTTGGGCAGGTACGACGCCTTGGCCTCGGGGTCGGTCTTGGACAGGTCGAGGAGCATGCCGGCATTGGCGAGCGTGAACGCCGCCTCCGGGCCGATGTCGACCACGTCCGGGAGGGATCCGGCGGCCGCGTCGGCGGAGAGCTTGTCCTGGTATCCCTCCGGCGGCTGGTCGATCCACTTGACCGTGGTGCCCGGGTTGGCGTTCTGGAACGCGGTGACCAGGCCGTTGAAGTAGTCGGCGTAGTTGCCCTTGAGGTTCCAGGTCTGGAAGGTGATCTCGCCTTTCACCTCGCCGCTGACGGTGGTTTCCGAGTCGTCGGCGCCGCCGCCGATCCCGCACGCGCCGAGCGCGAGTGCGAGGACGACCGGTAAAACGTATCTGGCGGGTTTGCGGAAGGACATCAGCACTCCTTGGACGGTGACGGGGTCAGACGGAGAGTGGCGATCTGGTAGGGGCCGAGGACCAGCCGGCCGGCTCGGAGGGCGACGGGCAGGTCGGAATCGGGCGGAAGGGGGCGTTCGAGCAGGTCCGTTTCGGTGACGGTGGCGTCGAAGCCGAGGTTGGGGCGGGTGATGGCGCGGCCGCCGCGCGTCTCGTGAACGCGGGCGATGACGTCGCCGCTGCGGTCGTCGGCGAGCTTGATCCAGTCGATGACGGCCGCGCCCGACTCGACGTCGAGCGTCATCAGGGGTTCGACATCGGCGAGCGCGGCGAGCTGCGGTGCGTTCAGGTCGTCGGCGGCGGCCCGGGTGTCCGTCTCGTCCCCGACCAGGACGGCGAATCGGAACGTGTGCCGGCCGCGGTCGGTGTCCGGGTCAGGGAACCGCGGTGCGCGCAGCAGCGTGGGGCGGATGTCGGTGCCGCCGGGGACCCGGCGCACGTCGCATCCGTACGTGGAGTCGTTGACCACGCCGACACCGAGTCCCGGCTCGGCCACGTGCACCCAGCGGTGCGAGCAGACCTCGTACTGGGCCTCGTCGGCGAGCGTGTTCTCGTGGGTGGGACGTTCGATGGAGCCGTACTGCGTTTCGTACCGGGACCGCATTGTGTGTACGGCGACCGGCAGCGAGAGCTTGAGCAGGTGCTCGCGCTCCTGCCAGTCCACGTCGACGGTGACGTCCAGGCGGGGCGCGTCCGGCCGCATCGTGTACGTGGTGGTGAACGTCGAGTCGCCGTGCTGGCGGGTGACGACGATCGCGTCCCCGGTGGCCGCGACGGTCACCGGGCCGGTCAGCTCCACCCGGCTGCGCAGCACGTGCCGGTCGAGGTCCCAGGCGTCCCAGCGCACCGGCTCGTCGCGGAACAGCTGCAGCACTCCGAGCTGCCCGCCCTCGACCACGAGCTCGCGGCCGGTCCGCAGTTCGGTCAGCGTGGTCACGTGCCCATCCGGGCCGATGACGGCGCGCAGGATGCCGTTGTCCAGCACACCGTCCGCGCCGGGAGCCACCGCCGGTTCGGCGCGTACCACGGTCCAGCCGACCAGCCGCCCGGGGGCGCCGCTGCCCGGCACGAGGCTGCGCAGCCGCGCGTCCAGGCGGGCGTACGTGTCCCTGGCCTCGCGGTGCACCCAGGAGATCGAGGAGCCGGGCAGGATGTCGTGGAACTGGTGCAGCAGCACCGTGCGCCATGCCTCGTCCAGCTCGTCGTACGGGTAGGCGGCGCCGTCGCGTACGGCGGCGGCCGTCGCCAGGTACTCGACGGTGCGCAGCATCGCCTCGGCCCGGCGGTTGCCCTGCTTCATCGCGATCTGCGAGGTCAGCGTGCCTCGGTGCAGCTCCAGGTACAGCTCACCGGCCCAGACCGGCGCCCGGTCGCCCAGCTCGGCCTCGGCGTCGGCGAAGAACTTCTCCGGGGCGCGCAGCTCGACCCGCGGCGCGCCCTCCAGGTCGCGGAAGCGGTGGGCGCGGGCCAGCATCTCCCGGTTGGGGCCACCACCGCCGTCCCCGTACCCGAACAGCAGCAGCGAATGGTCGGAGCGCGTCTTGTCCCGGAAGTTCGTCACGGCGTGCTTGAGCTCGGCCGCGGTCACCTCGGCGGCGTACGTGTCGGACGGCGGGAAGTGGGTGAGGATGCGGGTGCCGTCGATGCCCTCCCAGGCGAAGGTGTGGTGCGGGAAGACGGTGGTGTCGTTCCAGGAGAGCTTCTGGGTGAGGAACCAGCGGTAGCCGGCGCGGCGGGCGAGCTGCGGCCACGCGCCGGAGTAGCCGAAGCTGTCGGGCAGCCAGACCACCTCGGATTCGTGGCCGAACGTCTCGGCGAAGTAGCGCTGGCCGTAGCTGATCTGCCGGACCAACGACTCGCCGGCCGGCATCACGGCGTCCGACTCGACCCACATGCCGCCGACCGGCACGATGCGCCCTTCGGCCACCCGGGCTCGGACCCGTTCGAACAGCTCCGGATGGTCCGCCTGGACCCAGGCGAACTGCTGGGCCGAGGACATCGCGTACACCATCGTGGGGTCGGTGTCCATCAGCGCCAGCACGTTGGTGAGTGTGCGCGCCACCTTGCGCCGCGTCTCGCGCAGTGGCCACAGCCAGGCCGAGTCGATGTGCGCGTGACCGACCGCGGTCACCCGGTGCGCGGTGGCGTGTGCGGGCCGGGCGAGGACGTCGGCCAGTGCCGCCCGAGCGTCCGGCACGTTGGTCGCGTCGAGCGCCGCCTCCACCGCGTCCAGCACCCGCCAGTAGCGCGGCTCGCCCGGGTCCAGATGCGGCAGCAGGTCGCCGGTCGCCTCCAGATCACGCAGCAACGCGAACACGTCCGGCGAGAACGCGCACAGCTGCGCGGCCACCAGCCGGTACGGCTCCGGCTCGTCGGGACGGGGCTTCTCGCCGAGTGTGGTCTCCACGAACGGCGGCAGGCCGAGCAGCAGCGGGTTCGCGGCCGCTTCGACGTAGAGCGTGAACGAGCCGTCCACGGCCAGGACGTCCGGCGCGGCGCCCGGGCCGGTCAGCCGTACCCAGCCGTTACGCGGGTGCAGCGCCTTGACCGGCATGCCGTCGGGCCGGTACACGAGGCCCTCGCAGTGCCCGCCCACGGAGTGGTCGAACCACCCCAGGTCGAGCACCAGCTCGACCGGGAGCACCGAGCCGGGCACCCGGCCCTCGATACGCAGCCAGGTGGTGCCCCAGGCGGGACCCCAGGTGTCACCGACGGCGAACGGCACGTAGCCGGGGTTCTCCCGGTCAGCCAGGACGTCCAGGCCGAGGGCGTGCCCGGGAGGTACCGGCTCGCCGTCGCCGTCGACCCGCCAGGCGCTCACCGACACGTCCGCGAGCGGCTCGTACAGCCTGGGGCGAAGCCGCTCCCGGACCACCCGCTGCAGACGCGCGAGAACGATGGACGGATTGACATGCACGGTGTCACCTCCGGTGATTGGCGAGAACCCTAAAGCGCTTTAGTGACTGTGTCAATGCATCGCCGCAGGTTGCCGCCACGACTCCACACCTGGTGGCTCCGCTCGCGGGTCACGGCGAAGCACAGGGAACGGCCCGGTCCGTCGACTGGCGTCAACGCTGCCGCGTGCTCTCCCTGATCGCTATCGTGGGCTGCTGCGCCTCGACGACCGGCTCCGGCTCGTTGTGCACCAGCCGGAGCAGCTTCTGCGCCACCGTCTCGCCGAAGACCGTCGGATCGCGCTGCACGGCGGTCAGCGCCGGCTGCAAGGCCATGCAGATCGCGGAGTCCTCACAGCTGACCACGGAGATGTCGGCTGGCACGGACAGGCCGGCGCCGTTCAATGTCCGGACGCCGGCCACCGCCAGCACCTCGTTGTCGAAGACCACTGCGTCCGGGGGATCAGCGGCGCGCACCAACCGCTGGGCGGCAGCCCGCCCCTGCTCGTCGCTGTAGTCCGTGCCGATAACCCCCGGCTCGGCCATGATCCCATCCGCTGCACGCCGGAACGCGATGATCCGGCGATGCACGTGGAGCAGGTCAGCCGGCCCGCTGACGTAGGCTAGGCGCCGGTGTCCGGTGTCCCGCAGGTGCTCGACGAGCAGCCGGATCGCCGCACCGTCATCGACCGTGACGCCCGGTATCAGCTTCCTTGGGTCGGGCCCGCCGACCAGTACGGCCGGCAGGCCCAGATCCCGCAGGTACGCAGGGCGCGGATCACCGCGGCGCAGGTCGCTGATGATTACACCCTCAACCCGGCGCTCCTCGCTCCAGCGACGCAGCACGGCAAGCTCCTCGTCCACCGAGTGCGTCATCTGGAACAGCAGGCCGTATCCACGATCGCTGAGCACGGACTGCGCACCGGTCAGCAACCGCAGATAGAACGTCTCCATCCCGAATTCCTGCACGTCGCGGGTGAGCACGAAGCCCACGGTCATCGACGTGATGCCGGACAGGGTCCGCGCTGCGTGATGCGGTGACCACTGCAACTCCTCCGCCAAGGCGAGGACCCGCTTGCGGGTCTGCTCCGAGACCCCGGGACGCCCGTTCAAGGCGAACGATGCGGCCGACTCGGAGATCCCCAGACGCTTGGCGAGATCCTTCAACGTCGGTCGGGTGCGGCGCGGCGGCATAGATCCTCATCGGTACGGGCGCGGATCCGACGACTCGGGCGATCGCGGCGTGCCCCTACGGTACACGGAGCCCACCCTCGCTCAGCCGCTCGGCCAAGGCCGCGCGCACAACCGTGGTGGTGGTGTTGCCGGCGTAATCCTCGATCGTGACGGTGACCTCTGAGTCCAGGCGGTCCATCATGACCGTGAGCGCCGCAAGGGTGGTACGCCCCCGGATGATGTACGGCTTCGCGCCGGACGAATAGGTGGTGGCGAACGTCTTCGCCACGCCGTCCTCCTTGACGTGCAACTTGTACCAGTCCGCCGTCGACGGGGTCCGGAACCGAAACAAGTTTCCGGTGACGGTCACCAGCGCGGCGGGGTACGCCTCGACGTGCGTGTCAGCGAACTCACCCCGGTAGGAGACCGGTGTCGCACTGCTGTGGCTGACCGTCACCAGGTAGTGCCCACCGGTTGTCGGCAGCCGGGTCAGGGTCGCTGAGGTGGCATCCGTCGACGTCACCTCTCGGACGATGCGGGTGCCGGAGTACGCCGATTCCAGCCGTACCCGGGCGCCGGGAGCAGCCTTCGGCCAGGTCACTGTCACGCTGCCGTCAGCCGCCGTGGTGGCCTTGACGTCGCCCGGCGCTCTCCGGAAGTCGTACCGGATGATCGCAGGCTCGCTGACGCTGCCGTCGTGACCGACGGCCCGCAGCTCCAGCGTGCCCTTCTGCCCGGTGAACCGCTTGACGTAAAGGACGTCGTCGTAGGTTCCGCCGAGATACACGCCATTGTCGTAGACGGCGTACTCGGCCACCCTGTCGTAGTCGTCCAGGTTCCAGCCGAGTTCGAGCTCGTCGGTGCCGGTGAGCGCCGCGCGGATGTGGAAACCGGTCGGCGTGGGAGGCACATGCGACTCGCCGTCGGTGAGCGTCATCCGGCCCACGTTCAGCTGGTAGTTCTCGATGGTGGCCGGCCCGGCGGCGACGAACAGGCCGAGCGTGACGATGGTGCGCCCCGCGTACGGCGACAGGTCGAGCGACGCCTTGGTCCAGCCGGTCCGCGCGCCCGAGGCCTCGATCGGCAGGTGCACCACGGTGTCCGGATCGTCGGCAAAGGTGACGGCGGCGCGCAACTGCGATGCGTCGTCGGCCGAGACCTTCCGGTAGGTGATCCCGAGCTTCGACTTGTCGGTCACCGACAGATTCGTGCGGTAGAGCTTCAGGTAGTTGTCCGCGGCCAGGTCACCGGTCAGCACCAGGGAGCTGCCGCCCTGATAGGCGCCCACCTGCTGGTAGGAGAACCGGTCGGCCTTCGTGTACCGGGGACCGTAGTCGTAGTCGACGCCCAGCACCGGCGTGCCGTCCCCAGACGCGGAGATGTTCCACTGCCAGGTAACCGGATGATCCTGAATGTTGATGTTCGACCACTCGGCTGGGTTCGACACCGCACCCTTCTCGACGTACTCGAGGCCGTGACCGGTGTTGAAGGTGGTGTCGAAGGTAGTGCCGCTGATCGTGGACCGCTCGGTGATGTAGGACGAAATGCCCTTCCAGTTCGCGGCGTCGTCGGCCCCGCCGGTGGAGCTACCGGTCCACCAGCGCCGTTCCCGGTCGTACGCCTGCCACTGCTTGGCGTCGTTCTCCTTGTCGGCCATGTCCGAGTGCACGAAGTCCGCACCCAGCGTCGCGATGCCGTTCATCGGCACACCATCGGCGTCGAGGTTGTCGTCCAGGTTGAACCGCTGTTTGAACTGGTCCTTGCCTGCCTCCAGGCCGGCGAACACCGCCCTGCGCGGGTCGAGCCCGAGGGACCGCGCGTGGTTTCGGGACGAGGTGAGCTTGCTCTTGTTCCACCAGTAGTTCAGGAACATGGAGTCGCTGACGTCGCCCAGCTCCGGATCCCGCACGAACGGGCTGTTCTGGCTGTTGAACTCATTCTGGTACACCCGCAGGCCAGTGATCGTGTCGACCGAGTCGTAGAACTGCACGTAGAGCCCGGAGTCCCGGAGCACCTTGAGGAACGCCTTGTAGCGCGGGATGTCGGCAACCGCGACGGACGGCTCCTCCTGGTTGATGAAGTAGCCGTCGAAGCCGTACCAGCGGGCCAGTTCGACGAGCTTGCGGGCGACCGGGTAGTCGCCGTTCTCGTCCTGGACGAGCATCTCCGTGTACGTCTGCGTGCCGCGGTCGTTCTCCGAGAAGAAGATGCAGCCGAGCGACTTCACGCCGTTCTTGTGCGCCGCGTTGGTGTACCCGGAGTTGGGCAGGTTGAGCATCCCGAACTCGAACCACTTCTCGCGCCAGTCCAGCTTTGGATCGTACAGTTTCTCCGGCACGCCCTCTGTGGGCATACCGTGCCACGCGGCGTAGTAGTCGGTATACTGCCAGTAGTTGAACAGATAGGCGCTGAACTCGTTGTTGTACGGGTAGCTCTCGAAGAATGCGTTGCCATAGTCCCCGGCCAGCGTGAGTTGTTGCACCGCCGGGTCGAGGTTCGGGTCAGCCTGGGTGGCTTTCAGCGGCGCGACGCGCGGCTGCAGCGGGACTCGGGCGCGGGTCATGTCGCCGAACAGGTCCGACTCCGGCGTCCAGCGCAGCAGATCGGCACTGGTGTAGCCGTGCTGGTAGGGCTGGTTGGCGCCCTTCGCCGCGACGCCCTCCCACGGCAGGGTGTCACTTGCGGTCGCCGACGATGGCAACAGTGTGACGACGAGGGCGACCGCGACTGCGACCGCCGTGAACGACCGACCATGAAGCACGCGTACCTCCGACAAGATTCGGCAAGGGTTCCCCCCTCCACAACAACTAAGGCGCTTTAGCTTAGGCATCGGAGTACCTGACCACAAGGTTTCTTTCGATACGCGGCCCGTGACGACCTGTCCCGTGCGAGAACTCGGTTTCGGCTACGCGGCCTGCTCATACTCGTTGATCAACCCCTGGACCAACTTCCTGCGCCGTACCCGGACGGCACCCAGGTCGGTCACCGGCGCTGGGACCGCGCCTCGGTCAGGTGGGCGTTGCCCGCGGCCCTGATGCGGACGATGTTGGTTGTAGTGCGTTAGGTATTCGCGCAGCACGGCGAGCAGATGTCGCGTGTTGTAGATCAGGATCCGGTCCAGACATTCCCGCCGCACCGTGCGTACCCAGCGCTCCGCGAACGCGTTCGCCCGGGGTGCCTGGGGTGGTGTCCGGAGCACCTCGACACCCTCCGCGTGGAACACGGTGTCGAACATGGCGGTGTACTTGGCGTCCCGGTCGCGGATTAGGAACCGAAACCCGGTTGGCCCGCTCCCCCAGGTCCAGCATCAGGTTGCGGGCTTGCTGCGCCACCCACTCACCGGTCGGGTTCGTGCTGGCGCCCAGTAGGTGGAGTCGCCGGGTCGCGATCTCCATCAGGAACAGCACGTAGATGCGGGTCAGTCCGATGGTGTCCACCCGCTGTGCGGATGGTTGATCGCGCCGTTTGTCGGACGCATTGGCGATCGCCGGGTCAGCGGATTGTGGCGATGAGGCGTTGCAGGGCGGCGTGGGCGGGTGGGCCCCAGGTGGGCTTGCCGCCGGGGCGGCCGTGGATGCCGGCGTCGCCGATGAGGATGCCGCCGAGGGCGCGTGCCATCGCCCAGCCGCGGGCGCGGCGCATGGTGGCGGTGTCCGGGGTCGGCTGGTAGGCCGCGTAGAAGTGGTCGGTGGTGTCGGCCGGTAGCAGGAGCCACGCGGCGGCGAGGTCATATGCTGGGTCGCCCGCGCAGAGGTCGCCGAAATCGATCACGCCGCAGAAGGTGCCGTCGGCGGTGAGGACGTTGGCCGGGTGCAGGTCGGCGTGAAGCCATAGTGCCGGGCCCATCCATTGAGGCGCGGCGACCGCGTCGTGCCAGACGGCGCGAACGGCGTCCGGGTCGTGGATCAGCCCTCGCTCGGTGGCGGAGGTGACCGCCTTGGCGAATCCCTCGGCGTGGCCGGCCAGTGGCCCGCCGCGGTCCCGGCCTGCGGGCGCGACGCTGGGGGCGGGTTGGTGAAGAGCGGTCAGGAAAGTGGCCAAGGTTTTGGCCGCGTCTGCTGCACGCGTGACGGGGATCTGGTCGGCGGGTGTGCCCGGAACCCAGGTGGTGATGAGCCAGGGCCGAGGGAACCGTTCGGAGGGCTCGCCGAATCGTTGCGGGACGGGGATCGGCAGCGGAAGGCGCGGGGCAAGCGTGGGCAGCCAGGAGTACTCCTTGCGCAGCAGCACGTCCGCGGACCCGGTCGCCCACGGAAGCCGGACGGCCAGGTCGTCACCGAGCCGCCAAAGTTGGTTGTCCCATCCACGCGCGCCCAGCCGAACCGGGCGATCGGCGAGGTCGGGGTGCTGGTCGCGTACCAGATCCCGGACCAGCTCCGCGGTGATCTCGATCTCGACGTGGGTCATGCGGAGCAACAGTAGTCCCGCAGCGCCGCCCGTTCACCCGGCAGCGAATCGCCGACTACTACTGCTCACTGGTTCGTATCGTGCTTCGTCTGGTCCGCCGCCCGCTCATGCTTCAGACAGGGCGCGGACCACCCGCGCATGCCGGACCCGCATCCGCACGTGCCGCGATCCGCGCGGTTGCAGTTGAACGCTGGGTGGCCGGCTGGGGCGTTGGTTGCGTCCACTGGAGTGGTGTACGACTTGCCCGTGATGGGCGTGTTGCGTAGATAGGAGACGGCCACCGCGTGATCCTTCGAGACGGCTAAGTCATTGAAGGAGAGGAACGCGATGGCCGCATCTGAGAGTGTGAACCCTGTTGACCTGCTGCGCGAGCAGATCGAGGGTGCGTCGCCGGACGTGTTGCAGGCGATGGTCAAGACGTTCGCGCAGGCGTTGATGTCCGCCGAGGCGGATGCGATCTGCGGCGCGGCGTATGGGCAGCGCAGCGACGAGCGGGTGAACTCCCGTAACGGCTACCGGCATCGGGAATGGGACACCCGTACCGGCACGATCGACCTGGCCATCCCCAAGCTGCGTCAGGGCTCGTACTTCCCCGACTGGCTGCTGACGCACCGCCGGCGGGCCGAGCAGGCCCTCGTGTCGGTCGTGGCCACCACTTACCTGCTAGGAGTGTCCACGCGGCGGGTGGAGAAGCTGGTCGAGCAACTCGGGATCCGGCAGCTGTCGAAGTCGCAGGTCTCGGAGATGGCCGCGCACCTGGACGCGCAGGTCGAGGCGTTCCGCAACCGGCCCCTCGACAGCGGGCACTACACGTTCGTGTGGATGGACGCCTTGACGATGAAGGTTCGCGAAGCCGGCCGGACCGTCAATGTTCACGCGCTGATCGCCGTCGGTATCAACGCCGACGGTCAACGCGAGGTCCTCGGCCTCGATGTCTCCTCCGACGAAGACGGCGCCGGCTGGTTGGCGTTCCTGCGGTCGTTGACCGCCCGCGGCCTGGCCGGTGTCCGTCTGGTGATATCCGACGCCCACGCTGGTCTCGTGGCCGCGATCGGCGCCGCCCTGCCCGGAGCGTCCTGGCAGAGATGCCGCACCCACTACCTGCGGAATCTGCTGACGAAGGTGCCGAAGTCCGCGCAGCCGTGGATCGCCACTCTGGTGCGCACGATCTTCGACCAGCCCGATGCCGACGCCGTCCGCGCCCAGTTCGCCCGGGTCGTGGCGACCATCGAAGCCAAGTTCCCGGCTGCGGCCGAGCATCTCGATGTCGCCCGCGACGACCTCCTCGCGTTCACCGGCTTCCCCCGCGAGATCTGGCGGCAGATCTGGTCGAATAACCCGCAGGAACGGTTGAACAAGGAGATCCGCCGCCGCACCGACGTCGTCGGGATCTTCCCAAACCGGCCGTCGATCATCCGGCTCGTCGGCGCCGTCTTGGCCGAGCAGACCGACGAATGGACCGAAGGCCGCCGCTACATGGGCCTGGAACTACTGGCCAAAGCCCGCCCGATCACTGTCGACACCGACCAACACGACACCGACAACACCGAGCCGACCCCGATCGCCGCCTAACATCAAACCGGATCCCGCGATGGCCGTCTCCTACACCATCCGCGCGGACGTGACCCAGCCACAAGCGTCCCCAAACCTGGTCCAGCATCCATCAGCAAGGGCGAACCTACCAATAGTGTCCGACAGTCGGTGGAAAGTCGATGTCCGCATCTGCCGCGAAGGACGCACCCATAGGCGCGCAGGGCCGTCAACTGAACAGCTGGAGTATCCTCTCCAGCCCGGCCCGCAGCTTACGCCGCGCCGCCGGCCTTACCGCAAGCCGGAACCGCAGCCAACCATCGACGTCGGGGATCTCCAACTCCCTGGCAGCATCCTCGGTGAACTGCAGGGCCAGCTCGTCGTCGGACAGCGCCCACCGGCGGAGGCCAGCCTCCACCACGCTGTGGGCGGGCTCGAAGTTCGAGTCAACGGCCTCCGCGGGTGAGGTCAGGTTAATAAAATGGTCAAAGCCCTGACCAGCATCTCGCCGGTCAGGGCTTTGCTCTGTCGCACTGGCTCTGGGAGGTGGTGCGTCTACGGGCTGTCTTCGTCGAGCAGTGGTTCAAGTTGCCGAAGCAGGGTCGCTCGGTTGACGTTGGGCGGTAGCTCGATCCGCAGGCTGATGTTTGCCCCCTCGACCGTCAGCACCGCCGGCTTCTGATGATTGCGAAGACGCCAGTTGCGTATCGCGGTAACCAGCGCCTCCGCCTGTGGCTGCAGCGTGGCCAGGGTCGCGAGGCTTGCCAGCACGGCAATCCCCTCGATCGCCATGGTAATGGCACCGCCGTCACGAACCCCCTCATAGGGCAGATCGAGTTCCTCGATCACTTCCGGCGGGAGCAGTAGCTTGACGCTCGTCACTTTTCCCCTCTCACGAGTGATGCGATACGTTCCTGCACGGCTGGGTCCAGTTCGCGCAGCGTGGTCGAGGCGACCGCACCGCTGAAGTAACCCTGCACGTGATGGATGCCCAATCGGAAAATCTCGTACAGACTGACTGGCGCGTCATCGTCGAAGCCCTCGACGATGACCGTCCTTGGCTGCCCGGTCTGTCCCTGATCGCTGGCGTAGCGAGCGACTTGCGCCACGAGCGTGAGTTCCTCCAACGCCATGGGGTGGTGCAGAATCGCCCGGTCGACCTTTATCTGGGTGAGCGGCAGCTCAGCCATACGAGCCAGCGATGCGTAGCCAACTCCGAAGTCGTCGACCGCGAAGCTGATCCGCAGCTCCCTCGCGAGCGTGGTGAGCCGGTTGTGAAAGTAAACCAGGGGCTCCTGCGGCCATCGCTCGCCCGGCTCAGGTGTGATCGGGTCCTGCTCGGAGATCTCCAGTGTCAGGGTTCGGGGATGCAGCCCTGCCTCGGCGAGCGCCTTGCTCACCTGGTTGATGTACGCGTCGCTGAGCAGCGAGCGAACCGCCACGTTGACCGACAACGGCTTGGTTCCCTGCCATCCGGAGGCAGCGTCGGCCTCGGCGTAGGAGTGGATTGCCTTGGTTACGAGGATGGCATCGCGTTCGACGATGAAACGGTCGCCCCAGTCGTGAGCCATCCGTAGCGCGGACCAGGGAGCGCGCAGCTCACCGTCGCTGCGGCGGGCCAACGCCTCGAAGCTCTGGACGCTGACACCGGTCGCACGTTGGTCCAGCTCGACGACCGGTTGAAACACCATGATCATCGACCCGATCAGCTGTTGGTAGAGGCTGAAGGCATCGTCGTACAGCTTGAGTGGCAGTCGGCCGAAAGAGGTGCGCAGGGCGGTCAGGACGGTCATCTCCGACTGCAGAGGATCGGCCACCGGATCGGAATCCCAGACCGCGCGAAGCATGACGGCCAGCGGTTCACCCATATCTAGCTGGGCAAGTGCCGGGTCGACCACGGCAAGAGTGAGGGTACGGTCGCCGGCAAATGACAGAGGCACGCAGAGCATCTGGCGGCCGACGCCGTGCGAGACAACGTATCCGGGTGTCGCCCTCGGATGCTTTACCGCGTCGACGGCCGCGAGCTCAAGCATTGGCGACAGCGTGTCCTTGTCGAATCGTGCCGTTCGGTTCACCACGCCGAAGTTGCTGCCGACGAACTCCACGACCGCGGCCGATCCCGCGTCGAGCGCGTGCCGGATGAGTTCTACGCGTCCGTCGCGTTCGCCCTGCTGAGACTGGTGCGCTGAGCGCATGTCCGCGCGGAACATCCGGCCCAGTAGCTGCCGGATCGAGCTTGTCTGGTCCTCGAGTGGGTTGAGGCAAGGGCGCGTGATGCCGGGGTTTGCCGGGCTACTGAGTGCTTGGCGGTCGTGCCGGGACATGGGCGGCTGGGTCAGCACCGTGGTGGCCCCGTAGACGTGCGCCGTATGCACCGGTGGCGGGTCCATACCCTGCTCGGCCACAAACGTCGCCATCTGCGCGAACGACACCCGTCCCGCCTCGTCGCCTGCCCTGCCCCGCAACGCCCGCAACACGTGGTGGGTCAACGTCCCGTGCCCATAATCGGTGCTCTCCCGGGCCACCGATCCACTGGGGCAGGCGAGCAGAGCATTGTGCCGGGGCCGGTCCACCGCCTCGGCGTAAGTCTGCAGAACTTTGATGTTGCGCCGGTCCGCATCGGCGTAGAGGCCTGCATGGCAACAGTCGAGCACCAGGAATGAGGCGCCTGCGAAGGCGTCAAAGATATCCCGCTTGAGGAAGGACATCCGCAACCCGTTGTCGGGTTCGCGGGGAAGCGTGCCGGGATTGAGGTCAGCTGTGACCAGGTAGGCGTCGAGTTGATCGCTCCATTGCGGAACCAACGCATGTCCGGCGAAATAGACAAACAGGACGTCCGACGGCGCGGACTCTAGTGCCAGATCACGGAGAAACACCTTGATCTCGCGCCAGGTGGCCTCGGGACCGACGAACATCTTCACCGCATCGTCGTCGAAGGTGCCGATTTCCTGGTCCAGCAACACGTCCCGCAGCGCGAGCGCATCACTCTCGGCATAATGGAGCGGAGGCAACTGGACGTCACAGCCACACTGGTCGACTCCGATCAGGACTGCCCAACGTCTGCTCGGTGCCATCAAACCCCCAAGGCGATCCGCTGCGGTTACCAAACGACATCAGCTAAATGCCGCGAGTGACACTATCGGCAACTCGGCTTACGCGCCGCCCTGAGCGGTAAGTCAGATTTCCGTCACTCGTGCCGTAGCACGGCACAGCACACGAGGGCCTTCGAACATGATCATCGGACGCTTACGGCGTTGACGGACGCAACTCGAGAGGTGACCGGTTCACGGGCAGTAAAGCCAAGATCCAGAGCGCCTGGTGTGCGCAGCGTGGGCACGGGGCTGCTGTCCCCAGCAGGCCACAGCAGCAGTGGTGGTCCAGTCGCTCCTTACCTCTGCCGGATCGGCATGACCACATCTTGCCGGCCCGGTACGACAGAATGGGCCGACCCAGGCGAAATTGCGAGGTCGGAGCATGGTGGAGCTGCCATGCTCTCGACTGTGACACCCATCGTGCTGGTGATCGCCCGAATGGTCCTTCGTGGTGTATTGCCGTATCCCGACTTGCTGCGCCGCGCCCGCGTCCGGAGCCGTGCCCGCGAACTGGCTACCCGCATCCCCTGGCCGCAGGACGAGACGACCGCGACTGGTTTGGATTTCGCGCAGTTGGCGCTGCTGCGGTTGCTGTGGCTGCAGCGCGAAACGCGACGTGCAGTACGGACCCGCCAGCGGGAGGCTGCAGCGCTGTTGGCGCGCACCTCGATGGAGACGTGCATCCTCGGTCTTTGGTGTCTGCACAACCCCACCGCCGCCAGCAAGCTACGTACCTCGGAGTTTAACGACCTCGTGCGCAATAGGACGGTTGGTGCACCGGTCCGGCATGGGTGATGATCTTCGGGTGTCGATGCGGTGGGCTCGTCGTGTGTTCAGCCATCCCGCGTTCATTGGGATCTCTCGCCGGCATCTGCATCTCCTACGAACCGAGTTGTATCCGGTGTGGCTGGCAGGACAGGAAGGCCGGTTGTACGCCCGTCGGGGTGGGGACCGCCAGCGGGCAGCCGGTGCCGGGCGGAGGCTGGTCCTGGAGTTCAACGACCGACTGGTGCTCACCCTTGCTCATCTGCGGTTGGGTGTGCCGCATGAGGCCTTGGCGGCGGCGTTCGGGGTGGACCGCTCCACGGTGACTCGGGCGATCGGGCAGGTCCGGCCGTTGCTGGCCGGTCGAGGGTGCGCCCGCCCGAGTGGGATACGGCTACACACCTTGGCGGACGTGTTCGCCTACGCCGCCGCGGAGGGCGTGACGCTGCGGCTGGATGCCACCGAGATCCGGGTCCGTCGCCCGCGCGTTGGGCGGCCCGGGGGGAAGGCGTTCGTGTCGGGCAAGGTGAAGCAGAACACGATCAAGACCACCGTCGTGGCCGATGAGTACGGGTCGACGCTGTGGTGCGGCAGACACCGGCCAGGCCGGATGCACGACACCACCGCCGCCCGGGTCGAGGGCATTGATGCCTTGCTGGACGCCTATCCGCAGGTGAAGGTGTTGGTCGACGCCGGCTACCAAGGGCTGGCAAAAGACCATCCGGGCCAGGTAACCGCGCCGCCGTTGAAGCTACGTCCCGGCGCACCACCGGCCCGGCAGGTTCAATGGGAGGCCGACCGTAAACGGCAGTCGTCACTACGGATTCCGGTCGAGCACGCCATCGCCGAACTGAAATGGTGGCGGCAACTCCAGCGCTTCACCGGGCGGCGTGAACTGTTGCCCGAGACCATCGACGCCGTCGCAGGGCTGGTGTCCGACCGCATGATCACCTGGTAACCGAACGCAGATTACCGCAGCTCACACACCCCACGTAATTGCGCACGAGATCGTTAGGAGTTCTTACGGGGAAATCGGACGATCAGCGGGACCCGCAGGCCGTTGTCCTTGGCGTGCCGCTTGCTCCACGGCATCACGCCGCCGTTGTCGCCGTGGTAGAACACGATGGTGTCCTCGGCGAGCCCGTCGGCGTCGAGCTCGGCCAGCCGGGCGGCCAGCTGCGCGTCCATCTGGGCCATGCGGTCGTACTGGTGGGCGCGGTCGTTGCGGACATTCGGGGTGTCCGGCAGGAACGCCGGCACCCGCACCGACGCCGGGTCTGTGGGACCGGCGGGGGCGGTGAACATCGATGACTCGTGCGTGGTCAGGTAATTGAAGACGGCGAAGAACGGGGCGCCTTCGGGGCGGTTTCGCCAGTGCGCGGAGCCGCTGCTGGCGTCCCAGGTGGCGGCCATGTCGATGGTCGTGTTGTAGTCGGTCTTGCTGTTGTTGGTGCAGTAGTAGCCGGCCTGGCGCAGGTACTCCGGGAAGCCCTTCATGAACTGCGGCAGGGTGCTGCTGGCCCGCATGTTCTCGGCCGGGCCGACGCGCTCGGGGCAGACGCCGGTGATGAGGGCGAACCGGGACGGGGCGCAGACCGGGGCGACGCTGAACGCGTTGCGGTAGCGCACCCCGTCCCGGGCCAGGGTGTCGATGGTGGGCGTCTGGGTCAGCCGGTCGCCGTGCGCGCCGACGTACGGGTTGTTGTCCTCGCTAACCAGCCAGAGGATGTTCGGCCGTCCTTGCGGCCCGGGCCCGCCGGGTTGCGGCCACCGGCCCAGGCGGTGCTCGGGATCGCGGCCGCGGTGGCCGCCGCCCCGGTAGTGGCCAGGAGTCCTCGTCGGGAAATCCGCGGTCGATCCATTCGGTGCCTCCGAACGTGGGGTACGGTCCGCCGGGCACGCGGCACCCAGAGGTGCCCGGCCAGGCGGCGAGTGGGGGAACGCTGCTCGCCCGCGGGGCCCTGCGCGGATTCGCTGTGTGGCTAGGCCAGCAGGGCGAGCGTCAGGGCCGCGGCGCCGGCGAGGATGGTGGCGGCGACGAGGCCGAGGACGAGTTCTGGGGCTGGCGCGCCCAGCTGGCCCGCACGGTGCGCCTGGGCGCGCGAACGCCCGCAGAGCACCGTGGCCAGCGCCGCGGCGGCCAGTGCGCCGGCCGCCGCGACGGTTGGTGCGGTTTGGGGGGTGGCGTAGCGCAGCAGGATCGCGCCGCCCGCGGCGACCGTGAGGGCGGTGCGCCGCCAGGACAGCAGGGTCCGCTCCGGTTGCAGGCCGGGGTCACGGTGCGGCTGCCCGGAGTTCATGGCTGCCACACCCGGCCGACGAGGACGATGGCGGCGACCGCTACCAGGACCGCCGCCGCCCCCGCTGGCACCCGGCTGAACGGCAGCGGTTCGTCCCGGCGCAGGGCTTCCTCCACGCGCCGCCACCGACGGTAGCTGTTGCCGGCCACGGCGATACCGGCGCCCATGAGAACGGCACCGGCCGCGGTGTCCAATGGGTGCTCGAACACCTGCAGCAGGGCGACACCGGCCGCCATGAGTGCCAGGGCGGTGCGTAGGTAGGCCAGCATGGTGCGCTCGTTGGCCAGGGAGAACCGGTAGTCCGGGTCGGTGCCGACCTCGCGCAGCTCGTCGCTGGCGGTCCGGAATCGGCGCACCATGGTCCTCCCTCCGATCATCGGTGGGCCGCCGTGCCAGAACGTACCGGCGGCCCGCTGGGCCTACTTTGCGGACGTGTAGACGTCGCCGAGGTAGTAGGTGGCAGGGTCGGTCGCGGTCTGCAGCTTGCCGAAGGAGACGAACAGCTCGTTGAGGCTCTTGAACCAGTTGTTGACCGAGCCGTCGGCGGTGGCCGCGTCGATCTCCGTGCTGGTCAAGAACCGGACGTTCTCCGCCTCGGCCTTGAAGTTCGCTTCCGGCCCCTGGGTCAGCTTCACCGTCGCCGCGATGGTCTGCTCGAGGTTGGCGGCCCGGAAGTCGTTGGCCTCCCGGATCAGGCCGGCCACCTTGCTGGTCAGGTCCTTCTTGCCCTCGGCCACCTCGTTGCGGGCAACGAAGACGGTCGGGAAGTTGGTCTGCGGGAAGTCCTCGTTCTTGGCCAGCTCCACCAGATCCGGGACCTGCTTCTTGATGGTGCCGACCAGCGGATACCAGATGCCGGCGGCGTCGATCTGCCCGGACCCGAACGCGGTGACGACCGTGCTGGCGTCCATCGCGACCTTCTTCACATCGTCTATGCTCAGACCGCCCTGGGCGAGCGCGAGCCGCAGGATCATGTCACCCGACGTCCCCTCCGGCACGCCGACGGTCTTGCCCTTGAGGGCGGCGATCGAGGTGATGCCCGGCTTGGCGATGACCCGGTCGGCCAGGCCGAGCGAGTTGACCGCGATGACCTTCGCCTGGCCGGACGCCGGCAGCCAGAGCGCGCCCGGTCCGAGGTAGCCGAAGTCGAGGTCGCCGGCGTTGAGCGCCTGCACCTGCAAGGGGCCGTTGGTGAAGACCTTGAGGTTGGGTTTGAGCCCGTGCTTGGCCCACAGGCCCTGCTCCTGGGCGACGGCGACCAAGCTGGCGCCGTTGAAGTCGGCGATGTAGCCGACGTTGACCTCCTGCAGCTCGCCGCTGCCGGTGTTGCCGTCGCCGCTGTCGTCGCCGCAGGCGGCGGTGCCGACCACGACGCCGGCGGCGACCAAACTGGCCAGGAACGCTCGTCTATTGATGTTTCTCATGTCGCTGGTTCCTCCTCCGGCGTCTGGTGATATACGGCGTGCCAGACGCGATTACGGATCTTGGCGAACTCCGGCGAGAGGCGGTGCGCCTCAGAGCGGGGGTACGGGAGCTCGACCGGGATGATTTCCTTGATACGGCCGGGGCGGGCGGCCATGACGACGACCCGGTTGGCCAGGTAGACGGCCTCGTCCACGTCGTGGGTGATGAACATGATGGTGCGTTGCTCGGCGCTCCAGGCCCGCAACAGTTGGTCCTGCATCTGAACGCGAGTGAGCGCGTCCAGCGCGCCGAACGGCTCGTCCATGAGCAGGATGCTCGGGTTCACGGCGTAGGCGCGCGCGATCGCGCACCGCTGCCGCATGCCGCCGGACAGCGTCTTGGGTAACGCGTCGGCGAAGTCGGTCAACCCGACCAGGTCGATGAAGTGCTGCGCGCGGCGGCGCCGCTCGGCCCGGCCGACACCCCGCTGGAGGGTGAGGCCGAACTCGACGTTGGCCCGCACCGTCAGCCAGGGGAACAGGGCGTACTGCTGGAAGATCACACCGCGTTCCGGGCCGGGCTCGCGCACCGGCGTCCCGTCGACGTAGACGTCTCCGCCGGTTGGGTTGACCAGGCCGGCGGCCATGTTGAGCAGGGTGGACTTGCCGCATCCGGACGGGCCGACGACGGTGACCACCTCGCGGTCAGCGATGTCGAGGCTGACCCTGTCTACGGCCACGAACGTGGCGCCGTTGACCGGGAATGCGCAGCTGGTCTGCTGAAAGGAGATCTTGGTGTTCATCGGCGCTCCTGCCAACGGGTCAGCCGTCGCTCGATGAGCAGCAGGATCCGGTCCATGATCAGCCCGAGGACGCCGATGGTGATCAGTCCGACGAAGATGGTGGGCAGGTCGTAGTAAAGCTGCGCCTGCTGCATCCGGTAGCCGACGCCCTGCTGCGCGGCGATCAGCTCGGCGGCCACCAGCGTGGCCCACGCCGAGCCGAGGCCGATCCGCATCCCGACGAGGATGAACGGTGAGGAGGCCGGCACGACCACCCGCCGGAACGTCACCCCGTCGCGCGCGCCGAGGACCCGGGCCGCGTTGATCAGTGTCTTGTCGACGCTGACCACGCCTTGAAAGGTGCTGATGACGCTGGACAGGAACGCGGCCAGGGTGATGACGAAGATTTTCGGCGTCTCGCCGATGCCCAGCAGCACGATCGCGAGCGGGATGATGGCCAGCGGGGGGATGGTGCGGAAGAACTGCACGTACGGCTCGATCAGGCCGCGCGCGGTCACGTACCAGCCCATCAGGAAACCGACCGGGATCGCGAGAAGGCTGCCGAGCAGGAAGCCGATGAGCACCCGCCTGAGGCTCGCGGCGGTGTCCTTCAACAGGGTGCCGCTCTCGATCAGCTCCCAGCCTCGGCGCGCAACCGCCACCGGGCCTGGCAGCCCTTCGACACCGGCACGAGCCAGTCCGGCCCACACGCCAAGGCCGACGGCGACCGCGACCACGTTGAGCGCGAGCATGCGCAGCGAGGTCCGGTCGCCGCGCCGTCGCCCGGTCCTGGGCCGGCCCGGTGGCGCAACTGCGCCGGGCGGGGCGCCGCGCACAGGGATCGTGGATGTCATAGCCTGCCCCCTAGGCCGCCGGGACACGGATGAGCCGAAGCTCGTGGGCCAGGTCGACGCGGGTCATCTCGTAGTAGATCCACCACTGGCCGTCGATGATGTGCGCATCGACGTAACGCACCGACCCGGTGGCCTGCCCGGAGGTGACCCACGGCCCCTCGTCGGAGAGCCGGTGCCAGGTGAACAGGTCCGCGGATACCGCGATCCCGCACCGCTCCTCGTAGTTCTCATCGTGCGAGGCCGACCCGTCGTAGAAGCCGACGTAGCCGCCGGCCGACATCGGCACCACGCTGTTGAGCCGGGCCTGGTAACGGTTCCAGCCCTGGCCTACCCCGAGCACCTGGCCGTGCCAGTCGAAGCGCTCGCCATCTGTGCTGGTGGCCAGGCCGGTCGGGTGGGTGGTCGCGCCCACGTTGTAGATATCCCCGGTGGAGTGGGCGGCGGCGCCGATGCCGTCCAGCGCGGCGGCGTAGCTGACGAACATGTAAGTAACCGGCCCGACCTGGACGACGTACGGGTCCTTGACGCCTTCGGTGCCGGTCAAGGCGGCGGTGAGCACCGGACGGACAGCAGCGATGTCGAACTTGGACGGTTCGCTGGCGCTCAGCGCGTCGATCCGCCACCGGTTGTCAATCGGGTCCACATAGGACAGATACAGCCGGTACCCATCGCCCTCGGGCAGCAGGCAGAACCGCTCCATCGACGACGAGCGCAGCTCATCCTTGTGGACCGACCACACGTCACTGAAGTCGACGCCATCGTCGCTGACCGCCACCGCGCACCGCCAGCCGCGCTCGGCCTCGGCGCCGCGCGGCCGGCGTTGGCGGTACGTCAGCCAGAACCGGCCCTGGTCGTAAAGGACGCCGGCGCATCCGACCCAGTAGCCGGCCTCGGCCTTCTCCGGACTCAAGATGACGTCGCCGGCCAGCGGGTCGAACGTCGGCAGCGGGGCGTACACACGATTCATCGATCATTCCTAGGGGTTGTAGAAGAAGCGATCGAGTGCGACGGCGGCGCTGCCGACCACACCGGCGTTGATCCCGAACGTCGAGCGATCCACCCGGACCACGTCCCGTAGGATCGGGAAAGCTTTGTCGTGCAGGACCGAGCGAACCTTGTCGAACACGGTGTCCGGCGCGGCGTCGAAGATCCCGCCGAGGACGATCAGCTCGGGGTTGAGCAGGTTGACCGCGCTGGCCAGGCCCGTCGTGAGGTAGTCGACCAGATCATCCAAAATGGACACCGCGCGCTCGTCGCCGCCGTCGGCGAGCCGAGCCAGGTCCCGCATCGGGCGGGTCGACTCCTGGCCCAGGACCGTGGCGAGCTGCTCGACCAGGTACGGCTCGGACACCACGGTCTCCAGGCAGCCAACCGCACCGCACGCACACCGGCGGCCCTTTTCGACCACCCGCAGGTGGCCCAGCTCCGTGACGCCGTACGGGCCGGAACGGAACGGCTGACCGCCGATCACCACGCCCGCACCGAGACCGAACCGCACGTGGACGTACAACAACGGGTCCACGCCGGCGGCTTTGCCGTACCGCGCCTCGGCCAACGCCATGGAACGCACGTTGTGGTCGACGACTGTGGCGGCGCCCAGCTCCCGCTCGAGGATGTCGCTGAACGGCACGTCCCGCCAGCCGAGGTTTACCGACAGTACGTTGACCCGGTGGGCAGGGTCGACCGGGCCCGGCGCAGCCACGCCGACACCGAGGAGCTGGCCGCGCGGCAGGCCGGCACGGG
The DNA here is from genome assembly GCF_003236335.1 of Micromonospora deserti. Classification (GTDB taxonomy): domain Bacteria; phylum Actinomycetota; class Actinomycetes; order Mycobacteriales; family Micromonosporaceae; genus Micromonospora; species Micromonospora deserti. The sequence continues at coordinate 35,308 of NZ_POUB01000028.1, forward strand.
CCAGCAGGTCGATCGCCGCGTCCACGACCCGGGCCGCCACCCGCTCCGGCCGCTCGGCCAGGTCGTATGTGAATGCGCTGGTGTGCCCCGCGCGCGCGGTAAGATCGCAGAGCCCGAGCTGGACGGCACCGGCCCCGACATGGATGCCGATCACCTGGCGGGCGTCCGCCTTCAGCCGGACGTCCACCGATGGCCGCCCCACCCGGGCGGCGACCCCTTCGGACTCCGCCTCGATGACGACACCCTCGTCGAGCAACTGCCCGACGACCTTGGTCATCGTGGTGGCGGACAGGCCAAGCCGGCGGGCGAGCTCGGCACGGGGCTGGGGGCCCCCGTCTCGCAGGCTCCGCAGGACCATGCCGCGGTGCAGCCGCCGAACGTCCTGAACCGGTGTGCGTCGCTCGTTCATCCCCACCCTCGTGACCAGGCCAAGTAGTTGCTAACTGGTAGTGAGAAAGTAGACGCGCGGCGGCCTGGTCGGTCAATCCCCCGAAACATAATCGTTATATGATCTTGACGCTGCCAGCGTCGCGCACTGTCGAGCGATCCGAATTCCCTGCTCAACGCCTAGGCGTCAGCGAAGATAACCGTTTGATCACGGTCATTGACCTTACTCTTGAGTGGGCCTAAATTTTTCACCTCTAGTTAGCAACGCATCGACGCTTCGCATGTCGAGCGTCCGGCTCCTGATCGGCCCGGTCCGCCTGTACGATGCCAATACGTGTCGCACGCGCTGTGAGCTGGTCCCCAGCCTGGCTGGCGCACCTTGATGGTCATGGTGTTCCAACTGATCTATCTGGTCGCGATCCGCGTGTTTGACGCCCTGTTCGTCGTGGCCCGCAGTGACAGCGCGGTGCTCGCTGAGCTACTGGCGCCGCGTCACGAGGTCGCGGTGCTACGCCGTCAGGTCCACGGCCGACCACGACTGTCCTGGCCAGACCGGGCGATCCTGTCCGCGCTGGCCCGGCGGCTGCCCCGCGCGGTTCGCGCCCATCGGATCGTGACCCCGGCGACGCTGCTAGCGTGGCACCGCCGGCTGGTCCGACGCCGCTGGACTTACCCCCACCGCGGCGGCCGACCACCCGTCAGCGACGAGATCCGCAAACTCATCCGCCGGATGGCCCGGGACAACCCCCGCTGGGGCCACAAGAGAATCCAAGGCGAACTGCTCGGACTAGGCCACCGCGTCGGCCTCGGCACCATCCGCCGAATCCTGGCCCGTGGCCACCTCGGCCCCGCACCCCGCGACACCGACACCTCCTGGCGCACATTCCTGCGCACCCAGGCCACCGGCCTGCTGGCCGCCGACTTCTTCCACGTCGATACCGTGTGGCTGCGCCGGCTGTACGTACTGGTCGTCATGGAAATCGCCACCCGCCGGATACACCTGCTCGGCGTGACCGAACACCCGACCCAGGCCTGGGTGACCCAACAGGCCCGCAACCTGGTCATGGACCTCAGAAAAGGAGCCGGGGCGTTCCGGTTCCTGATCCGCGACCGAGACACCAAGTACGGCACATCGTTCGACACCGTGCTCGCTGATGAGGGCGTGCAGGTGGTCAAGACGCCACCTCGCACACCCCAGGCCAACTGCTTCGTGGAGCGCTGGGGCCGCAGCATGCGCGAGGAATGTACCGACCACCTCCTCATCTACGGCCAGCGGCACGCCAGGACGGTCCTCACCGAATACGTCCGACACTTCAATGATCATCGGCCGCACCAAGGACGCGGGCAGCTGCCACCCAACCACGACCCGGAGGTCGTTGTGCCGATCCACGGCGTCGTCCAACGCCAACGACGGCTGGGAGGAGCCATCAACGAGTACCACCGGGCCGCCTGAACGAATCCTTGAACCGCAGGTCAGCAGCCGGAATCTAGTTTTGGCACCCTACACCCAGAGCAGCGATCGCTACATCGCACTCATCGGTTCTCGCGCCGGCCCGATGCCGGCACCCGGAGGTCCCCCGCACACCCCCTAGACCGTCCTAGGAGGCCGGCGACCCGACGCTGGCACGAGAGCGGGCGGCGAGCCACCCCCACTGGCTCGCCGCCCGCTCTGCGTTCTCTTAGCTGTGCGCCACACATCGGCCACTGAGCGACGAGTCAATCGCATGATGCCCTTCCCCCCCTGAACTACCTCAGCGGGACCGCCTTCTTGGAGTAGACCCGGCGGCCGTCACCCAGGTCGACCCACGGGCGCATCTTGCGGAACGGTATGCCGTGCTCCTCGTGAACCCTCATCAGGTCCGCGACCGGGGCCAGAAGCTGGGCTGGCTCCCCGCCGGGCGCAACAGCTGCGGGCAGGCTGGTGGCCCAGGCGGGTGGGTTCGTGACGAAGAGGTTCTTCTTGGAGCCCTTACCGCCCATGGCCACCCCGTAGTTGGTCACCGTGACCGGTGCTCCTCCGCGATTGCTGACGATGATCGCCACTTGGTCGTCGTCGTACTCGGGGGCGTGAGGTGGCCCATAGAGCCGCATGATGTAGGCCGACGTGACGGAGACGAGGCGGCCTGAGCGGCGGTGGACGAGGATCTGCCAGGCCAGTGAGACGACACCGGTCAGAGCGCCGACCACGCCGGTCAGGGCCCCGATGATGGCGAGGATTTCCGTGCTCATTGGCCCTCCCGCCGGTCCGACTCCTCGGCCAGCCGCATCAGCTCCCGGGCTTCGGCTTCGTAGCCCCGCTTGCCCAGGTTCTGGAAAGGGTTGCTCCCGGGTTCTGGCAAGTGGAGTCGGTAGCCGTCGTTGTTCAACTTTCGGCCTTCTCGTCCCTGCCGCATGGAGTCGTAGAACTCCTCGTCCGAGGCCAAGCCCGGAATGCCTGAGAACATCTCACGCATCTCCTCGATCTCGGCCTCGGTCGTGGGCGGAGTGCCTCGCGCTTCTTCAGCCTGTTGTTTGGCCTCGATGTGCTCACCAAGCCGGAGTTGCCAGCCGATCTGGTGGACATGACCGATGACATCGACCAGCGATTCTCGATCGGAGACGCCCGTGGGTTTGAGTGCAGCCCCCGCACGGTCGATGTCTACGTAGAAGCCGCGCTGCTTCAGCTTGTCGTGCCGGTTGCGTCCACTGGAGTGGTGTACGACTTGCCCGTGATGGGCGTGTTGCGTAGATAGGAGACGGCCACCGCGTGATCCTTCGAGACGGCTAAGTCATTGAAGGAGAGGAACGCGATGGCCGCATCTGAGAGTGTGAACCCTGTTGACCTGCTGCGCGAGCAGATCGAGGGTGCGTCGCCGGACGTGTTGCAGGCGATGGTCAAGACGTTCGCGCAGGCGTTGATGTCCGCCGAGGCGGATGCGATCTGCGGCGCGGCGTATGGGCAGCGCAGCGACGAGCGGGTGAACTCCCGTAACGGCTACCGGCATCGGGAATGGGACACCCGTACCGGCACGATCGACCTGGCCATCCCCAAGCTGCGTCAGGGCTCGTACTTCCCCGACTGGCTGCTGACGCACCGCCGGCGGGCCGAGCAGGCCCTCGTGTCGGTCGTGGCCACCACTTACCTGCTAGGAGTGTCCACGCGGCGGGTGGAGAAGCTGGTCGAGCAACTCGGGATCCGGCAGCTGTCGAAGTCGCAGGTCTCGGAGATGGCCGCGCACCTGGACGCGCAGGTCGAGGCGTTCCGCAACCGGCCCCTCGACAGCGGGCACTACACGTTCGTGTGGATGGACGCCTTGACGATGAAGGTTCGCGAAGCCGGCCGGACCGTCAATGTTCACGCGCTGATCGCCGTCGGTATCAACGCCGACGGTCAACGCGAGGTCCTCGGCCTCGATGTCTCCTCCGACGAAGACGGCGCCGGCTGGTTGGCGTTCCTGCGGTCGTTGACCGCCCGCGGCCTGGCCGGTGTCCGTCTGGTGATATCCGACGCCCACGCTGGTCTCGTGGCCGCGATCGGCGCCGCCCTGCCCGGAGCGTCCTGGCAGAGATGCCGCACCCACTACCTGCGGAATCTGCTGACGAAGGTGCCGAAGTCCGCGCAGCCGTGGATCGCCACTCTGGTGCGCACGATCTTCGACCAGCCCGATGCCGACGCCGTCCGCGCCCAGTTCGCCCGGGTCGTGGCGACCATCGAAGCCAAGTTCCCGGCTGCGGCCGAGCATCTCGATGTCGCCCGCGACGACCTCCTCGCGTTCACCGGCTTCCCCCGCGAGATCTGGCGGCAGATCTGGTCGAATAACCCCCAGGAACGGTTGAACAAGGAGATCCGCCGCCGCACCGACGTCGTCGGGATCTTCCCAAACCGGCCGTCGATCATCCGGCTCGTCGGCGCCGTCTTGGCCGAGCAGACCGACGAATGGACCGAAGGCCGCCGCTACATGGGCCTGGAACTACTGGCCAAAGCCCGCCCGATCACTGTCGACACCGACCAACACGACACCGACAACACCGAGCCGACCCCGATCGCCGCCTAACATCAAACCGGATCCCGCGATGGCCGTCTCCTACACCATCCGCGCGGACGTGACCGTCGTGCCGCCGAGTCCATCGTTTGATGGTTCCCAGGTAGGCAAGGTTCCTCTCCGGGTCTGCGGGCTCGGTGCCGAACCAGTACCGCTCCTTCGGCCAGAAAGCGGTGGACCAGTTCCAGCTTCTCCTGGTGGCTTGCCCACAGGTTCTCCAGTCGGGCGTTCACGAACGGCTCACCCTCCGGTGCGTAGGCCATCTCCACCCGCCGTTCGTGGATGGCGATGGCCTTCCCCGATTCCTCCATGGCGAGGATGGCCAGCGACCGCGCGAGACCGACGTTGCCGAGGTCGAGTACGGCGAGTGCGGCGGTCAGGAGCCGGTCGGCGTTGGCCAGGAGGGCGTCCTGTAGTTCGACCACCCGGGTCGGTGACAGGTTCGGTAGCTTCCGTACAGGCATGACCCGGCCTAGTCGACCTTGCTCTCGGGGTCGGCAACGAACGCTAGAAACTCGATACCGAGCGGCGCGGTCGCCGGCACCCACAGTCCGCCAGCCGACATAATCCCGCTGATCGACTGGTTGATCAGGCCAGCGACGGTGAGCGCCCCGGCGTACCGGTCAATCAGATCGCGGCGGCCGGCAAGCTCAGGCATACCCGCCTCAATGATGGCGGTCTTCGGGCCCATTGAGATACCCGGCCGAGGCATTCCGTGGCGGTCGAACCAGCCAGGCGGATCGGAGAGCAGCGTCAGCATCCGTACGTGGGTCGGGGTGAACCGGTCGATCATCTCGAAGAAGAGCTGCTGCGTGTCGACGTCCGGCGCGTCGGGCATCACGGAGTTGACGACCGCGTTGCGTAACGCCTCGAGCTTCTCGGCACGTGAGGTGCGGTCGGCGATCTGCGCGGCGGTGGTCAGCGCGTCCATGAACGCGTCCTCGCTGGTGAGCTCAGCGAAGTCACCGATCTGCTCTTCGAGCGCGTGCACCTTGGCGGCGAGGTCGTTCAGCCACCGGCTGCGCCGGTCGGTAAGGCGCCGGGCGGCTAAAGGATGTCTCGTAACTCGGTGAACGCGTTGCCGTTCAACGGTGTCGGCGTCATCCGGCGAGGATGATGTTGTGGAGGTTGGCAACGCCGGAAGCGGTGTCGGCCAATGTTTTGGCGGCGCGGCGATAGTCCCGCAGGATCTTGAAGGTCTTCATGCGGG
>NZ_POUB01000290.1 GCF_003236335.1 Micromonospora deserti
CCCCTGGGGCCCGCCGGCTCGATCCGCGCGCTCACGGCAGCACCTCCACGAGAGCGGCCACCGGCGCCTCGGCGACCCCGAGCACCAGGGTGGGGGCCAGCCCGACGGCGAGTGCCAGCAGCACCAGCGGCGCCCACGCGCCCAGCTCGGCGCCGGCCAGCCCGGGGGCGAGCCGCCCGACCGCCGGGCTGGGTCGGCCGTGGGTCACCCGGCGCAGCAGCCGCAGGACGTACGCCGCGGTGAGCGCCCCACCGACCGCGGCCAGCACGCCCAGGGTGGTCCAGAGCGGCCCGCCGACCTCGACGGCGGCGATCACCGCGAGCGCCTCGCCCCAGAAGCCGGCCAGCCCGGGCAGGCCGAGCGAGGCGACGGCGGCGAAGCCGAGCAGCCCGGCCAGCCGGGGCGCGGTCTCCCGCAGCCCGGACAGCTCGGCCAGGTCTCCGGTGTGGGTACGGTCCTTGATGGCCCCGGCGAGGAAGAAGAGCAGTCCGGTGATCACCCCGTGCGCGACGTTGCCGATCAGCGCCGCCTGGATGCCGGTGCTGGTGAGCGTGGCGACGCCGAGCAGCACGAAGCCCATGTGTCCGACGCTGGAGTACGCGATCAGCCGCTTCAGCTCGGTCTGGGCGAGGCAGACCAGCGCGCCGACCCCGATCGCCGCGACCGCGAGCACGCCGAGCACCGGCGCGGCCCAGCGGGCGCCCTCCGGCGCCACCCCGACCGCCACCCGGATCAGCCCGTACGTGCCCATCTTCAGCAGCACCCCGGCGAGGATCACGCTGCCGACGGTGGGTGCCTGGGTGTGCGCGTCGGGCAGCCAGGAGTGCAGCGGCCAGAGCGGGCTCTTCACCGCGAAGGCGACCGCCAGCAGGGTGAACGCGGCGAGCTGGGTGCCCCGGGACAGCCCGGCACCGCCGGTGAGCGCGACGACGTCGGCGGTGCCGGCGGCGGCCACCACGACGTACACGCCGACCAGCAGCAGCACCGAGCCGAACAGGGTGTAGAGGGCGAACTTGCGGGCCGCCCGCCGGCGGTCGGCGCCGCCCCAACCGGCGATGACCGCGTACATGGGCAGGAGGACGACCTCGAAGAAGACGAAGAAGAGCACCAGGTCGAGGGCGAGGAAGGTGCCCAGGATGCCGACCTCGACGACCAGCAGCAGCGCCACCAGCGCCCGGCCGCTGCCGCCCGCGGGCACCCGCCACAGGGTGTACCCGCAGCAGAGCAGGGTGAGCAGCGCGGTGAGCACCACCAGCGGCCAGGAGATGCCGTCCACGCCCAGGTGGAAGCGCAGGTCCAGGCCGGGCACCCAGGGCAGGTCCAGCCGGTGCCAGGGGCGGACGGCCGGGCCCGCCGGGGCGTAGGCGAACCAGGCCCGGTCGCCGACGGCGAGCAGCGCGCCGGCGAGCAGGGTGAGCGCGGCGGCCACCGTGCCGACCAGCCGGGCGGCCCGGTCCTGGGGGGTGGCGGCCACCGCGAGCGCACCCAGCGCCGGCACCGCGAGCACCGCGACCAGCAGGAACTCTCCGAGGCTCACGGCGCCCCCTCAGTTCGCGACTGCGGGGCTCGCAACACCGGCTCACTCCTCGCGCTCACGGCGCCCCCTCAGTTCGCGACTGCGGGGCTCGCAACACCGGCTCACTCCTCGCGCTCACGGCGCCCCCTCAGTTCGCGACTGCGAGGCTCGCAACACCGGCTCACTCCTCGCGCTCACGCGACCCCTCCGATCAGCACGGCGGCCAGGCCGATCAGCAGCGCCCCGGCCAGCACCCCGGCGGCGGCCCGGGGCAGCGCGGCCCGGTGCAGCGCGGCGAGCCCGCCGCCGAGACCGGACGCGGCCCGCCCGCTGCCCTCGACCGCCCCGTCGACCACCACCTCGTCCGCGGTACGCACCAGCCGGGCCAGCGCCGCCGTGGGCCGTACGACCAGGGTGTGCTGGACGTCGTCGAGCCGGAACGCGCGGGCGAGGACCGGCCGCAGCGGACCGAGCGCGGTCGCCGGGTCGGCGGCCGGGTCCCGCCGCCAGCGGGCCCAGGCCAGCCCGGCACCGAGCGCCAGCAGCGCCAGCGGCAGCAGCAGCTGCGGCCCGAGGTGGATCAGCTCCGGCGGCAGCAGGTCGGACGGCCGCTCCGGGGTGGCCGGCGTCGCCGGGCGGAGCCGCTCGGCGAACGCGCCGGCGAACCCGGCCAGGCCGAGCAGGGCGGCCGGGACGGCGAGCAGCAGCAGCGGCCAGCGCAGCACGGCCGGCGGGTCGTGCGGGTGGGCCAGCGGCGACCGGGTCGTGCCGAGGAAGGTGCGCAGCAGCAGCCGGGTGGCGTACCAGGCGGTGACCGCGACGCCGGCCAGGCCGGCCAGCCAGACCAGCCAGCCCACCCAGGAGGGGGCGGGGCCGGCGCCGTGCAGGGCGGCGTCCCCGGCGGCGGCGAGCACGCCGTCCTTGCTCCAGAAGCCGGACAGCGGCGGCAGCCCGGCCAGCGCACCGAGCCCGACCACGGTGCACCAGAAGGTCACCGGCATGCCGCGGCGCAGCCCGCCCATCCTCGACATCAGCGTGGTGCCGACGGCGTGGATCACCGCGCCGGCGGCGAGGAAGAGCAGCGCCTTGAACGCGGCGTGGGTGAGCAGGTGGAACAGCGCGGCCGGGGGCGAGCCGACCGCGAGCGCGCCGGTCATGTACCCGATCTGGGAGACCGTCGACCAGGCCAGCACCCGCTTGAGGTCGTCCTGTGCGGTGGCCGCGAGGGCGCCGAGCAGCAGGGTGACCGAGGCCAGCACCCCGAGCACGGCCAGCGCGGCCGGCGCGCGGTCGAAGAGCGGGTAGAGCCGGGTCACCGCGTAGACCCCGGCGGCGACCATGGTGGCGGCGTGGATCAGCGCCGAGATCGGCGTCGGGCCGGCCATCGCGTCGGGCAGCCAGGTGTGCAGCGGGAACTGGGCGCTCTTGCCGGCGACCCCGGCGAGCAGCAGCAGGCAGGCGGCGGTGAGCGTGCCGGTGGGATGGTCGTGGGCGAGCACGTCGGCGATCCGGAAGCTGCCCGCCGAGACGCCGAGCAGCGCGATGCCGAGCAGGAAGCCGACGTCGCCGACCCGGGTCACCAGGAACGCCTTCATCGCCGCGGCCGGGGCCTCCGGCAGCCGGCGGTCGTGGGCGATGAGCAGGTAGGAGCAGAGCCCCATCACCTCCCAGCCGACCAGCAGCATGATCAGGTCGCCGGCGACCACCACCAGCAGCATGGCGGCGGTGAAGAGGCTGATCTGCGCCGCGTACGGCGGGTAGCGGTGGTCCACGTCGACGTCGTCGTGCGGGCCGCGGCGCAGGTAGCCGACGGAGTAGACCTGCACGGCCAGGGCCACCGCGGCGACCGCGACGGCGACCAGGGCGGCGGCGCCGTCCAGCCGCACCCCGAGGGTCACCGTGAGCCCGCCCAGGTCGACCCAGGTGGTGGACGCCTCGGTCGGGGCGTCCAGGGTGACCAGCAGGGCGGTCGCGAGGACCAGGGCGACGGCGGCGCCGGCCACGCCGAGGGCGATCGCCGCCCGCCGCGCCCGGTCCTCCCCGGTGGTGGCGCCGCTCGGCGACGGCGGCAGCAGCAGGCCGGTCAGCCCGGCGACCAGGGGTACGGCCGGCAGCAGCGCGCCGAGCAGGATGGTCGGGCTCACCGCGCCCCCTCCGTCCCGCCCGCGGCGGCTGCACCGGTCGACGTGGCGGCGGCCGAGGCCGGCGAGCGCTCGGCCAGCGGCACCTCGTCGACGGCGACGGTGGCCCGCAGCCGGTACAGCTGGAGGACGATCGCTAGGCCCACCCCGATCTCGGCGGCGGCCAGCACGATCACGAAGAGCGCGAAGACCTGGCCGCCGTGCGGCAGTTGGGCCCGCACGGTGGTGTCGGCGGTGACCAGGATCAGGTTGACCGCGTTGAGCATCAGCTCGACGGCCATCAGCACCAGCACCGCGTTGCGCCGGCGCAGCACGCCGTAGACGCCGAGGCCGAACAGCAGCGCGGCGGTGACGTACGGGATGACCGGCCTCACCGCGACCGCCCGCCCTCGGCGTCGGCGACCCGCCGGGCGGGATTGCGGTCGGTCGCGGGCCGGCCGATCTCGGGGCGGGAGAGCACGATCGCCCCGACCAGTGCGGCGAGCAGCAGCACCGAGAGCACCTCGAAGGGCAGCACCCAGCTGCGGAAGATCTGGTCGCCGAGGCGTTCCGCGGTGCCCGCCGCCGGCAGCTCCACCGCCGTCCAGCGGTACGCGTCGACCAGCACGGCGGCCAACCCGAGACCGGCGCCGCCGCCGATCAGCGCGGCCGGCCAGCCCGGCCGGTCCAGGTCGTCGGAGGGCCCGATCGGGGCGCGGGTGAGCATCACCGCGAACAGCAGCAGCACCACCACCGCACCGACGTAGATCAGCACCTGCACCCAGGCCACCAGCTCGGCGGTGAGCACCAGGTACATCCCGGCCAGCGCACCCAGGCAGACCACCAGGTACAGCCCGGCGCGGACCAGGTGCCTCGTGCCCACCACCAGCACGCCCGCGCCGACCGCCACCGCACCGAGGCCGAGCAGCAGCACGTCCGCACCGGTCACCGGGCCACCCCCCGATGCGTCCGGCCGGCCGGCCCGCGCCGCGGCGTCACGGGGCGGCCTCGCCGCCGGGCTCGGGGCGTACCGCCGGGGCGGCCGGACGGGCGGCGGGCGCGGCCGGGGCCGCGGCCTTGCGCGCGGCGGCCGTCTCCTCCTTGGCCGGTTCGCCGTTCGGGTCGTGCGCGGGCGGCGGCGGGACGGTTCCCATCCACTGGCCGAGGTGGTCCTTGTCGTGCAGCAGGTCCTTGATGTCGTACTCGGCGTACTCGAACTCCGGCGACCAGTAGAGCGCGTCGAACGGGCAGACCTCCACGCAGATGCCGCAGTACATGCAGAGCGAGAAGTCGATGTCGAACCGGTCGAGCACGTTGCGCTGGCGGGGGCGCGCGGCGCCGGGCACCGCCAGCTCCTCCTTGTGCGAGTCGATGTAGATGCACCAGTCGGGGCACTCCCGGGCGCAGAGCATGCAGACCGTGCAGTTCTCCTCCAGCAGCGCGATCACGCCACGGGAGCGGGGCGGCAGCTCGGGGGCGACGTCCGGGTACTGCTGGGTGGTCGTGCGGCGGGTCATCGTCTTCAGCGTGACCGCGAGCCCCTTGACCAGGCCCGCGCCGGGCAGGCCGCCATCCCCGGTGCCGTCGGCCGGCGCGCTGTGCTCGCTGCGGTCGGTCATGCCGACCATCCTGCCCTGTGCCCCCGGCCCGCGCGACCACCCCCCGGCCTCCGCGGCGGTACCGTTTCCCCGGGGCGGCCCGGCGTCGCCGTCGGCCCGGGCCCCGCGCGTGCCCGGTCAGACCGCGGGCGGGAGCATCTCCACGCCGAGCTGCTGGAGGAGCTGGAACAGCTCGTTGCAGCTCCACACGTCGACGATCCGGCCGGCGTCGTCGAAGCGCAGGAAGGTCGCCCCGGAGTAGCTGACCACCTGCCCGGTGGGCGGTACCGGGCCGAACTGCCCGGCCTGGGTGCCGGCGGCCCGCCAGTGCACGGCCACCCGGTCCCCGGCGGCCACCACGTCCACGACCTTGTAGCGCAGGTCGGGGAAGGCCGATCGCCGGTCCCGGTGCCAGGCCAGCGTGGCCTCCGGGCCGCTGCCGCCCAGCCCCGGGCACTCCGGCGCGACCAGCTCGTACGCCGACTCCTGCCGCCTGCCGTTCCACACGTCGGCGATGAAACGCCGGGCCGCTGCCTCCACATCGGTCATCGCGGCAGCCTAGCCGCGTCGCCCGCCACGCCGCCGGCCGGCGAAGCCCGGGCGGCGCGGGCGGGGGGTACGCCGGGGTGCTCGGGCTTCGCCGGCGGACGCGACAGCCGCCCTGATGGGCCTGCGCTCTGTGCCCCCCTGGAACGCGGTTCCTGTCCCGGCATGACGGGCGGCCGCGGCGCGAAGGGGCCCGGTCAGAGGGCGACGCGGACCGCGGCGGTGAGGACGAGCTGGGCCAGGGCGAGCGGGACCAGGACCAGCCAGCAGAGGCGCTGGAGCTGGTCCTCGCGCAGCCGGGGGTAGGTCACCCGGAGCCAGATGACCAGGAACGAGACGGCGAAGACCTTCAGCAGGGTCCAGAGCCAGCCGAGCTGGGCGTCGGCGAACGGGCCCTGCCAGCCGCCGAGGAACAGCACGGTGGTGAGCGCGGCGATCACCACGATGCCGACGTACTCGGCGAGCAGGAAGAACGCGAAGCGCAGGCCGGTGTACTCGGTCATGTAGCCGAAGACCAACTCCGAGTCGGCCACCGGCATGTCGAACGGTGGCCGCCGGATCTCGGCCAGCCCGGCCACGAAAAAGATGATCATGGCGGGTGCCTGCCAGAGCAGCCACCACGGCTGCCACGCCTCGACGATGCCGGAGAGACTGAGAGTGCCGGCCGCCATCGCCACCGAGGCGGCCGCCAGGACCAGCGGCAGTTCGTAACCGAGCAGCTGGGCGGCGCCACGCAGCCCGCCGAGCAGGCTGTACTTGTTGGCCGACGCCCAGGCCGACATCAGCACCGCCACCACGCCGACCCCGACCACGGCGAGCACGAAGAAAAGGCCGATGTCCAGCGGCTGGCCGACCAGGTCGTCCGGGCCGAGCGGGATCACCAGCAGCACGACCAGGTAGGGCACCAGCGCGACCGCCGGGGCCAGCCGGAAGACCGCCCGGTCCGCGTCGCGGGGCGTGACGTCCTCCTTCTGCACGAACTTCACGCCGTCGGCGATGAGCTGGGCCCAACCGTGGAACCCGCCCGCGTACATCGGGCCGAGCCGCCCCTGCATGTGCGCCATCACCTTGTGCTCGGCCTGGCCGACCAGCAGCGGCAGGGTGAGGAAGGCGACCAGCACGCCGCCCACCCGGACCACCAGCTCCACCCACAGCGGCATCAGGCCGTACCTCCGTCGTCGCCGGCGCGCTCGGTCGCGGCCGGGCCCTGCGGCGACGGGCGATCGGCCGGTGGGCCGGAGCGGACGGCCCCGCCGCCGCGGCCACCCGGGGCGCCGGGGAGCGGGCCGGCGTCGGGCGCGGGCTGCCCGGCCGGTGCCGGGCCGTCGCCGGGGCCGTCGGGCCGGGCGGTACGCCCCGGACGGGCGCCCGGTGCCGGCCGCGCGGGCCGCTCCCGGGCCGGGCGGGCCGGGACGCCGCCGCGCGGACCCCTGTCTCTTATACACCTCTGACGC
>NZ_POUB01000291.1 GCF_003236335.1 Micromonospora deserti
GGCGGGCTGCGGCGGACGGTGCGGGCGCCGCGGCGACCAGGTTGGCCAGGATGCCGGCGGCGTCGAGGTCGGCGGTGACGGCGAGGTTGACGAAGTCGCCGACGATCGCCCCGGTCACGTTGGGCGGGAACGGGAAGGACAGCATGAAGTCCAGGGACTTCGGCAGGTCGTCGCCGGCGCGGACCAGCTGCTCCAGGATCGGTTGCAGCGCCCGTACGCTGGCCAGGGTGTCGTCGCGGCTGCGCTCCACGACGCGGGTGCCGACCCGGCCGAGCTCACCGAGCGCGGTCAGCGCGCTGGTCAGCTGGGCGCGCTGGCGGGCCAGCACGGTCATCCCGGGGGCGAGGGAGTCGACGGCGTCGCCGACCACCTGCCGTTGCCGGGCCAGCCGGCCGGTGAGCCGGTCGAGCGCCTCGACGGCCCGGACGATGTCGGTCTTCTGCCGCTCCAGCCCGCCGATGAAGGTGTCGAGCTGGCGCAGCGCGTCGCGGACCGCGGGCTCGCGGCCGTCCAGTGCCGCCGCCAGTTCCTGGTTGATGATGCGCAGCTGCGCCAGTCCGCCGCCGTTGAGCAGCAGCCCGAGGGCGGCGAGCACCTCCTCGACCTCCGCCCCGCGGCTGGTGCGGACCAGCGGGATGACGTCACCGTCGGCGAGCCGGCCGCGCGCCGGTTCGGTGGGCGGTGCGGCCACCGTCACGTACTTCTCGCCGAGCAGGCTGCTCTGCCGCACGGCGGCGGTGGCGTTGGCCGGCAGGCGGACCTCGCGGTCGATGCGCAGGGTCACCCGCGCCGTCCAGCCGGCCAGGGAGATCTTCTCGACGCTGCCCACGGTCACGTCGTCGACCTTGACGGCGGCCTGCGGCACCAGGTCGAGCACGTCGCTGAACTCGACGGTGACCGTGTACCCGGCGCCGGCCGGCTCGCCGCCGGGCAGTGGCAGGTCGGTCACCTCCGGCAGGCCGCACCCGGCGGGCAGCAGCGCCGCGACCAGGACGCCGGCCGCCAGCCGGCGCATCCGGGCGATCACGCCGGCCCCCGCAGGATGCCGCCGAGGGTGAGGTCGTGGGTGATGTCGGGGCCGCCCAGCGCCGGATCGGGGACCGGCACTCCGGGCGCCCTGGGAGGGGAGGCGCCCGGTGGGACCGTACCGGTCGCCGGGGCGCCGGGCGGCAGCTTGAGCAGCTTACGCAGCTGGTCGGTCATCGGCAGGCCGCGCGAGTGCAGGGTCTGCGCGAGCGCACGGCACTTCTCGGGCACCCGCGCCGCCGGCAGCTCGTCCACCATCAGGGAGCAGACGAACCCGGCGGGGTCGTACGGGCCGGTCGCGTTGTTTCGGGTGTCGAGCGTGCCGGAACGGGGGTTGTAGGACAGGGCGAGGTTGCTGACGGTCAGCGGCGCGACGTCGAGGATGTCGATGACCGCCTGCTGCTGGCGGACCAGCACCCCGGTGATGTCGGCCAGCGCCGCCACGTCGGCGGTGAGCACCTCGCGGTTCTGGCGCACGAACGCGGTGACGTCGGCCAGGGCGACCGAGAGGTTGCGCAGCGCGGCGGTCAGTTCGTCGCCTTCGCCGGCGAGCTGCTGCGCCACGTCGGCCAATTGCTGGTTGAACGCCCGGACCTGCTGGTCGCTGCGGGCCAGGGCGGTGGTGAACCGTTGCAGGTTGGCGACCGAGCCGAACAGGTCCTGCCGGCCGTCGGCGAGGGGGGCGAGCGCCCGGGACAACCCGTCGAGGGCATCGCGCAGGTTGTCGCCGTTGCCTTCGAGGTTGGCGCGCCCAGTGGCGACCAGGTCGGACAGGGCGCCGTCGGCGTTGGCCCCCTGCGGCCCGAGCGCGCGGTTGAACTCGTCCAACGCCCGGTAGATGTCGTCGATCTCCATCGGAGCGGCGGTCCGGGCGACCGGGATCTCCGCTCCGTCGGCCAGCGCCGGCCCCCCGCCGTACGCGGGGGTCAGCTGCACGTACCGGTCGCTGACCACGCTGGGCGGGACGATCAGCGCCTGCGCGTCGGCGGGCACGCTCACCTCCGGGTCGTAGCGCATGGTGACCCGCACGGTGGCGCCCTGCGGGGTCACGGCGGTCACCTCGCCGACGCGGACGCCGAGCACCCGCACGTCGGATCCGGGGTGCACCCCGACGGCGCGGGTGAAGTGGGCGACCAGCTGCCGTTGCGGAGTCTCGGGGCGGAAGACCACCACGGCGGCGGCAACGGCGGTCAGCAGGACGGTCGCGGCGGCGACCGGGCGCCGCCATCGCAGGATCTGGCCGGGCATCATCGTCCTCCCGTCGTGGGCTGGAACGGCTGCACCATCCCGTGCACGTACGAGTCGAACCACCGGCCGTTGCCGACCACGTTGGCGAACGCGGTCACGAACGGCGCCATCCGTTCGATGGTCAGCTCCAGGTTGTCTCGGTTGCGTTGCAACACGGCGATCACCTCACGCAGCTTGGTCAGGGCCGGGGTGAGCGTGGTGCGGTTGTCGGCGACCAGGCCGGACAGCTGGGTGGAGAGGTCGCTGGTGCCGACGAGCAGCTTGTGGATGGCGTCCCGACGGCGGCTCACCTCGGCCAGCAGCGCCTCGCCGTCGGTGACCAGCCTGCGGAACTCCTCGTCGCGGGTGGCGAGAACGTCGGTGACCTCCCGGGCCCGGGCCAGCAGGGACCGCAGTTCGGCGTCGCGCTCGGCGACGGTCCGGGACAGCCGGGACAGCCCGTCCAGTGCGGAGCCGACGCTGGCCGGGGTGTCGGCGAACGTCTCGGACAGGGTGGCGAAGGCGGTGGCCAGCTGTTCGGTGTCGATCGTGTCGAGGGTGTCGGCGAGCCCGGTGACCGCCTGCATCACGTCGAACGGGGCGGCGGTGCGCTCCAGCGGGATCTGCCCGCCCTCGGGCAGCCGTCCCCCGCCGGCGGGGGTCAGGGCGAGGTACTTCTGGCCGAGCACGGTCCTGATCCGGATGGTCGCGCCGGTCTGGTCGCCGAGGCGTACGCCGTCGTCGTCGACCCGGAAGCGGACCCGCACGTACGTGCCGCTGTCGCGGGCGAGTTCCACGGCGGTCACCTTGCCGACCCGTACGCCGGCGACCCGCACCTCGTTGCCGACGGTCAGGCCGCTGGCGTCGCGGAAGGCCGCCTGGTACGCGCGGCCGGTCAGCCCCGCGAGCCGGTCGAGCTGGAAGGCACCGAGCAGCACGGCGACGATCACGGTCAGCCCGACGGCGCCGGTGACCACGGGGTTGCGTTCGCTGAACGGTTTCATCGGCTGCCTCCGCCGGCGCACCGGGCGGCCGGTGCGCTGAACGTCACGGGGTTGAGCGTCTGGCCGGCGGCCGCCACCTGGCCGTCGAAGTCGCAGAGGTAGAAGTTGAACCAGGACCCGTAGGAGGCGACCCGGGTCAGCGCCTCGTACCGCTGCGGTAGCCGGCCGAGGGTGCCGTCGATGACGGCCGAGTTGCGGTCGAGGGTGCCGGCGAGCTGGTCCAGGGCCCGCACGTCCGCGGCCAGTGGCGGCCGCACCTCCGCCAGCAGTGACGAGGTCGCGGCCGTGAGGTCGCCGATGTTGACCAGCGCCTCGCCGATGGCCTTCCGGTCGGCGGCCAGCCCGGAGACGAACTCCTGCAGCTGCTGGATCGTCCGGTCGAGCTCACGGTCTCGGGTGGCCAGGGTCCCCAGGACGTCGTTGAGGTTGGTGATCACCCGGCCGATGACGGCGTCGCGGTCGGCGAGGGTGTTGGTCAGCGACGCGGTGCGGCTCAGCAGGCTGCTGACCGTGCCGCCCTCGCCCTGGAGCACCTGGATGATCTCGTAGGCGAGCTTGTTGACGTCGTCCGGGTTGAGTGCGGTGAACAGCGGCCGGAATCCGTTGAACAGCACGGTCAGGTCCAGCGCCGGGGTGGTCTGGCCGACCGGGATGAGCCCGTCCGGCCGCAGCGGGCGCCGGTCCCCCGGCCCCTCGCTCAGCGCCAGGTAGCGCTGGCCGACGAGGTTCCGGTAGCGGATCTTGGCGCGGACGCTGGTGGCCAGGGGTACCTCGTCGCGGACGGTGAAGGCCACCTCGGCGACGGTGTCGTCGACCACCCGGATGTGGCTGACCCGGCCGACCCGCACCCCGGCGATGCGCACGTCGTCGCCGGGCAGCAGCCCGGTGACGTCGGTGAACCGGGCCCGGTAGGTGACGCCGCCGGCCGGGAACGCGCCGAGGGTCTGCGCGAGCAGCCCGGTCAGCAGCAGTGTCACGGCGGCGAAGATGGCCAGCTTGACCAGCGGCGCGATCGTCTTCTGGCTCATCGCGCGTGCACCACCGCGCCGCGCAGCAGCGGCCCCCACAGCAGGACCGCGATATCGGGCACCTCCGCTGGCGGGGTGCCGGTGAGGGCACCCACGAGGGGTTTGACGAGGGCACGTTCCTCACCGGTGGCGGCCCGACCCATCTCCGGGGAGGCGCCGGCGGGCGCGGCCGGCACGCCGACGGGCAGCTGCGGGCGGTGCCGCTCGCCTGAGTAGTCGTAGCCGTCGTTCACCGGCACCTCCGGGGCCGGTGGGGCGGGCCGGGGCAGGCCGTGGCAGTTCGGCCCGTCGTCGGCACCGTAGACCGGCTCGTCGCGGCCCCGCTCGTACTTGCCGCCGTCGCGGGTGACCTCCAGGGTGATGTGCATCCGGCCGCCGGCGAACACCTCCTCCACCCGGGGTTGCAGGGCGACCAGGCCGCTCATCAGGCACGGGTACTCGGGGGCGTAGGCGGCGAGCAGTTCGAGCACCGGTCGGCTCACCGCGCCCAGCCGGATGAGCTGGTCGCCGTGCCGGTCGAGGAAACCCCGGGTGACGTCGGCCGCTCCGGTGGTCGCGGCGAGGAACGCCGCCAGTTGGGTGCGCTGGTCGGCGACGGTGCGGGCGGTCACCGTGACGTCGCGCAGCAGCGCCAGCAGGTCGGGCAGCGCCGCGTCGTAGCTGTCCAGCACTATTGCCAGCATGCGGATGTCCTCGGCGATCGCCGGCATCGCCGGGTTGAGTTGCTTGAGATACGCGTCGAGCGCGGCCAGGTTCGCGCCGAGCTGGTCACCCCGGCCCTCCAGGGTGGTCGCCAGGGCGCCCAGGGTGGTGGCCAGCTGGTCGGGGCGGATGGCCTGCAGCAGGGGCAGCGCCTCGTCGAGGACCCGTTCCAGCTCCACGGCCGTGCGGCTGCGGTCCTGGGTGATGACGGCGCCGTCGCGGATCGGCCCGGCGGTGCTGGCCGGCGGCGGGACGAGTTCGACGTAGCGCTCGCCGAAGAGCGTCTTGGGCAGCAGCCGGGCGGTCGCGTCGGCGGGGATCCGCGCGGTCGACGCCGGGTCGATGGCGAGCCGGAGGATGGCCCCGCCCCCGTCGCTGCGCACCGAGCGCACGTCGCCGACGCGCACGCCGCGTACCTTGACGTCGGCGCCGTCGCTGAGCTGCAGCCCGGCGCGGTCGGCGTGCAGGGTGACCCAGGCGACCGGGGTGAACACCTGGTGGTACTGCAGTACGGAGGCGGTCAGCGCCGCGGCGAGCACGACGATGAAGACGACGCCGAGGATGCGATGTTTCATGGTCACCCCGCGATCCGGACGGTGGTGGTCGCGCCCCAGATGGCCAGCGACAGGAAGAAGTCGACGATGTTGACGGCCACGATGGCCAGCCGGACGGCCCGCCCGACCGCGATGCCGACGCCGGCGGGCCCGCCGCTGGCCGTGTAGCCGTAGTAGCAGTGCACGAGCATCACGATCAGGCTGAAGACCAGCACCTTGCCGAACGACCACAGGACGTCGCCGGGCGGCAGGAACAGGTGGAAGTAGTAGTCGTAGGTGCCGGCCGACTGGCCGAAGTAGACGACGGCGATGGTGCGGGTGGCCAGGTAGCTGGAGAGCAGGCCGATCACGTACAGCGGGATCACCGCGATGAACCCGGCGATCATCCGGGTGGTGACCAGGAACGGCAGCGACGGCACGGCCATCACCTCCAGGGCGTCCACCTCCTCGGAGATGCGCATCGCGCCGAGCTGCGCGGTGAACCCGCAGCCGACGGTGGCCGACAGCGCCAGCGCGGCCACCAGCGGCGAGATCTCCCGGGTGTTGAAGTACGCCGAGATGAAGCCGGTGAACGCGCTGCTGCCGATCTGGTTGAGCGCCTGGTAGCCCTGCAGGCCGACCTCGGTGCCGGTGAAGAAGGTCAGGAAGCAGATGACGCCGACGGTGCCGCCGACCACCGCGAGGGCACCGGTGCCGAAGCTGACCTCGGCCAGCAGCCGCACCACCTCGCGCCGGTAGCGGTGGAGCGTGCGTGGCGCCCAGGCGAACGCCCGCAGATAGAACGCGAGCTGTCCGCCGAGGTCGTCGAGTTGTCGCAGCACCGGCACGTCACGTCCCCTTCTGCGGTACGACCTGGAAGTACACGGCGGTGACGACGAAGTTCAGCGCGAACAGCAGCATGAACGTGATCACCACGCTCTGGTTGACCGCGTCGCCGACGCCCTTCGGGCCGCCCCGGGCGGTCATCCCCTTGTAAGAGGCGACCAGCGCGGCTGCGGCGCCGAACAGCAGCGCCTTGACCTCACCGACCACCAGGTCGGGCAGCTGCCCCAGGGCCTGGAAGCTGGCCAGGTACGCCCCGGGGGTGCCGCCCTGCATGACCACGTTGAACAGGTAGCCGCCGGTGACCCCGACGACGCTGACCAGACCGTTGAGCAGGACCGCGACCAGCATCGAGGCGAGCACCCGGGGCACCACGAGCCGCTGGATCGGGTCGATGCCGAGCACCCGCATCGCGTCCAGTTCCTCGCGGATCTTGCGGGATCCGAGATCCGCGCAGATCGCCGAGCCGCCCGCGCCGGCGATGATCAGTGCGGTGACGATCGGCCCGGCCTCGCGGACCACGGCGAGCACCGACGCGGCCCCGGTGAACGACTGCGCGCCGAGCTGCCGTACCAGTGAGCCGAGCTGCAACGCGATGACCGCGCCGAACGGGATCGCCACCAGCGCGGCCGGCAGGATCGACACCGAGCTGATGAACCACGCCTGCTGGACGAACTCGCGGACCTGCACCGGCCGCCGCCCGAGCCCGCGCAGGGTGTCGAGGCAGAACGCGAAGAAGTGCCCCGCTTCCCGGAGGGTGCCCGTGGCGGCTTTCATTCGGAGTCCCCTCGGCGGGGCCGTACCGGAAGCTCCTCGGTGGGGCGTTCGGCGGCCGGTGCAGG
>NZ_POUB01000292.1 GCF_003236335.1 Micromonospora deserti
CGCCGGCCCCGGCACCGTCACCGACTTCGGGGTCCAGCAGACCGCCCTCACCGTCTTCGAGGCCCACTACGGCACCGGGGCCGGCGGGCGGCCGGTTGTCTACGGCGTCCAGATGGGATCACCGGGGGTGCTCAGCGTCACCGACCCGGTGACCCGGGAGCTGCTCCACACCGCCTATCTGGCCGACTCCTCCGGCGCGTGGGGGATCACCCAGTCCGGCGACGGCACCGTGTATGCGGGCAGCTACCCCAACGCCCACCTCTACTCGTACGACCCGCAGACCCGCGCCACCGTCGACCTCGGCGCGCCCGTACCCGGCCAGACCGTGCTGTACGGGCTGCGCCCCGGCGCCGACGGCCGCGTCTACGGCGGCACCTACCCCGGGGCGCACGTGTTCTCCTACGCGCCGGGGGAAGGCTTCCGCGACCACGGCCGGATGTACCCCGGCGAGCAGTACGTCGTCGACGTGGCGGTGGACCCCGCCCGCGACGTGCTCTGGGCGGCGGTCGGCACCGCCGGCCACCTCGTCCGGGTCGACCTGGCCACCGGGGAGAAGCGGGACATCTGGCCGGAGGCGCTGCGCGGCGACGCCAACTACCCGTACGACGTCAACCTGGTCGGCGGGAAGCTCTTCGTCAAGCGCCACAAGCTCCAGGCGCTCGTGCTCGACCCCGACACCGGTGCCGTCCTCGCCGACGGGTTCAGCATGGGTTCGCGCGGCACCTCACCGCTCGCCCCCGACGGCCGGTCGGTCTACTTCACCTCCGGCACCGAGCTCTGGCGCTACGACCTGCCGACCGACACCGTCGGGCCGGTGCGTGACGCGGCCGGCGCGCCGGTGCGCAGCGACGGAGCGGGCATCGGGTTCGGCTTCCTCGACGGCCAGCTGTACGCCGTGATCGGCAACTACGCCGGGCAGGCGCTGCGCTACGACCCGGCCACCGGTGCCAGCGAGCGGTACCGGCTGCCGTTCCCGCCGCAGGCCCTCGACATCAACAACATCACCGCCGGCCCGGACGGTCGGATCTGGACCAACCTCTACATCAACGGCAACCTCGCCGTCCTCGACCCGACCACCGGCACGGCGGCCAATGTGGGCCGGCTCGGGCAGGCCGACGGCTTTGGCTGGCACGGCGGCAGAATGTATCAGGGCGTGTACCCGTACGGCGGGGTGCTGGTGTACGACCCGGCACAGCCGTACCGGCTCGGCACGAACCCGCGCGAGCTGTTCCGCCTCCAGCCGGAGGGCCAGAACCGGCCGATCGCCTTCGCCTCCGCGGGCAGCCGGGTCTACGTCGGCAGCACCCCGGACTACGGGCTGTGGGGCGGCGCGCTGACCGTGTACGACACGACGACCGGCGCCCGCACCACCCGGCGGGACATCGTCACCGACCAGGGCGTGGTCGCCCTCGCGGTGGTCGGCGACCGGCTCTGGGGCGGTACGACGATCAGCGGCGGCGGGGGCACCGTCCCGCGGGCAGCCGAGGCGAAGGTGTTCACCGCCGACCTGGAGACCGGCGAGAAGATCGCCGAGTACGTCCCGGTGCCGGGCGCCGACGCGATCACCTCGCTCGTCGCCGGCCCGGATGGCATGATCTGGGGCCTCGCCGACGGTGAGGTGTTCGTGCTCGACCCGGCGACCGGCGCGGTGACCCACCGCGTCGACGTACCGGGCGGCTACTCCGGCGTGGCCGACGAGCTGGTGGTCAGCGCCGCCGACGAGTACGTCTACGCCTCCCTCGACGGCTACCTGCTCAAGATCGATCCGCTGTCGAAGGCGGTGCGGGTCATCCGGGACGCCCAGACCTACCGGCTGACCCAGGACGGCCAGGGCAACCTGTGGTTCCGCAACGGCGTCAAGGCCGCCAACCGGGCCGTCCAGTACGGCTCCCACCTGCTGCGGTACGTCCCGGAGGCGGACGCCTGCCCACGCTCCGACCTGCGCCCGACGGTCTCCGCCGGCACCGTCACCGCCGTGCCGAACCGGTACGCGGAGGACGGCTGCACGGTCAACGACCTGATCCGCGACGAGGCGCACTGGGACCGCCACGGTGCGTTCGTCGCGCACGTCGCCTCGGTCACCGGCGACCTCGTTGACGCTGGCGTGCTGGACGCCGCCGAGCAGGACGCGATCGTGACGGCGGCCGGGGAGTCCCGGGTCGGCCGGTAGGCGCCACCGCACCAAGCCCGGATGGCTCCCGCCGTCCGGGCCCGGTCCGCCCCTGCGGGTGCCCCGTACCACGCCGCACCACGGGGTCAGGGGCATCCCGGAGCGGCCCCGGAAACCGGCCCGATCCACTCGCCGCCGCCCGCATATGAAGTCACGCTACAGGTACCGACTCTGCTGGAGGTACCACCGTGACCGCCCCCCGACGACCCCTCGTCCGCGTCCTCGTCAGCGTGCTCGCCGTCGTGCTCGTGCTCTGCTGCGGCGGTGCCGCCGTCGCCGGCTGGGCGCTCGCCCGCGGCGGCACCGACACCGTGGGCGCGGTCGACTTCGTCCGCCCGCTGGCCGTGCCGCCCCTCGCCGACTCACGGGTCGACGACCGGGGGCGGCGGGTGTTCGACCTGCTGGCCCGCGACGGCCGGCGTGACTTCCACGGCGATGGCCGCATCACCCGCACCGCAGGGTTCGACGGCGACTTCCTCGGGCCGACGCTGCGGGCCAGGCGCGGCGAGCAGGTGGTGGTGAACGTGGTGAACCGGCTCGCCGAGGAGACCAGCGTGCACTGGCACGGCATGCACCTGCCGGCCCGGATGGACGGCGGCCCGCACCAGACGATCCGCCCCGGCGCCACCTGGTCGCCCACCTGGACGGTGGATCAGCCCGCCGCCACCCTCTGGTACCACCCGCACCCGCACGGGCAGACCGAGGAGCACGTCTACCGGGGGCTCGCCGGCATGTTCATCCTCGACGACGACCGCGAGGCGGCCCTGCCGCTGCCCCGCCGCTACGGCGTCGACGACTTTCCGGTGATCGTGCAGGACCGCAACTTCTCCCGCAGCGGGGAGTTCAAGGTGACCCGGAACGTGTTCGCCGGCATCGGGGTGCTCGGGGACACCCTGCTGGTCAACGGCACCGTCGGGCCCTACCTCGACGTGCGCACCGAACGCGTGCGGCTGCGGCTGCTCAACGGCTCCACCGCCCGCACCTACAACTTCGGGCTGGCGGACGACCGGCCGTTCGCGCTGATCGGCACCGACGGCGGGCTGCTGCCCCGGACCGCCCGGGTGAACCGGGTGCAGCTCTCGCCCGGCGAGCGGGCCGAGATCGTGGTGGACGTCCGGCCGGGGGAGCGGGTGACCCTGCGCAGCACCGCGCCCGAGCTGGGCGTCGGGGCGCTGGCCGACCGGTTCGCCGGGGGCGCCGACCGGTTCGACGTGCTGGAGCTGCGTGCCGCGCGTACCCTCGCCGCCTCGCCCGCGGTGCCGGACGCGTTGGTGCCGCTCGACCGGCTCGACCCGGCCGCCGCCGCGGCGACCCGGACGTTGAGTTTCTCGGGCCGGGACATCAACGACCGGTCGATGGAGATGGACCGGATCGACTTCGCCGTCACCCGGGACACCACCGAGGTGTGGGAGGTGGTCAACCGCGACGGCACCCCGCACAATTTCCACGTGCACGACGTGCAGTTCCAGGTGCTCTCGGTCGGTGGCGCGGCCCCACCACCGGCGCTGAGCGGCTGGAAGGACACCGTGTACCTGGCGCCGCAGCGGCCGATCCGGATCGCCCTGCGCTTCACCGACCACAGCGACCCGGACGTGCCGTACATGTACCACTGCCACCTGCTCTACCACGAGGACGCCGGCATGATGGGTCAGTTCGTGGTGGTGGAACCGGGCCAGTCGCCCGGCCGCCCACCCCGGCACGGAACCCACGCCCAGCACCGCTGACCGACCCTGTCCCTTGTGCTACCGGCGGCGCTGTCGAGCTGCCCCGTCTGTGCGAACGCGGCGCTCTCCGCGACCGCCGAGCCGCCGCCGGGCACCCGCCGGTCCGGCCACCGGCGTACCGTCGAGCGGGTGCTGATCACCAAGTTCACCCACTCCTGCGTACGGCTGGAGCATGACGGCGGGGTGCTGGTCATCGACCCGGGCACCTGGAGCGAACCCCGCGCCCTGGCCGGCGCGGACGCCGTGCTGGTCACCCACGAGCACGCCGACCACGTCGACGTGCTGCGCCTGGCCGGCCTGGGCGTGCCGGTCTACGCACCCGAGGGCGCCGAGCTGCCCGACCTGGCCCCGCTGCCGGTGACCCGGGTCGGTGCCGGGCAGCGCTTCACCGCCGCCGGCCTCGACGTGACCGCGCTCGGCGGCCGGCACGCCACCATCCACGGCGGCCAACCCGACTGCGTCAACCTCGGCTACCTGGTCGCCGACGCGGTCTACCACCCGGGCGACTCGCTCCACCGGCCGGATCGGCCGGTGGAGACGCTGCTGGTCCCGGCGCAGGCGTCCTGGTTGAAGCTGACCGAGGCGATCGACTTCGCCCGTACGGTCGGCGCCGCCCGGGTCTTCCCGATCCACGACGCCCAGCTCAACGGCCGCGGCCTGGCCAGTGTCAACGGCTGGTTCGCCGAGACCGTGCCCGGCTACCGCCACCTCGCCCCCGGCGACGCCGCCTGACGGTCGCACCGGATCCGGCGCCGCACCCCGGCCGGCGCGATCGCCGTCGCCGGCAGCGTTCTGCTGCTCCGGGCCCGCTGCCTGCTGGTCTCGCCCATCCGGCGGGCCACCAGCCTCAACCGGGCGTCCGCCGAGGCCGCCGCGGTGCTGTCGCCGGCGGCCAGGGCATGACTAGCGCCTCAGCCGTACGTGGGGTGCTGCGGCCAGCCGGGCGGGGAATCCTCCCAGTCCTCCTGCCGGCCGTACGGGGTGAGGTCGAGGATGCTGTTGACGAAGACCAGCCGGTCGACGCCCCGGGCGGTGGTGTTGTACGTCCGCCACACCTGGTCACCGTCGCGGAGGAACACGCTGAGCATGAACCCCCGCCCGGCCCCGCAGTCCGCCGAGAACGACGTGCCGTGCGACGACACGAACGGCAGCGTCCAGCCCCGCTGCGCCTTGTACGCCTCGATCTGCGCCAGCGGCATGTTGGACACCGTCACCCAGGTCACGCCGCGCTCGGCCAGCCGGGCCAGCCCGGTCACCGGCACGCTGTCGGTCAGGTAGGTGCAGCCCGGGCAGTAGTGGTCGGGGCCGTTGTCCATGAACTGGTAGACCACGAGCTGGTCTCGCCCGTCGAAGAGGTCGAGCAGGGTCTTCGGGCCGGCGGGTGTGTCGAAGACGTAGTCGGTGGCGAACCGGACCATCGGCAACCGGCGGCGCTGCGCGGCCAGCGCGTCCTGCGCGCGGGTGAGCTCCTTCTCGGCCTTCAGCAGCTCGTCGCGGGCCTGCTGCCACTCCTCGGCAGAGACGACCTTCGGTTTCTTCATGCCCCCGAGTGTGCCCGCCCGGTCCGACAGAGTCATGGCGACCCACCGGCCGCGCTCAGAACTCGAAGCGGGGCGCGGCCGGCGTCAGCAGCGCCCACCGCGACGACACTCCCCAGCCCCGGCGCAGCTCACCGGCGAGCGCCGCGAGCAGGCGCGGCACGTCCTCCGACGCGGAGTCGTGCATCGCCTCCACCACCACCAGGATGGTGGCGGTGTCGTCGCGGACCGACGACCAGCCACTCTGCCGGTTGGTCCAGCGCCGGGCGTGGGCCCGCCCCCGCGGGTCGGCGAAGATCACCTCGCCGGGGTCGGGGTGCTCCTCGGCGCCGCCGAAGGTGAGGTACCGCTCGTCGCCCCGGGCCGGCCGTACCTCGATGCCGTCGCCGATGCGGGTCACGTCGAGGATCCCCACCGGGACGGCGTACGCGGCGGAGATCGCGTTGCCCAGGTCGACCAGCGGGTGCACCTCGGGCAGGGCATCCTCGGTGCGCAGCCGGCGCAGCAGCGACTCCGACGCGCAACGGTACTTCGTCGGGGCCAGCCCCATCCGGGCGAACGCCCGTCGCCACGCCTGGATCTCCGGGAAGCTCGCCTCGGTGCCGGCGGCCAGCCGCTCCCGGGCCGCCGCGTGCAGGTCGGCCAGCGGCAGGTCGGCGCGGGGCTTGCCGTCGACGCCCTCGGCGTACAGCAGGCCGGCGACCAGCCCGGGGTGTGCGGCCCAGACCTGCGGTGCGTGCTGGAAGTACATGTGCGGTCCTCTCATGCCTCGGCGCGGGCCAGCAGCAGCCCGAGCGCGACGAACGAGCCGGCGAAGCCCCGGCGCAGCCAGGCGGTGATCCGCGGCCGGTCGAGCACGTGCCGGCGTACGGCGGCGGCGCAGAGACCGTAACCTGCGAAGACGACCAGGGTGGCCAGCATGAACACCGCGCTGAGCCCGAGCATCCGGGGCAGCGCGTCCGGCGCACCGGGGTGCACGAACTGCGGCAGGAACGCCACGAAGAAGATTGTCAGCTTCGGGTTGAGCAGGTTCATCAACACCGCCGTGGTGATCACCCGGGCCGCCGACCGGGGCGCGGGGTCCGCGTCGACGGCGATCGCGTCGCGGTCACGCAGGGTCGCCCAGGCCAGGTAGAGCAGGTACGCCACCCCGAGGTACTTCAGCAGGTGGAAGGCGAGCGCGCTGGAGTTCAGCAGCGCGGCCAGCCCGGTCACCGCCGCCGCCAGGTGCGGCACGGTGCCCAGTGTGCAGCCGACGGCGGCGACCAGACTGGCCCGCCGCCCCCGGCTCAGCCCGGCGGACAGGGTGAACAGCACCCCGGCGCCCGGGGTGGCGACCACGACCAGGGTGGTCACCAGGAAGGCGATGGTCACGGCGGTCCTCCTCGTGGTGTCGCCTCCCACTCTGCTGCCATGATGGTCCGATGAGCAGGGCCAAACCACAGGCACCCGAGAGGTCCATAACGGCCGGGTCGGACTTCCTGCACCTCGACATCGCCGAGGCCCCACCCGGCGGCCGGGCCGACTGGCTGGCCGGGAAGCTGCGCCACGCCATCGCCGACGGCCGGCTCCCCGTCGGCGGTCGACTGCCCGCCACCCGGGTGCTCGCCGTCGATCTCGGCGTCTCCCGGGGCGTGGTCGTCGAGGCGTACCAGCGACTGGTCGAGGACGGCCAGGTCGCCGGGCGCGGGCGCGCCGGCACCGTCGTGGTCGCCGCCCCGGCCGCGCCGCCCGCGGCGCCGCCCACCCCGGCCGCCGCGCCGGCCACGCT
>NZ_POUB01000293.1 GCF_003236335.1 Micromonospora deserti
GTGCCGCCGGAGGGGGTGGCACGGGCTGCGGTCTGGGTTCGCTCGACACGTCTGGTCCTCCTGGGACTCGTGGCGCCAGAGAGACCGAAGTCTATGGAAGTGATTCCCTGTTGTCGATCCGCCCCGACCGGGCGGGCGGGTCAGCGAACGCGGCGCCACGCGGCCCGACGACGCCAGAGCAGCGCCGCCACCAACAGGGTCACCCCACCCGCCGCCGCGGCGACCGGCCACCAGCCGGCCAGCCCGTCGCCCACCGGGCCGCTGGCCGCGGCCGGACGGGCGGCGACGGTGGCGGCCAGCGCGGGCGGCGAGGCGTCCAGCTCGCCCGGCTCGATCAGCCGGCCGACGGACACGTCCCGGGGCAGGGAGAAACCCCAGTCGAGCAGCGCCGTTCCCTGTTCCCAGCCCCGGGCCGGCCGCGGCTCGGCACCGAGCAGGGTGACCACCAGTCGCCGCCCACCACGCTGGGCCGCGCCGACGTAGGTGTGCCGGGCCAGGTCGGTGAAGCCGGTCTTGCCGCCGAGCGCCCCCGGGTACCGGTAGATGAGCTGGTTATCGTTCTGGATCTCGAAGCCCTTGGTCCGCCGCGCCGGCTGGGCCGGGATCCGGGTGCGCTCGGTGCGCGCGTACCGGCGGAAGGCCGGGTCAGCGAAGCAGGCCCGGGCGATCAGCGCCAGGTCGTAGGCGCTGGTGAACTGCCCCGGCCCGTCCAGCCCGGACGGGGTCACCGCGTGGGTCTGCAACGCGCCGAGCCGACGTGCCTGCTCGTTCATCGCCCGCACCCCGCCGGCCGCCCCGTCGGCGCCACCGCCGAGGCGGGCCAGCAGGTTGGCGGCCTCGTTGCCGGACTGGAGCAGCAGCCCCAACCAGACCGTCTCCACCGAGTAACGGCCGCCGGCGACCAGGCCGACCGCGGAGGACCCGGGTTCGATGTCCATGTCCTCCGCGGTCACCGTGACGACCTGCTTCGGATCCAGCCGGGGCAGCATGGTCGCCGCCAGCAGGAGCTTCTGCACGCTGGCCGGGGTGGCGTACTCGTGCGGGCCGCAGCCGCCCAACACCTGACCGGTGTCCAGGTCGGCCACCAGCCAGGAGGTCGCGGTGACCTCGGGCGGGCGCCGGACCCCGGCCGGGACCACCAGGCCGGCGGTGGCCAGCGCGGGACCGCCCACCGCCCGCTCCTCGGCGCGCGAGGGCGGTGGCGAGGGTCGCGGCGGACGGGACACCTTCGGCGCGGGCCTCCGCGGGCACGGCACCGCCGGAACGGCGGCCGCTTCACCGGTGTGGCCGACCGGCACGCCCGCCACGGCCGCCCGGCCGGGCCGGGAGGACGGGGCGGAGCCAGCCGCCGACGGGACGAGCACACCGGCGGGCAGCAGGACGGCGGTCGCCGTGGCCGCCAGCAGGCGAGGTCTCATGCCGTCACCCTAATCGGCAAGATCGGTGCCGCGGGGTGAGTTGACCGTCCGCGGCTGCCGCGGCTAGTGCCGGAAACGGCACCAACGAGCCGGGATACCCCACCGTGTTGGTACGGCGAGCCCGGGCCAGTCCGAGTCCGGCCGCAGGACGTCGGCGTTCCGGGCGATCGACGCCGGCTGCGCGCCGTCGCGGCGGGTGAACGGGTCGCGCCGGCCTCCGAGCGGGGCGTCTCGGTTTCCCGCCGGCATCTGGCGTTGCTACTGACGGTGGCGCTCGGCGGCCCGGCCGTGGTCACGACCGGCCGGGCGGCGGCGCAGACCACGGCGGGCTACCCGGGCGCCGGGCCGGGCCGGCCGATGTCGGCCACGCCGAGCAGCAGCCGGGCGAGTTCGGCCCGGCGCTCGCTGGTCAGCTCACCGAGCAGCTCGCCGTCGACGGCGGCGGCGATCTCGCCCGCCCGGGCCAGCAACCGCCGCCCGTGGCCGGTGACCTCCAGCCGGGCCGGGCGACCGTGCCCGCCGTGGTGGCGGATTACCGCGCCCAGCTCCTCGAGCCGGTTGACCGTGGCGTGCATGCTCTGCGCGGTGACCCCGGCCCGCCGGCCCAGGTCGCTGTAGGAGAGGTGGGGGTTGGCGGCCAGGTAACCGAGTGCGCCGACGTGCCGCAGGGTGAGCCCGTGCTCGGCCAGGGCGGCCTCGACGCGGCGCTGGACGGCCCGCCCGGCCGCGATGAACAGCAGGGCCAGGGCCGTGGAGGTGGTCGGCGATGGACGTGAGCCGGCGCCCGGCCCTGGCCCGGCCTGCCCTTGGCTCTCCGGTTCCATGCGTTCCTCCGTCGACCGTGATGCGTCATCATCGCAGCTGACCGGGCTTCAGCCCGACTTGAACCGGCGGTTGTCGGGAGGTAGCCGACGACCTGAGGTGACGACGCGCCAGGGCGGCACCGGGTGCGGAGTTGCTCACAAGGCGTTGCCCGCCGCGTCACCCTCCGACTAGAACCGGGGAACGATCGCCCGGACCTCCCGGCGACGGTGGCGAGGTGATGGCGTGGCTCTGGTCTCCTACGACGACACCGCAGCGGCGGCCTTCGCCGCCACCCGCGAGCTGCCCTGGGCCGGCCTGGACCGCTGGCGGCACGCGGTGCAGCAGCACCTGCGGCCGCGGGCCGGGACGACCGTGCTCGACCTCGGCGCCGGGACCGGCGCCTGGGCGTCCGCGTTCACCGACTGGTTCCGGGTGCGGGTGATCGGAGTCGAGCCGGCCGGGGCGATGCGGGCCCTGGCCAACCACCGGCCGCTGCTCGCCGGGGACGGCGTCGCCCTGCCGCTGCGCGACTCCTGCGTGGACGCCGCCTGGCTGTCCACCATGGTCCACCACCTCGCCGACCTCGATACGGCGGCCCGGGAGCTGCGCCGGGTGCTCCGGCCGGGCGCGCCGGTGCTGATCCGCTCGCCGTTCCCCGGCCGGCACCAGCGGATCGCCCTGTTCCACTGGTTCCCGGCGGCGGTGCGGGTCCTCGAGACGTACCCCGATCTGGCCCGGGTGCGCTCGGCCTTCGCCGCGGCCGGTTTCACCGTGAGCAGCGTCGAGGCGGTCGCGCAGACCACCGCGACGTCGCTCGCCGAGTACGTCGAACGGCTCGACCGGCGGGCGCACACTCCGCTGCGGCTGATCAGCGACGGCGACTACGACGCCGGCATGGCCAGGCTGCGCGCCGCGACCCCGACCGCCAGCGGCCCGGTGGTGGACCATCTGGACCTGCTGGTGCTGCGCTGAACCGACCGCGCCCGGCTCGCCGCCGCCGGGGACGGGCCGCCGCCCGGGACAGACCGGCGCCGGGACAGGCCGGCGCCCGGGCCAGGCCCACGCCCAGAACGGGCCACCAGCCGGGGTGCCGCTCCGGGGAGCGTCCGGTCACCGCTGCCCGGCCGTCTCCCGGTAGCGCAGGTAGTCGTGCAGCGCCGCCGAGGCGCGCAGCCGGCGCAGGCTGCGCCGGTGCAGCTCCTGCTCCCGCTTGGCCAACTCCGCCCGGACCCGCTGGGCGCTGCCGGTCGTGCGCATCTCGTCCAGCACGGCCGCGATGATGTCGTACGGGTAGGCGCCCCGCCGCAACAGCGCGACCACCTGCGCGGCGCGCAGTTCGGCCTCGTCGTACACCCGGTAACCGGTGCCCCGCTCGCGCGCCGGCCGGAGCAGCCCGCGTGCCTCCCACAGGCGCACCTGCGACGTACGGACGCCGACCAGCCGGGCGACCGCGCCGACGCGCGCGCCGTGGCGCGGCGCCGGCACGGCGACGGCCGGGCTGGTCACGACGGTCTCGAACGCGCCGAGCACGCGACGGATGTCGGCCCGTTCCCGGTCCAGCTCGGCATGGCCGCCGTCGAGCGCCGCCAGCGCCGCCGGCAGGTCGCCCCGGTGCACCGCAGCCATGATTTCCCGGGTACGCGCCCAGCCGTGCCCCTCGGCCATCCGCCGCGCCACGGCGAGCGCCCGGACGTGCGCCTCGGTGAAGATCCGGTACCCGGCGGGGGTGCGCTGGACCGGCGGGAGCACGGCCAGGTCGACGTAGTTGCGGACCTGCTGCACGGAGATGCCCACGGTCGCGGCGACGTCGACCGCGCGCAGCCGGCCGCTGCGCTGCCCGCGCTGACCACCCGCGCCCTGGCCGTCGGCGCGTCGACCACCCGCGGCTTGTCGTCGGGCCGCCACCGGGTCAGCCTAACGCTTCGACGTCGTTTGAGACTTCTCGAGTTCTTTCCGGCGGACGTCGCCGTCGAGCGGCGTGAAAGCCTCCACACGCAGATCAATGAGATCATTGAAGGCGGCCAGGCCGGTAAGCAGAAACTCCGGCGGGTGTCGTCCCGCCGATGATCTCGTGAAGGGTCCGCATGCAGCAGCCAACACGGTCCGCCGCCGACAGCCACGACATGATCGAGGTACGCGGGGCCCGGGAGAACAATCTCGCCTCCGTCTCCGTCGACATCCCCAAGCGCCGGTTGACCGTCTTCACCGGGGTGTCCGGGTCCGGCAAGTCCTCCCTCGTCTTCGGGACCATCGCCGCGGAGTCGCAGCGGCTGATCAACGAGACCTACAGCGCCTTCCTCCAGTCGTTCATGCCGAGCCTCTCCCGGCCCGACGTGGACTCGCTGCGCAACCTGACCCCGGCGATCGTCGTCGACCAGGAGCGGATGGGCGCCAACTCCCGCTCGACGGTGGGCACCGCCACCGACGCGTACGCGATGCTGCGCATCGTGTTCAGCCGGCTCGGCTCCCCGCACGTCGGCGGCGCCGGCGCGTTCAGCTTCAACCTCGCCGAGGGCATGTGTCCGGCCTGTGAGGGCCTGGGCCGGGTCTCCGACCTCGACGTCAACGAGATGGTCGACGTCGAACGCTCGCTCAACGACGGCGCGATCACGGTGCCCAACTTCGCCGTCGACTCGTGGTACTGGCAGACCATCGTCAACTCGGGTCTGTTCGACCCCGACGTCAAGCTCCAGGACTACACGCCGCAGCAGTGGCAGGACTTCCTCCACAAGCCGGCCACGAAGATCAAGATGGGTAGCAACAACTGGACGTACGAGGGCCTGATCGTCAAGGTCCGGCGGCTGTACCTGGCCAAGGACCGCGAGTCGATGCAGCCGCACATCCGCGCGTTCGTCGACCGGGCGGTCACCTTCACCACCTGCGCCGCCTGCGGCGGCGCCCGGCTCAACGAGGCGGCCCTGTCCTCCCGGATCGCCGGGCGCACCATCGCCGAATGCGCGGCGATGCAGATCAGCGACCTGGCCAAGTTCGTCCGCGACATCGACGACCCGTCGGTGGCCCCGCTCGTGGCCAACCTGCGTGACCTGCTGGACTCGCTGGTCGAGATCGGGCTGGGCTACCTCAGCCTGGACCGGGAGTCCGCCACCCTCTCCGGCGGCGAGGCGCAGCGGGTGAAGATGGTCCGGCACCTCGGCTCCCCGCTCTCCGACGTCACGTACGTCTTCGACGAGCCCACCGTCGGCCTGCACCCGCACGACATCGCCCGGATGAACGGCCTGCTGCTGCGCCTGCGGGACAAGGGCAACACCGTGCTGGTGGTCGAGCACAAACCGGAGACCATCGCGATCGCCGACCACGTGGTCGACCTCGGGCCGGGGGCCGGCACGGCCGGCGGCCGGGTCTGCTACACCGGCGACGTCCCCGGACTGCGCCGCTCCGACACCCTGACCGGCCGGCACCTCGACCACCGCGCCCGCCTACGCGACCAGGTCCGCCGGCCGGCCGGCCACCTGCCGATCCGCAACGCCGACCTGCACAACCTGCGTGACGTCAGCGTCGACATCCCGCTCGGGGTGCTGACCGTCGTGACCGGCGTGGCCGGCTCCGGCAAGAGCTCACTGATCCACGGCTCGCTGCACCGCCGCGACGGGGTGGTCGTCGTCGACCAGTCCCCGATCCGCGGTTCCCGGCGCAGCAACCCGGCCACCTACACCGGCCTGCTCGACCCGGTCCGCACGGCGTTCGCCAAGGCCAACGGGGTCAAGGCCGCCCTGTTCAGCGCGAACTCCGAGGGCGCCTGCCCGACCTGCAAGGGCATCGGGCTCGTCTACACCGACCTGGCCATGATGGCCGGCGTCGCGACAGTGTGCGAGCAGTGCGAGGGCCGCCGTTTCACCCCCGAGGTGCTCACCTACCGGTTGCGCGGCAAGAACATCAGCGAGGTGCTCGGCATGTCGGTCACCGAGGCCCGGGACTTCTTCCCCAGCGGGCCGGCCCGGGTGATCCTCGACCGGCTGGCCGACGTCGGGCTGAGCTACCTCACCCTGGGGCAGCCGCTCACCACGCTCTCCGGCGGCGAACGGCAGCGGCTCAAGCTCGCCATCCACATGGCCGAGAAGACCAGCACGTACGTGCTGGACGAGCCGACCACCGGCCTGCACCTGGCCGACGTGGACCAGTTGCTCGCCCTGCTGGACCGGCTCGTTGACGCGGGCAACACGGTCATCGTCATCGAGCACCACCAGGCGGTGATGGCGCACGCCGACTGGTTGATCGACCTCGGCCCCGGTGCCGGGCACGACGGCGGCCGGATCGTGTTCACCGGCACGCCCGCCGAGCTGGTCGCCCACGGCGAGACGCTGACCGCCCGCCACCTGCGCGAATACGTCGGCCGCTGACGGACCGCGGTGGTGGCTCCGCACCGGGGCCACCACCGCGTCACCTCGGTCAAGCAGTCCGGCGTCCCGGCCCGGCTGTTCACCCTCGCCGGCCCGGCTGTCAGCCGGCGCAGCCAGCGGCACAGCGGCGGCACGGTGGCGGCCTGCCGGGTCGGGCCGCCGGCTTACCGGAGTCGACGCAGCCAGCGCTTCTGCCAGGGCGTCTCCACCGCCCGCGGCCGGTAGGTCGTACGGACCCACCGCACCGCCCGCTCGGGCGGCAGCCCGTCGAGAATCGCGAGCGCCGCCAGGGCCGTACCGGTGCGTCCGGTGCCGCCGCGGCAGGCGACCTCCACCCGCTCGCCGTCGTGGGCCCGCCGCAGCGCCTCGCGCAGCGCGTCCAGCGCGTCAGCCCGGTCCACCGGGATCCTGAAGTCCGGCCAGCGGATCCGCCGGTACGGCCAGGCCGGCACCGGCCCGGGCGCCAACAGCAGAGCGAAGTCGGCGGGGGTCACCGCGTCGCCGATCCGGCGTCCCCGCACCGCAGCCCCACTCGGCAGCACGACCACGCCCGCCTGCGCATCCCACGCCCGCACCGCTGCCACC
>NZ_POUB01000294.1 GCF_003236335.1 Micromonospora deserti
GTCGGGGTCGGGGTCGGGGTGCCGCCCAGCCGGTCGGCCACCAGGATGCCCCGGCCGTTGGTGCCGAGGTAGACCCGGCCGTACACCCGGGGATCGCCGGTGAGCGCCTCCCCCGCGTTGCCGTACTGGTGGCGGTCGTCGTTGATCCGCACCCAGCTGGCGCCGGTGTCGTCGGAGCGGAAGACGCCGTGCTGGCCGTCGACGGTGCCGAAGAGGAACAGCGCCGGGTACGTCCGGCCGGGCGCGGCCTTGCCGAACCCGACGTTGCCCGCGGTGCTCACGCCGGGCAGTTTGGTGAAGCTGGCCCCGGAGTCGGTGGAGCGCCACAACCCGCCCTCGCCGGCCAGCCAGAGCTCGCCCTCCCGGCCGGGCACCGCCTTGAACTTGACGGTGCCGGTGCTGGGCAGGCCGGTGGCGGCCGAGGCGGCGAAGCTGGCCCCACCGTTGGTGCTGACGTAGAGCCGGCCGCCGCTGAAGCCGTAGAACCGGTTCGGGTCGACCCGGTCGGACTCGATGACGGCGTTGGCCGGAATGCCGGTGGACGCGGTCCACGAATTGCCGAAGCCGACCGAGCGGACCACCGGCTGGCCGGCGTCGCCGGGCGCCCAGACGAACCGGCTGCCGTCGGCGGACGCGGCGACCGTGCCGCCGCTGTTGACGCCGGACGGCTCGGTGCCCTGGAACCAGTTCGCCCCGCCGTCGGTGGAGAACGCGACGTGACTGTCGTTCGGCCGGTCGGCGTCGGCGAAGTTGCCCGCGCGGACCATGACCGACGGCTTCGTCTCGGCGTAGTCCAGGCTGGTGGTGCTGGTGAAGCCGGGCTGGGTGAACATCATCGACGGTACGGCGTCCAAATCGGTGTGCCGGAAGCCGCCGATGTCGCCCAGCGCGCTGACCAGCGGCGCCCCGGAGGGCGGGCTGACCAGGTCGAGCACCGCTGTCTCCTCCAGGCCCTTGACCATCGGCTTGATGGTGATCTGGCCGCCGGTGTCCCATCTGGTCAGGTCGGTGCTGCCGTAGATGGTGGCGCCGGTGCCGTACAGGAACCGGTTGGAGTCGTGCGGGTCGATCTCGACCGACTCGTTCATCCAACCGAGCTTCGGGGTCTCCTCCGGCGGCGCCGGGTTGCCACCGAAGGTCAGCCACGGCACCGAGCTGACGTCCATGGTGTAGCGCCTGGACTTGTTCGGATAGCTGGTGAACTCCCAGATCCGGGTCCAGGTGGCGCCCCCGTCGGTGCTGCGCCAGAAGATCGCGTCCGGCCACCAGGAGATCTGGCTGGCCACCATCAGCGTGTTCGGCTTCTGCCGGTCGATGGTGAGTCCGCTGTAGCCGAAGTACGCGTCGTCGCTGGTGGACGGGACCGGGCTGATCCGGGTCCAGGCGCCGGTGGCCCGGTTGAACTTCCAGACGTCGCCCTTGCCGCCGTCGTACGGCCCGCCGGTATCGCTGGTGGCGATGTACAGGAAGCCGCCGACCGGGTCGACCACGCCCTTGTGCGCCAGGTAGCCGGTCGGCTGACCGGCGATCCGCTCCCAGGTGGCGCCGCCGTCGGTGCTCCGGTAGACCGGGTTCTCCTTGTCCGCCACCCCCACGTAGATGGTCCGCGTCGCGGTGCCGGGCGTGCCGGTGCTGGAGTCGAAGCTGACCCAGGTCAGGCCCTGGTTCTGGCCGTTGTAGCCGTTCGGGTCACTGGGGTCGGCCCGATAGTTGCCGACGTTGGGGAAGTTGGTCACCCGGGCCCAGGTCGCCCCGAAGTCGGTGCTGCGCCACAGGCCGTTGCCGCCCTCGGCACCGTAGTACAGGATGCTGTTCCGGTTCGGGTCGACGGCGAGCCGCTCCCCCATGCCCCGGCCCGGCATGTTGCCGCCGTTCTTGAACGGCAGCTCGGTGGCCTGCCAGGTGGCGCCCTTGTCGGCCGAGCGCAGGATCGCGCCGTTGTTCGGGTCCCAGTCATTGGTGTACATGCCGACGGCCGCGTACACCCGGTTGGTCTGCACCGGGTCGGTGGCGACGCTGACCACGCCGTTCCAGCCCCACCGGTCGGCGCCGACCCAGTCCAGCAGCGGCGTCCACGACTGGCTGGCCTGCTCCCAGCGGTACATCCCGCCGATGTCGGTACGGGCGTAGATCAGGTTCTTCTCGGTCGGGTTGAAGACGATGCCGGGTACGAAGCCACCGCCGTCGATCCGGACGTTCTTCCAGGCGTACGCCTCGGTGGCCGGCGCTCCGGCGGCGGTGAACGGCACCGCGACCACGGCCGCGGCGGCGGCCAGCGCGGACACGACCGCGCCGACGAAACTCTTCCGCATCTGCGGTTCCTCTCGGGGGATGAGGCCCGGGCGGACGGCGGGTGTACGCCCACGCCCGGGACGAGCGACGTGCGGATCGCGCCGGAGCTGCCCTGGCTCCGGCGATCGGCGCGACGGCTCCCGCACCCGAGGAACGCGCTTACCCTAACCGATCCCCGCCCCGTCCTGGAAGCGCTCCCAGTCTCGGACTCCGGCCGGCGGTCGCCCATTGCGGGTGAGGGGGCCTCACCCGCGGCGGCGGCAGGATCGGTCCGGGCGGAACTCCGCGCCGGACGAGGCGGAGCGCCGCGCCGACCGTAGTCATCCGGGGAGGAGTGAACATGTCCATCGCGACGATCACCCGCAGCGACCAGGACATCCAGTCGGCCGTCCTGGACGAGCTGACCTGGGAGCCGCACGTACAACCGCACGACATCGGCGTCACCGTCTCCGAGGGCGTGGTCACGCTGACCGGCCGGGTGGACAGCTACGCCAGGAAGTGGGCCGCCGAGCGGGCGGCGCACCGGGTCGCCCGGGTCCGGGCGGTCGCGAACGACCTGACGGTGCAGCTGGGCACCGGGGCCGAGCGGGCCGACCCCGACATCGCCGCCGCGGTGGGGCACGCGCTGGAGTGGGACGCGTTCGTCCCGATCGAGCAGCTCGACGTGACCGTCTCGCGCGGCTGGGTCACCCTGCACGGCGAGGTGGAGTGGGAGTACCAGCGCCGGGCCGCCGAACGCGCGGTCACCCGGCTGACCGGCGTACGCGGGGTCAGCAACGGGATCACCGTGCGACCCACCACCCGGCCGGACGGGCACGTGCTGGCCGGCCGGATCGTCGAGGCGCTGGCCCGCAACCGGGCCACCGAGGCGGAGCGGATCACCGTCCGGGTGCACGGCGACACCGTGGTGCTCAGCGGGCTGGTCCATTCCATGCCGGAGCGGGCCGAGGTGGAGCGGGTCGTCTGGTCCGCGCCGGGCATCCGGGAGGTGCAGAACCGCATCGCGGTCGCCCCGGTGCTGCGCTGACCGGCAGGGCGAGGACGTCGGCCGAGCGCGGTGGCGGCGCGCCCGGTGGGCCGGCGAACCACCCCGGCGGGGTGACCCGCCCTCACCCGCGCCGGGACGAGTCTGGGAGTCATGACTGATCCGAACGGGCTGATCCGACCCGGGCGTGGCACACCCGGGCCCACCGTGCCGGCCCTGTCGCGGCGGCGGCGGACCGGACCGGGTGCGCGTCGCCGCGCGGTGGTGCCCACCGCGCACCGGCGGGGTCGCCTCGGCACCGATCGGCGGGTGACGGCCGGATGACCACGCCGCTCCAGGTCACCGCCCGGCTGCGGGCCCCGGTGACCGAGGTCGACCACGTCCGCGGGCCGGTGGACGCGCCGGTCACGATCGTCGAGTACGCCGACTTCCAGTGCCGGTTCTGCGGCGCCGCGTACCGCAACCTGGCCGAACTGCTCCGGCAACGGGCCGACACGGTCCGGCTGGTCTACCGGCACTTCCCCATCGCCAACCTGCACCCGTACGCGGAGAACGCCGCGGCGGCGGCCGAGGCGGCCGGGCGGCGCGGGCGGTTCTGGGCGATGCACGACTGGCTCTACGAGCACCAGGACCAGCTCGACCCGGTGCACCTGTCCCTCGGCGTCGAGCAGCTGGGACTGCCGGCCGACGAGGTCGGCGCGGAGGTGGCCCGGCAGGCGCACGGCGACCGGGTACGCCGGGACTTCGTCGGCGGGATCCGCAGCGGGGTCGACGCCACCCCGACGCTCTTCGTCAACGGCGTCCGCCACGACGCCGGCTACGACCTGGCCGACTTGCTGGCGGCCGTCGACGCCGCCGCCAACCCCTGACCTCCAGCCGTGTTGACCAAGAGTTTTGCGCCGGCAGGAGCACTTGATCGACTCGGTGGGGCGTCCCGGCGGCGGCTCACGGTCAGATCAGGCGGAGTTCCCGGGCGCGGCGGACGGCCTCGCGCCGGCGGGTGGCGTCGAGCTTGCGGTAGATGTTGCGCACGTGGGTCTTGACGGTGTTGACCGACAGGGACAGCTCACTGGCGATCTCCACGTTGGACAGGATGCTCTGCAGGTAGCGCAGGATCGTCAGCTCCCGCTCGGTCAGCGGCTCGTCCAGCGTGGGCGCCGGCGGTTCGGCCGGGCCCCGCTCGGCCGGTTCGTCGGCGCCCCGCACCAGGTCGCTGACCGTCGGCCAGTGCGCGGTGCCAGCGTCGAGGTGGGCGGCGAGCAGGTCGCGTACCCCCGGCTCGGCGCGGGTGAACACCCGGCGGAACCCGTCCGGCCCGGACAGGTCCAGGGCCCGCTCCAGCAGCCGCCCCGCCCGCCGGTCGTCGCCCGCGCGCCGGGCCAGCACCGCGTCGAGGACGGCGGCGTCGAGGCGTACCGGCAGTGGCCAGTCGGTCGCCTCCGGCGCCTCCCAGTCCGGCAGGGCGTACCCGGCCGCGCGCGGGTCGTCAGCGCGCAGCTCCACCCGGGCCAGCGCCACGGCCAGCGACTCCACCGACCCCGAAGCGGCGCGGATCCGGTCGGTGAGCAGGTCCCGGGCGCTGTCCAGGTCGCCCCGGGCGCCCCGCAGGTCCGCCTCGACGGCGACCAGCCAGGACGTCAGCTCCCCGGCCCGGGGCCGGTCGCCGAGCCGCTTTCGGGCCTCGGCCAGCACCCGGTGCCCGCCGGCCAGGTCCCCGGCGTCCCGCAGCAGGTACGCCCGGCACCACGCCGCCACCGCCCCGACGGCGGCCTCCCCGGTCGCCGGCCCGGCGAGCCCGAGGTTCGCCTCCGCCTCCTCGGGCTGGTCCCGGTGCAGCGCCACCACGGCCAGCGCCAGGTAGGCGTGCCCGCAGTCCACCCGGCAGGACCAGCCCTGGCAGTGCGGCAGGGCCAGCGCGGCCCGGGCCAGGTCCTCGGCCGTCCGCAGCCCGCCGCGCACCGCGTGCAGCAGCGCCGCCCGGCTGGCGCAGACCAGTTCGGTACGCGACCGTCCCGCCTCGCGCGCCGCGGCCAACGCACCGGCGAAGGCGACCCCGGCGGCCCGCAGGTCGCCGTCGGCCAGGTCGAGCAGGCCGAGCGCCGTGCCGGCGACAGCCCGCACGTCGGCGTCCTCGATGGCGGCGCCCCGGGGCTCGGCGGGCGCCGGCGCGGCCGGCCGGGTGGCGAGCAGCCGGCCGGCGGCGGCGCGTACCGCCTCGGGATCGCCGGCCAACCGGGCCAGGGTGAGCTCCAGCGCGGTGAGCAGCCGCAGGAAACGGTCCCGGCGCGGCGCCGGCAGGGACCGGGCGGTGTCGGCGGCGGCCCGCAGGTACTCGGCGGCGGCGCCGCCGTCGCCGGCGTGGGCCCGTTCGGCGGCGCAGGCGAGGCCGAGCTCCGGGTCGCGCCGCACCGCCTCCGGCGGCGGGGGTGCGGGCGCCGGCTCCGCCGGGGCGTCCCGGTCGTACGGGGCCAGCTCCGGCCAGCGGGCGACGAACAACGCGGTGGCCCGGTCCCAGTCCCCGCCGGCCAGCGCGTGCCGCAGCGCGTCGACCGGCCGGCCGTTGTCGGCGTACCAGCCGGCCGCCCGCAGGTGCAGCTCCCGCAGCTCGTCGGCGGGTAGCCGGCCCAATTCGGCGTGCAGCAGGTCGGCCAGCAGCGGGTGGCAGCGGTACCAGGGTGGCCGGCTGTCGTCCCGGCGCAGCAGGCCATCGTCGCCGGCCAGCCCGGCCAGCGCCTGCCCAGCGTCGGCGCGGCCGGTCAGCGCGTCGGCGAGCCCGGCGCAGACCGCGTTGGCGACGGCGGAGCGGCGCAGCACCTCCCGGGTGTCCGGGTCCAGCCCGGCGAGCACCTCCTCGCGCAGGTAGCCCGCGACGTCCGGATGGTCGCCGTCGAACTGCTCCACCCAGCGGGCCGGGTCGGGCTGCCCGCGCAGCGCCAGTGCGGCGATCCGCACCGCCGCGGGCCAGCCGCCGGTGCGCTCCCGCAGCCGGCGCACCCCCGCCGCCGGCAGGATCACGCCGTGCGCGGCCAGCAGGTCGGCCACCTCGTCGCCGGAGAAGGCCAGCTGATCCGGGCCGACCTCGGTCAGCTCCCCGGCCAGCCGCAGCCGGTGCACGGCCAGCGGCAGCCCGGCGCGCGCGCCGACCACCAGGCGCAGCCGCTGCTCGGCGTGCCGTAGCAGGAACTCCAGGCCGGTCAGCGCGGCCGGGTCGGTGATCCGGTGCAGGTCGTCCAGGACCAGCAGCACCGGCCGTTCCCGGGCGGCGAGCCCGGCGGCCAGCACCTCCAGCTGGTCGGGCCGGGGCGACCGGTCGGGCACCGGCGGGCCGTCGGTCGGGTCGGTGGCCGCGCGCAGCGCCGCCGCCAGGTAGGACCAGAGTCGGTCCCCGTCGTCGCCGGCCTCCACCGACACCCAGGCCAACCGCGGGCGCTCCGGCCTCACGGCCCCGGTCTCCCCGGCCGCCCCGAAGTCACCGGGCGGGGCGGTCGCCGCGGCGGTGACCCGGGGACCCTCGGCCGCGGCGGTCGCCGCGCCGCCGCCCACCGGGTCCCGCCCGGCCTCGGCCGCGGCCCGGAACCAGGACGCCAGCAGGGTGGTCTTGCCCCACCCCGCCGGCGCGGAGACCAGGGTGACCGGTCCGCCGGTCCCCTCGTCGAGCGCGGCGAGCAGGCGGGGCCGGAGGACAAGCGGCTCCGGCGGTGCGGGCGCGCTGAGCCGGGACGCCAGCAGGGGCGGACCGGCCGGCTCCCGCACGGCCGGCCCGGCTGCGGCAACGATCTGGTCCTCCGGCATCCGGTCCCACCCCCACGGACGCTTCCACTC
>NZ_POUB01000295.1 GCF_003236335.1 Micromonospora deserti
CGGGCCGCCCGCCGGGGCGACCGGGTCGAGGAGGTGCTCACCCTGGTCGGGCTGGCCGGGTACGGCGACCGGATGCCGCATCAGCTCTCCGGCGGCCAGCAGCAGCGGGTGGCGGTGGCCCGGGCGCGGGCACCGCCCCGACCACCCGGGTGGCCGCGTAGAGCCGGGACCACCGCACCGTCGAGATCTTGACCACGTCGCCGGTGGTCGGCGCGTGGATCATCTTCCCGCCGCCGACGTACATCCCGACGTGGTGGATGGTCGTCCAGCTGGTGCCCGAGGCGAAGAAGAGCAGGTCGCCCGGGAGCAGTGCCGTGCGCGCCACGGTCCGGGATCGGGTGGCGTAGTACTGGTCACGGGAGACCCGGGGCAGGTCGAAGTAGTCGGCGCCCTTCGACCGGTAGGCGGCCCACATCAGGCCGGAGCAGTCGAACCTGTCCGGCCCTTCGGCGGCCCACAGGTAGGGGTCGCCGAGCTGGGCCTTGGCGTACGCGACCGCGGCCAGCGCGCGGGGGTGCGCGGCCAGCCCGTTGGCGGTCTCGTTGCCGAGGTAGCCGGCGCCGAGGCGCTGCTCGGCGGCCTCCTGTTGGCGCTCGATCTCGATGAGCTGGGCGGTGTTGTCCCGGCGGAGCTTGACCAGCTTCGCCTCTTCGTCGCGCAGGGCCTTCTCGCCGGCGGCGTACTCATCGCGGGCGCCCTTCAGCCGCGCCTCGGCCGCCACCAGCGCCTGGTAGGCCACCTGCTCGCCGGTGCTGGCCCGGGACAGCTCGCCGGCCGCGGCGGTGGTGACGCCCTCGACCTTCTCGCCGCGGGTGATCCGCTGGAGCCGGCTGAGCCCCTGGATGTCGTCGGCGAAGTCGCCGGGCGGCAGTGCCGCGGCCTCCTTCAGCGCGCCCGCGGCGGCCGCATCGGCGCCCTCCTGCGCGCGGGCCAGCGCGTCCCGGGCGAGCCCGAGATCCCGCTCGGCGGTGACCAGCTGGGTCTCGGCCTCGGCGCGCTTCTGCCGCAGCAGCAGTAACTGATCGCCGAGCTGCCCGACCCGCGCCTCCAAGGCGTAGATCTGGGCGGCGAGTGGACCGGTGCCGAGGTTGGCCACGGGGGCGCCGCCGACACCCGGGCCGCCGACCGCGGGCGCGCCGCCGGGCAGCACCAGGGTGCCGATCGTGCTTGGCCGGACGCCGCTGTCCGGAACGCTGGTGGGCAGCGCCGGATCGGCGTACGCGGGGGTGGCCAGGGCCGCGGCGGCGACGGCGCCGAGCAGGGCGGACCAGAGCATCGGGCGAAGCACCGGCGAGATCACCGGGCTCCGTCGTCGCTGCCATCGCCCGTGCCCGCTGTCGACCATTCCGCTCCCCGTCCGGTGCTGCTGTGCCGCGGTGGTGGGCGCGGCCGGGAGGACGCTACCAGTGTGTGTCGCGCCCCACCCTGTCTTACCGCACCGAGCCAGCCATGTCGATGCGTCGTCAGGTAACAGCAGGCTGAGAGTTGGGTGCGTGGGTCGTCGGGGCGGACCGTGCTGCCGGGGGGTCGGACGGCCGACGTAGGCTCGATCGGGACCGCAGGTGGAAGGGACGTGGCTTTCGATGGACGCCGGACTCAAGCGTGAGCTCGAAGCGAAGGTGTACGCCGGCGAGCGGCTGACCCGGGAGGACGGCATCGCCCTCTACGACAGCGACGACCTGGCCTGGCTGGGGCGGCTCGCGCACCACCGGCGCACCGAGCTCAACGGCGACCGGGTGATGTTCAACGTCAACCGGCACCTGAACCTGACCAACGTCTGTTCCGCCTCGTGCGCGTACTGCTCGTTCCAGCGCAAGCCGGGTGAGAAGGACGCCTACACGATGCGGATCGACGAGGCCGTCCGCAAGGCCAAGGAGATGGAGGACGAGCAGCTCACGGAGCTGCACATCGTCAACGGCCTGCATCCGACGCTGCCCTGGCGCTACTACCCGAAGGTGCTGCGCGAGCTGAAGGCGGCGCTGCCGAAGGTCAAGCTCAAGGCGTTCACCGCCACCGAGGTGCAGTGGTTCGAGAAGATCAGCGGTCTGGGCGCCGACCAGATCCTCGACGAGTTGATGGACGCCGGCCTGGAGTCGCTGACCGGCGGTGGCGCGGAGATCTTCGACTGGGAGGTCCGCCAGCACATCGTGGACCACGCCTGCCACTGGGAGGACTGGTCGCGGATCCACCGGCTGGCGCACAGCAAGGGCATGAAGACGCCGTCGACCATGCTGTACGGGCACATCGAGGAGCCCCGGCACCGGGTCGACCACGTGCTGCGGCTGCGCGAACTGCAGGACGAGACCGGCGGTTTCCTGGTCTTCATCCCGCTGCGCTACCAGCACGACTTCGTCGACTCGGCGGACGGCAAGATCCGTAACCGGATCCAGGCGCGGACCACGATGGCGTCCCCCGCCGAGTCGTTGAAGACCTTCGCCGTCTCCCGGCTGCTCTTCGACAACGTCCCGCACGTGAAGTGCTTCTGGGTGATGCACGGGCTCTCGGTGGCCCAGCTGTCGCTCAACTTCGGCGTGGACGACCTGGACGGCTCGGTCGTCGAGTACAAGATCACGCACGACGCCGACGCGTACGGCACTCCGAACACCATGCACCGGGACGACCTGCTGCACCTGATCTGGGACGCCGGTTTCCGACCGGTCGAGCGCAACACCCGCTACGAGGTGGTCCGTGAGTACGACGCGGCGCCGACGCTGGCCGAGCGCCGCGCCGAGCCGCAGCAGGTCTGGGCCTGACCGGCGCGTACCCTCGTAGGGCCATGACCGAGCAGCAGAGCGGCTTCCCCCGGCGCGACGCCGAGGGGCGCGTCGTCACCCTGGGCGACCTGCTCGGGGTGAGCCTGGCCGGGCTGGTCGTCGGCCTGTTCGCGGTGCTGCTCTTCGACTGGGCGTTCGCCTCGTTCGGCGCCGGCGAGTTCGGCCGGGCCAACGGCTGGCTCGCGGTGATCCTGCCGGCGTGGCTCTACTGGGAGGACTTCCGGGCCTGGGAGTTCGGCGCCGCGCGGGTGGTGGCGGCGCTGGTGGCCGGCGCGGTTTCGGTGGTCGCCGGGCTCGTGGTGGCCGGTCTGGCCGCCGGCCTGCCGTCCCTGCTCTCCGGGGGGCTGGGGGCGGCGGCCTTCACCCTCGGGTACGCGGTGGTCTGGTTCCACGGCGTCCGCTGGCTGGCCCGGCGGACGGGCTGAGGCTTCCGCCGGATCGCCCGGCGGCGGAGAACGGAGTGGGAACGTGAGCGCGGCGGTCAAGTACACGCTGGGCCGGATCGGGCTGTTCGTCGTCGTGGTGGCGGCCCTCTGGCCGATCGACATGAACATCTTCCTGAAGCTGATGCTGGCGTTGGCCTTCTCCGCCGCGCTCTCCTTCTTCCTGCTCAGGGGCTGGCGGGACGAGATGGCCGAGGAGATGGCCGCCG
This sequence comes from Micromonospora deserti, assembly GCF_003236335.1. Lineage (GTDB taxonomy): Bacteria > Actinomycetota > Actinomycetes > Mycobacteriales > Micromonosporaceae > Micromonospora > Micromonospora deserti. The sequence continues at coordinate 3,427 of NZ_POUB01000295.1, forward strand.
CCGCCGAGCGCCGCCGCGCCGACCGGGAGCGCCTGCGCTCCGCCCTCGCCGGCGACGATGAGCAGCGGCCCGACGACAACCCCGACCCGACGCGGTGATCAGGAGGTCTGCGCCACCGGGCGGACCCGGGAGGACGCAGACCTCCTGATCAACAACCTCGGGCCGGGCCCGAGGGTGGGCCCGGGGCGGGTCACCAGTTGGTGGAGCCGGGGACGTGGGGCCAGGGGAGGCGTTCGGGCTTGATCAGGTAGACGACGCCGCCGGAGCCGCCGGACACCCGGCCGTTGGCGTTGATCCGCTTGGTCCGTAGCCAGATCTGCTCGAACTGCTCCCGCGGGTAGACGTTGCGCACCACGTCGTTGCTGGACGAGGCGGGGTCGTTGACGATGACGTCGCCGTCGGCGGTGAAGCCGACCACCACGAACAGGTGCCCCGAGGTGCCGTAACCCGCCCCGTCCAGCTCACTGGCCAGGAAGGACTGGCTGGTCACCACCGGGATGCCGGCGGCGATGAAGCGCTCCAGCTCGTCCAGTGAGTGCAGCCGGGTGACCCGCGCCTCCAGGCCGGGGAAGCTGGCGGCGTACGCGGTGTTGAACGGCCAGTTGCCGGCGCCGTCGTAGGTGTAGTCGTAGACCATCCGGGCGGCGTGGTTGACCGTCGGGTCGGGGTAGGTCGGGTCCACCCAGGCGGTGTCCTCCTCGGACGCCCGCCGGCCCCAGTACTCGATCACCATCGTGGTGGAGGTGGGGGAGCACCAGGCCTGTCCGCCGCCGTCGTACTCGGGGTAGTGGCCGGTGTGGACGTTCTGCGAGTAGCGGGGCACCGGCAGCTCCACGCCCCAGGCGATCCCGCCGGCGCTGGGTTCGACGGTGAACCGGTCCGGCACGGTCGAGCTCATCGCGCCCAGCGTGTGGACCACCGGCGCGGCCCGCTGGCCGGGGGCGCGGTAGAGGGTGAGCCGCAGCTGGTAGGCCCGCAGCAGCACTCCGGCCGCGGCGTCGTCGATGCTGAAGGTGTCGGTCCAGATGGTCGACCAGGGGTCGCCCTGCCGGTTCACGCTGGTCCGCTTGATGTCGGCGTCTCCCTCGGCCCACCGCCCCATGACGTACCACGGGGTCTGGCCGCCGGTGTTGTACGTGCCCTGCATCTCGACCTGGATCCAGGTGCCGGCCGGGGTGTCCGCGTTCCAGGACGCGATCAGCTCGGTGGCGTCGAATCCGACCCGGGTGACCTGGGAGGTCCAGGTGGCGTACTCCCAGCTCCTGGTCCGGCCGGTGTGCGGGTCGGCGTAGTCGGTGGTGCCGAGCGGCCGGGCCAGGGTGAGGCCCGGTCGGGCGCCGGGTACCGCCCGGGTGCCGGCGTGGTTGCCCTGCCGCCAGTCGGGGTACCGCGACCAGTCCTGGAAGGTGATCTGTTCGTCGTGGACCACTGGTCGGGTGGCCGCCGCGACCGGCGTGGCGGCGCCGGCGGGTGTCGTCGTGCCGAGCAGGGTGAGCGCGGTGGCGGCAGCGAGGGCGGCCGTGCGCAGGCGTGGTCCGGTCATGGGTCCTCCGCGGGGTACGGGCGGATCGTTGCCGGTCAGTCTCGCGCTCGGAGGGAACTTTCGCTATAGGTCGACGAATGGAAAATCCTTGCCGGTGTGAGGATCCGGCTGGCATGGGCAAAACAGTGACGAATATTGATATGACCATGTGATCGGTGGTGGAGTGTCCTCCACCGTGCGGGATCTCCCGCCCTCCGAGGAGGTTTCCATGGCCTTCCGCACCCTCGCCTTCCGCCGCCACCTGGCGCTCGTGGTCGCCGCCGGGCTCGGCCTGCTCGCCGTCGCCGCCGGGCCGGTATCCGCCCGGTCGGCCCCGGACCGCTCCGCCGAGCCGGCCACCGTGCCGTACCGGGTGCTTGGTCCGCGCACACTGGCCGACCGCAGCGCGGTCGCCGCCACCGGCGCCTCGATCGACTATTCCGAACACGGGGTGCTGCACGTCTCTGCCACCCGCGCCGAGGCGACCGCGATCACCCGGCTCGGCTTCCGGCTGGAGCCGGTCGCCGCGCTGCCCACCGACCGGGGCAACACCGCCGGCGACGTCGGCACCTACGCCTTCCCGCCGGCCGACTCGAACTACCACGACTACGCCGAGCTGACCGCCGTGGTGAACAAGGTGGTCGCCGACCACCCCGCCATCGCGCGCAAGATCAGCATCGGGACGTCGCACGAGGGCCGCGACCTGATGGCGGTGAAGATCTCCGACAACGTCGGCACGGACGAGAGCGAGCCGGAGGTCCTGTTCAACGCGCAGCAGCACGCGCGCGAGCACCTGACCGTCGAGATGGCCATCTACCTGCTCAACCTCTTCACCGACAGTTACGGCACCGATTCCCGGGTGACCAACATCGTCAACACCCGGGAACTGTGGATCGTGCCGACGGTCAACCCGGACGGCAGCGAGTACGACATCGCCACCGGCTCGTACCGGTCCTGGCGCAAGAACCGGCAGCCCAACAGCGGCTCGTCGTACGTCGGCACCGACCTGAACCGCAACTGGTCCTACCAGTGGGGCTGCTGCGGCGGCTCGTCCGGCTTCACGTCGTCGGACACCTACCGCGGCCCGTCGGCCTTCTCCGCGCCGGAGACCCGGGCGCTGCGCGACTTCGTCAACAGCCGGGTGGTCGGCGGCACGCAGCAGATCAAGGCCAACATCGACTTCCACACCTACTCGGAGCTGGTGCTCTGGCCGTTCGGCTACACCTACAGCAACACCACCACCGGGATGACCGCCGACGAGTACAACACCTTCGCCACCATCGGCCAGCAGATGGCGGCCACCAACGGGTTCACCCCGCAGCAGTCCAGTGACCTCTACATCACCGACGGCGACAGCATCGACTGGATGTGGGGGGTGCACGACATCTGGGCGTACACCTTCGAGCTGTACCCGGGCTCGGCCACCGGTGGCGGCTTCTACCCGCCCGACGAGGTGATCCCCCAGCAGACCTCCCGTAACCGGGAGGCGGTGCTGATCCTCAGCGAGTACGCCGACTGCCCGTACCGGGCGATCGGCAAGCAGGCGCAGTACTGCGGCGCCGGTGGCGGCACCACGGTCTGGTCCGACACCTTCGAGACAGCGACCGGCTGGACGACCAACCCGAACGGCACCGACACCGCGACCACCGGGATGTGGGAGCGGGGCGCCGCCGAGGCGACCAACTCCAGCGGGGCCAAGCAGCTCACCCCGTACGCCGGCAGCAACGACCTGGTCACCGGCCGGCTCGCCGGCACCGGGGCGGGTGCCCACGACATCGACGGTGGGGTGACCAGCGCCCGGTCCCCGGCGGTGACCCTGCCGTCGACCGGCACCCTGACCCTGTCGCTGGCCTGGTACCTGGCCCACGGCTCGAACTCGTCCTCCGCGGACTACCTCCGGGTCAGCCTGGTGCACAACGGCGGCACCACCGCCCTGCTCACCCAGGCCGGCGCGGCGACCGACCGGGACGCCGCCTGGCAGGTGTCGACCCTGAACCTCACCCCGTACGCCGGGCAGTCGGTGCGGATTCTCGTCGAGGCGGCGGACGCCTCGGGCGCCAGCCTGGTCGAGGCGGCTGTGGACAACGTCACCATCACCAGTTCCTGATCCGGGCGGGGCCCCGTCCCGCCCCCGGCG
>NZ_POUB01000296.1 GCF_003236335.1 Micromonospora deserti
CCCCCCACCCCCGCCGGCCCACGTTGATCATGAGGTTGGCGGCAGTGATCGATCTTCAGGCTGCCGCCAACCTCATGATCAACCGACCGGGGTCGCACCCCTCGCCAAGGCGTCAACGGGGACGCCTGGATGGAGCCACCGTGAACCAGCACGACCTCGATGTCCTCGACGAGATCCAGCGGCGGGTGCTCTGGCTCGCCACCCGGATCGTCGACGCGGCCAACCACGACCGGAACACCGGGGACGGGGTGAAGGTCGGCGGGCACCAGGCGTCCAGTGCCTCGCTGGTCACCGCGATGACCGCGCTGTGGTTCGCGCACCTCGACGCCGAGGACCGGGTGGCGGTCAAGCCGCACGCCTCGCCGGTGTTCCACGCCATCCAGTACCTGCTGGGCAACCTGGACCGCTCCTACCTGACGAGGCTGCGGGCCCGCGGTGGTCTCCAGTCGTACCCGTCGCGCACCAAGGACCCGGACGGCGTGGACTTCTCCACCGGCTCGGTGGGGCTGGGCGCGGCGGCACCGCTGTTCGCCGCGGCGACCAGGCGCTACGTCGACGCGCACTTCGGGGTGCGCCCGCATTCCCGGTTCGTCGCCCTGATCGGCGACGCCGAGCTGGACGAGGGGAACATCTGGGAGGCGGTCGCCGATCCGGCCACCACAGGGCTGGGCAACGTGATGTGGCTGGTCGACTTCAACCGGCAGTCGCTGGACCGGGTCGTCCCCGGGGTGCGGATCAACCAGTGGCGGGGCCAGTTCGAGGCCGCCGGCTGGCACGTGGTCGAGGTCAAGTACGGCCGCCGGCTCGCCGAGGCGTACGCCCGGCCGGGGGGTGAGCGGCTGCGCGACTGGATCGACGCGATGCCGAACGAGCAGTACCAGTCGCTGTTCGGCCTGACCGGGCCGGCGCTGCGCAAACAGTTCCTCGACGGGGCGCCGGCCGGGGTGGCCGAGTTCGTCGCGGACATCCCCGACGACGAGTTGGGCCCACTCGTCACCGACCTGGGCGGGCACGACATGGCGGCGCTGCTCGACGCGTACGCCCGGTGCGACGCGGTCACCGACCGGCCCAGCGTGGTGTTCGCGTACACGGTGAAGGGGTGGGGGCTGCCCATCGCCGGCAACCCCCGCAACCACTCGGCGCTGCTCACCACCGAGCAGGTCGACGAGCTGCGGGCCGCGTACGGCCTCACCGCCGAGACCGAGTGGGACCGCCTCGACCCGGCGTCGCCGGCCGGGATCAGGACCGGCGAGCGTCGCGAGGCGCTGTCCCGCGCGCCCCGCGAGCGGGCGCTGCGGGTCACCGTCCCGGAATCCACCCGGGTACGCGCCACCAAGCCGATCTCCACCCAGGAGGTCTTCGGCCGGGTGCTGGTGGAACTGGCCCGGGACGGCCAGGTCGGCCGGTACCTGGTCACCACCGCGCCGGACGTGGCCACCTCCACCAACCTCGCCGGGTTCATCAACAAGACCGGCGTGTTCGCCCCGACGCAGCAGCGCTCCTGGTCTGAGGACCGGATGCTGCGCTGGACCGAGAGTCCGGCCGGCCAGCACATCGAGCTGGGCATCTCGGAGATGAACCTGTTCCTGCTGCTCGGTCAGCTCGGCCTGTCCTGGGACCTGTCGGCCCAGCCGTTGCTGCCGGTCGGCACGGTCTACGACCCGTTCGTGCTGCGCGGCCTGGACGCCTTCCTCTACGGCACCTACTCCGGCTCGCGGTTCGTGGTCGCCGGCACGCCGTCGGGCATCACCCTCGCCCCGGAGGGCGGCGCGCACCAGTCGACCATCACCGCCTCGGTGGGCCTGGAGCTGCCCGGGGTGACCTTCGTCGAGCCCGCGTACGCCTCCGCCCTGGACTGGCTGCTCTGCGACGCGCTCGGCCAGATCGCCGGCGGTCCGGCCCCGTCGGCGACCGCCGCGCCCGCGGAGGACGGTGCGTACTACTTCCGGCTGAGCACCCGCCCGATCGACCAGGCGCCCTTCGCGGCGGCCCGGGACCGGCTCGGCGACGCGGTGCTGCGCCGGCAGGTGGTCGCCGGGGCGTACCGGCTGGTCGACGCCCACCAGGCGCACCCGCACCTGGCGGACGCGCCGGTGGTGCAGCTGGCGGCCTCGGGTGCGGTGCTGCCCGAGGTGCTGGCCGCGGCGGCGGAGCTGGCCGAGGAGGGCATCGCCGCGCACGTCGTCGACGTCACCTCGCTGGACCGGCTCTACCGGGCCTGGCAGCGCACCCTGCGCCAGGGCGTCCGGACGGCCACCGTGCCCAGCGTGCCCGGGGCGCTCCGCTCGGCCTTCGCCGACCGGGTGCCGGTGGTCACCGTGCACGACGCCGCCTCGCACGCGATGGCCTGGCTCGGGTCGGCGCTGGGCGCCCCGGCGGTGCCGCTCGGGGTGGACGAGTTCGGCCAGTCCGGCAGTGTGCCCGAGCTGTACGAGCTGCACGACCTGCTGCCCGGCAGCATCGTCAACGCCGCCCTGGCCGCCCTCGCCCTGCGCTGATCCGACCGGCCGGGTCAGCGGGTCGGGGTGGGGGTGACCGGGACGGACGGGCCCGCCTTCGGGTCCTCCACCACGTGCCGCTCCAGGTTCACCTGGGCCTGCCCGGTGCCACCGACGGTGATGTCGTCGTACGCCTGGAGCAGCTTGTCCTCGTCGAAGTAGAGCACGCTCATCGACAGTGGCGTGGGCTTCTCGCCCTCCAGGCCGCGCAGCCCAGCGCCGCCGGTGGAGCCCTGCACCATCAGCTGGGTCGGCATCTGGCCCGGCTGCTGCGGCAGCTTCGACACCTGCCGGTGGTGGGTGTGCCCGGCGAGCACCAGCGGGCAGGTACCGGAGAGCGGGCCCGCCGAGGCCGGGTCGTGCACCATCGCGATGTTCACCGGCCGCGGCGAGCTGCGTACCGTCGCGGCGAGCTGTTCGCCGGTGTCGATGAGCTGGTCGGCCACCTGCTTGGTGAGGCCGCTGCCGGCCGGCGAGGTGCTCTTGTCCGGGGTGAAGCGCGGATCGCCGATGCCGGCGATCGTGAGCCCGGCGACCGTGGTGGTCGAGTTGCTCAACACGATCGCGTTCGGCTGGCGGGCCACCGCCGCCGCCGTCCGCCCCGAGTCGTGGTTGCCCCGGATGTAGACGTACGGCTTCTTCAGCAGCCCGATCGAGCCGACGTAGGAGGCCTCCGGCTCGCTGCCCCAGTCGGTGATGTCCCCGGTGTCGATCACCACGTCGATGCCGAACTGCTCGACCACCGTGCGGATCAGCTGCCAGCCGGCCGGGTTCAGGTGCATGTCCGAGACGTGCAGCACCCGGGTGGTGTCGGCTGCCGGCTCGTACACGGGCAGGGAGGACACGGTGGTGTAGAGCTGGCTGACGTTGCCGACGAGGCGCTGTAGCTGCTCGGCGTAGCGGGTGTAGTCGTTGGCGATCCGGCGGGCGTCACCGACGATCGCCGGCGCGTTGACCAGCAGCCCCTCGTAGCGGGGCTCCTCGATCGCCTGCGGCCGCATGGTGGCCGCGGCGGTGCCGAGGCTGCCCGCGGTGACCAGCAGCGCCAGCGTGCCGGCCCAGGCCGTCCGGCGGGTGTCGCGGAAGACCAGCGCGGCGAGCAGTAGGGTGACCAGCACCGCGGAGGCGACGGTCCGCAGCCCGAGCCGCATCACGCCCTCGCGGACGTCCTCGACCGCCGTCTGGCTCGCCCGGCTGATGCTTGCCGGGTCGTCCAGCAGCGCCTCGGTGCGGCCCTGGTCCAGCGCACCCAGTTCCACCGTCAGGTGGGTCGGGCCATCGTGGCTGTCCAGCAGCAGTGCGCCCAGCGGCGGGATGTCGACCGTGGTGCTCCCGGTGGTCGCCGGGGCGAGCGTCAGATCCGCCTGGAACGGCCCGATGTCGGTGCTCACCCGGGCGCCGGCGAGCACGCCGATCACCACGCCGGCCAGGGTGACGACCAGGACCGCCAGCGTCATTCCCACCGCCCGGAGTCCGCGTCGGCGGCCCGTCCGGCCGGCGCCGCGCCGGCCGAGGGCGAGACCCCGGCGACGAGCGGTCGCCGGGCGCTCCTCGCCCTCCACCCCGCGCTGCTCGTTCTCCTGCCCGTCCATGCTGAAATTCTGCCCTCCCCCGTCGGGGATCTTGACAAACCTGAGTGCCGGTGGCGTGTCCCGTGACCACTGTTACCCACGGGACGGGCTTACCAACGGGACGGGCGGCGCACACGCCGGCCGGGACGGCATCGCCGCCGCCCGGTCAGCTCCGCCCGGCGCCGCCGCCGGCGAAGACCAGGCGCAGCAGCCGGTCGTCCTCCGGCGCCGGGTCGCCCCGCCCGTCGTGGTTGGAGGTGCTCACCCAGAGCGAACCGTCCGGGGCGGTCGCCACCGCCCGCAGCCGGCCGTACCGCCCGGTCAGCAACTCCCGGGGCTGACCGAGGACGGTGCCGGTGTCGGTCAGCTCGACCAGCCAGAGCCGCTTGCCGCGCAGGCAGGCGGTGAACAGCAGCCGGTCGGCCGCGGTCAGCCCGGAGCAGGAGGCGTCCGAGGTCGGCCACTGGGTGATCGGGTTGACGAACCGGTTGTCGTCGCCGCGCCCCTCCACCTGCGGCCACCCGTAGTTGCGCCCCTTGGTGATCTGGTTGATCTCGTCCCAGGTGTTCTGGCCGAACTCGACGGCGTACATCCGCTTGCCGGCGTCCCAGGCGAGGCCCTGCACGTTGCGGTGCCCGAGCGACCAGACGGGGGAGTCGGGGTACGGGTTGCCCGGGGCCGGCTTGCCGTCCCGGGTGATCCGCAGGATCTTGCCGCCGAGCCGCTTGACGTCCTGCGACTGGGGCCGGTCACCGGCGTCACCGGTGCTGGCGTAGAGCTGCCCGTCGGGCCCGAACGCCAGACCGCCGCCGTTGTGGATGCCCGCCTTGGGGATGCCGGTGAGGATCGGGGTCGGCTGCCCGCCCAGCTCCAGCCGGGCGATCCGGTTGTCGCGCTCGGCGGTGTAGTAGACGAAGACCTGCCGGTCCCGCTCGTACGTCGGCGAGACGGCGATGCCCATCAGCCCGCCCTCGCCGCCCGCCACCACGTCGGAGACGGTCTGCACCGGGGTGACCCGCAGCCCGTCCGGCCCGGACTCCGGCCCGACCTTCAGGATCCGCCCGCTGTCCCGTTCGGTGACCAGGGCGCCGCCGTCGGGCAGGAAGGCGATCCCCCACGGCACCCGCAGCCCCGTGGCCAGCACGGTGGTGACCACCTCCTGGCCGGCCCCGCCCGGCGCCGCCGTGGCCGACGGGGTGGGAAAGCTCGGTGGCTCGCCGGCCCGGTCCGGTTCTGGTGCGCCGAAACTGCAACCGGTGGTGGCCAGCAGCGTCGCGCAGGACGCCGCGAGAGCCGCCCGGAGGCGGCGGGTGCGGGGATATGGAGGACGGGCGCTCATCCGGCCCAGGGTAGCCCGCCGAGGCGTCGATCCGGGGTCCCACGGGACCGGTTCGGTCACCGGGGCGCGGGTCGCCTATCGTCGGCGGGCGTGAAGGTATGGATCCCGCACGAGGCCGGCAGGGCGCTCCTCGGCGAGCTGCCCTCGGGCGTCAGGGTCGAGGTGGTCGAGGACCCGGCCCGGCTGCCCTCCCCGGTGGCCGACGTCCGGTTCTGGGTGCCGCCCTTCCTGGCCGGTCCGAACGCCACCGCCCTGCTGCACGAGCTGCCCAACCTGCGGGTGGTGCAACTGCTCTCCGCCGGGGCGGACGCCTGGGCCGGCCGGGTGCCCGACGGGGTGACCCTCTGCGACGCCCGGGGGGTGCACGATCCGTCCACCGCGGAGTGGGTGGTCGCCGCGATCCTGTCCCAGCTGCGGGCCTTCCCCACCCTGATCCGGGCGCAGGCCCGGCGGGAGTGGGCGTACGACGAGGTGGCGCCCACCGACGAGCTGGCGGGCAAGCGGGTGCTCATCGTCGGGGCGGGGTCGATCGGGGCGGCGGTGCGCGCCCGGCTCGCGCCGTTCGGGGTGACCTTCACCCTGGTGGCCCGGACCGCCCGCCCCGCGCAGGAGGTGCACGGCGTGGCGGAGCTGCCGGCGCTGCTCCCCGAGGCCGACGTGGTGGTGCTGCTGGTGCCGCTGACCGAGCAGACCCGGGGGCTGGTCGACGAGAAGTTCCTCGCCGCGCTGAAGGACGGCGCGCTGCTGGTCAACGCGGCCCGCGGGCCGGTGGCCCGGACCGAGGCGCTGGTCGCGGAGCTGTGTACCGGCCGGATTTCCGCCGCGCTGGACGTCACCGACCCGGAGCCGCTGCCCGCCGACCATCCGCTCTGGACGCTGCCCAACGTGCTGCTCACCCCGCACGTGGCCGGCTCGGTCCGCGGACTGTTGCGCAGGGCGTACCGGTTGGTCGGCGATCAGGTCCGGCGGTTCGCCGCTGGCGAGCCGCTGGTCAACACGGTGGTGGACGGCTACTGACCCGGCCTGCCGGCGTCGGCGGCCAGGCCGTTCAGCTGGCCGCGCCGGGCAGGGTCTGGCCGGTGGCCGCGACCAGCCGCGGCAGATCCGTCCCGCGCACCGCGGGCAGTAGCACCTGCTGCCCGTCGTCGAGTCGGGCCACCGCCCGGCCACGCGGGTCGGTGGCCAGCTCGACCACCCGCTCCCAGCCGATCCGCCGCTGCCCGGCAAGCGCTCGCAGGCGCAGCTCGCGGGGGTCGGCGTCGGTGCCGGCCCGCCAGGCCCACACCCCCACGGCCAGCGGCACGAGTAGCACCGGCAGCAGGTACCACCGGGCGGCGGCCAGCGGCAGGGCGCCGAAGAATGCGATCACCGCGGCGACCAGGATCGCCTGGTTGTACCGGAAGCGGACGGTGTCGGAGCGGCTCACCCCCTGATGATCCCACCCGGGCCGGGGCCCCCGCGCGCCGGGCGGCGGAGCACCGCGCCGGACCCCGGCAGTGACGAGGGTCACTGTAGACTCGCCGTCACCGCTTCCATGGCCGATCGTTGTCGTGAGTTGGGCAGCGGACTCCGCACGTCCGGCGCCCCCGCCCGTCGCACCGCCCCAGTGCCTGTCTCTTTATACACATCT
>NZ_POUB01000297.1 GCF_003236335.1 Micromonospora deserti
ACCCGCAACACTGCCCGCCCTGGTGCATCGACTGCCGCTACGACGACGCGGACCCTTTCTCACCCCGAGCGCTCCTGCACCGAGGCGCGGCCGACATCGTTCACGCCTACGACGAGGCGTGCCTCCTGGTCGAGACACAGGTGCGGGTCGCGTACTGGGACAAAGCCCCGGACTGGATCGGCACCGACCCGGCCAACCTCGAACGCCCCTACGTCGAGATCAGCGGCCCCACCGAAGACGACCTGCACCTGAGTCTGACACCGGAGCACGCTCGCGCCCTCGCCGCCGCCCTGCTCCGCGCCGCCGACACCGCCGACGCGGCCATTCAGGGCGGCACCCCGCAGTGACACACAGCAAACGCGAGCGGCGGCGTTCCCCCCTCGAACAGAGCCGGCAGTCGTAACCCTGGCCTGGCACCGGCGGTGGTCTTGATCGCGCCGTCGAGGTCGGCGTGGATAGGCACGGCTGCCCGAACGGGCACCACGCCGAACGCTGCCAGAAGGGATCACAGATGACCGACGGAACGCCCGGCCTCCGTACGATCGAGGTCGCTGACGATGTGTACGACGTGCTGAAGCGCACCGCCGACAGCCGAGACACCGACATCAACGGCGCGCTGCGCTACCTGATCGAGGTTCCGACGCCTCGGACTGCCGCCGAGGACGACGACGAAGACTGAACCGCTCGTACGACAGGTGCCGCCGAGGCCGGGCTGACCCGACTCGGCGGCACCTGTCGTACTCAGGCCGTTTGCCCGGAAGAGGTACCGCTTACCGCGTACGCGGCGGCAAGCAGTCGCTGCGCCGTGCGCTCAGTGATGCCGAGCTGCTGAGCCAGCGCGACACCGAGGCCGCGCCGGTCACGCCCGGCGCGGTCGGCCTCGGTCAGGAGCGCGATGGCGGCGGAAAGCCGGGAGTCGTCGGCGTACGGGTGCGGCTTACGGGCACCGGTCGTGCCGGGGGTGCGGCCGGTGGACTGCCGGCCCGTACGGGCATCGGCCACGGCCCACACGGTGCGCCGGAACCACAGTCGGCGCAGTCGCCCGTCCGGTAACACCTCGACGCGGTCGGGACGGTCGAGCAGGGTGTCGGGCAGGTTGCGGTACGAGCCGTAGCCGAGGACCCTCGCCGCCGCGCCAGAGCCGATGAGGTCTTCAGAGTCGCCGCGGCGGTCGACCCTCGTCAGCTCGGCGCGCTTCGCGACCTGGTGCGCGGCGTGGAATGCCTCGATGTCGTCGAGCCAGAACCACTCCCGCCCGTCGTGCAAGAAGCCTTCGGGGAAGCCGAACCGGGCGCGGTGGCGATGCCAGTGGTTGACCGTGGAGTACGCCGCACCGGTGTGCGCGGCGACTCCGGCCCGGTCGAGGGCGGGCCGTCCGTCGATCACGTGTCGTGCCACACCGTTCATCCTCCCCCGGGTGCTTCGTGGCCTGCGCCGTGCGGTCGAGGCGAGGCGGGCAGGGCGCGCGGTCGTAGGATCGGCGGTACGCCTGGCTCGGGCAGAAGCGGTCGTGTGGTCCGCAGGTTGGCCTGCAGCGGGGCGAGGTGGCCGGTCGGGATTTGCACGCACCCTCGGGTGTGCCCGCCGGCCACCGACCCGCCTCGTTACGACGGCGGACGCAGCACCCGCCACGCCGCCTGCGCCATCAGGTGTATCGGTAGTGCGGCGAGTTTCGCCTGGGTGGCGGGTTTGATCGCGTCATAGACGGTCAGGATCGCGGCGGCGGTGGTCGCGTCCACCACCACCCCGCCGATCTTGCGGAAGTTGCCGCGCTTCGCCTCCCGCAACAGCTCGATGACGCAGGGGTCGCCTGCTGTGGCGTCGTCGGGGAGGGCGTCGATGTCGGCCAGTCCTTCGCAGTCGGGGCAGGTGACGAGGTGCGGGTCCTCGGTAACGCGGCTCAACGGCACGTCGGCTGCGCCACACACCGGCCCGATCCGACGGCGGGCCTTCGCGTGAGTGAGGGCGGGCCACCCGTGCCGCCCCGTGGTGTCGGTCATGGTGCCTCCCCCGCCGGGTGGGTCCAGATGCCGAGCGGGTGGCCAGGGGCGATCCGGCCTCGTCCGGGGGCAAGGGTGTCGAACACGTCGGCGTACCGTTCGTGGAGCTGGCCCCGGGTGCGCATGAGGTGTTTGCCTCGGGTGAGCTTCGCGGGCAGGGACTCGACCACCCGGCCGATCAGCCCATACAGGTCCCGGGCCTCGATGAAGTCGGCGCATCCGTCGCAGGCCGACCAGCCTTCGCCCCACGCCTGGGTGAAGGCGTGCTCGGTGTCGGTGCGGCGTACCTGTGCCGCGTGGTGCTGAGACTGGTAGTCGCCTACGGCGATGACCTGTGCGGTGACTCGGCGGGCGTCGGTGATCTGGTTGGCGCACCGGTAGATCCAGGCGGCGTCGGGTGCGGAGCAGAAGTCGCACTCGATGATCGGGTCAGAGATCTCGGTGATGGGTGCGGGCTCGGGGCGGTGGTCGCTGCGCTGGCCGCGCTGCTCGGCCGCGTGCAGGTACTCGACGATGATGCCCAGGTTGTTGAAGCGGATGTTGAGCGCGCGACGGCAGCGGCGGCAGTAGAGCGACTCCGGGACCGGCGCCGTGCTCACGTCGAGCGCTGCCGCCTCGGGGAGTCGGGCGGATTCCTCGGGGTGCGGGGAGTGCGGTGGCATTACTGGTCGCCTCCGTCCTGGTTGCGGGTGAGCGGCCGGGTGGGATTGGCGGGGTTGAGGGTCAGTCCGAGGCGCAGGCTCGCGAGGTCGATCAGCCGCCGCAGCAGGCTCGCCGTTCCGGTGCTGAGGTCGGCGTCGTAGTTGTGGGCGATGCGGCAGGCGTCGCGTACCGCCTCGGCCGCCGTGGTGAGTGCGACCTCCAGGGCGGCGCGGTCGTCGGCCCGGGTGGCTCGCCTGACGTTCGCGGCCGGGTAGGTGCGCTCGTCGCCGTTGGGGAATCGGAGGGTGTAGCGGCGGGCGTGGGTGGTGTGCGGGGTGGAATAGCGGACATCGGTGACGGTGCCGAGGCGGTACTCGACCGGGTCGGTCGGCTTGATCACCCGGGCGGTGTCGCCGTACTCCAGGGACCGGTACATCACAACTCCGTTCAAGGGGTGAGGGCTAGCTGGTGGGGTGGTCGAGTTCGCCGCTGCCGTTGACCTCGAACGCGATGAGACGGTCGTCGGTTTCGGTGGTGTCGGCGTGCAGGTAAAGGTCACTGGCGCGGCGTTTGACGCCGATGGAGACGCCGTGCACGTCGAGCACCACGTAGGCGGTGCGGTCTCCGGGCTCGCCGGGGTAGACGCGCAGGTTGAGCCGGGTCAGTGCCTCGGCGCACGCTGGGTCGACCGGGCCGAGCAGGGCCAGCGCGTCCGCGAGCTGTTGGCCGTTGACGGTGCGTTGTCCATCGCCGAGGCCGTTGGTGTTCTCCGACGGGTCGATCCCGCTCGTCATGCCTGCCTCTCCTCGTCGCTGGCCGGCTCGTCGCCGGTGGCCGGGTGTGGTGGGAAGGCAGGGAGGATGCTGGTGAGGGTGCCGCCGGTCTGCTCGTCGGTGATGGCGGCGCAGGCGATAAGGGCAGCTCCGGCGGCGAGGGCCTGGGCCGGGGTGTACCCGCACGCGGACGACGCGGGTGCCGTCGAGGGTGGTGGCGCGGACCTCGACGCGGCCTCGCTGCCAGGTGGCCACGGGAAGCTCGGTGTCCGGTACGGCGGTCATCGTCCCGCGCAGTGCCTCCCGCAGCGCGGCGCGCAGGTGCTCGCGTCGGCGAGCGGCGATCCCTTGCCAGTCCGACGCCTTCTTCGTGTGCGCCGTGTGGTCGTCTCCGGCGGAGGAGGCCGCCCGGGCGTGGAATCGTTCGGCGTTGCCGGTCGCCTGGGCGAACTCGGCAGCGAGGTCGAACAGTCGTTCTGGGTTCATGCGGATACTCCGTGGTGAGTCAGAGGGGGCGTCGCCCGGTGTGCCGCGCGATCCCGGGTCGGACCGTGACCGCGCGGCACACCGGGCGACGGTCAGGAACGGGCGACCGGCGGGCCGGCGGCACCGTCCGGGATGGCCTGCCGACCGGTGACCCCGGTAGGGGCGAACGGAGGTGCGGCCTTCACGTGCGGCAGGCCGGGTTCGAGCTTCTGACCGATTCGGTCGAGCACGATCGCCCCGTTGGCGGTCAGGTGCGCGCCCACGGCGAGGGCCTGCGCGCCGGTGAGCAGCACGACGAGGCGGCGGGCCGAGGTGTCGTGCACGTGCAGCTCGACGTGGCCGTTGCTCAGCGGCCGGACCGGCATGAACCGCTCGACCTGCGCCGCGCCGGGTAGTCCCGCGCGGATCGCCTTGACCAGTGCCCGCCAACGCTCGTCGACGAGTGCGTCGAATCGGGCGGCGCGTTCGGTCAGGGTGGCGTGTTCGGCGTGGCTGGTGGAGTGTTCGGCCAGCGCGCGGGCGACCTCAGCCCGCGCGAACTGGGCGCACACCTCGTTGGCCAGCGCGATCACGGCCGAGTCGGTGGGCACCGAGGCGGGCGGTGGCGCGACGACCGGCTCGGTACGGACTTTCGCCGTGCCGGTGGCGCTGTGCGCCCCGGTGGCAGGACCGCGCTGGGTCTTCTTTCTGCGGCGGAACCATGGCCAGCGCATCTCAGACCGCCAGCAGCTCGAACGCGCGGGCCTTGAGGTCCGCTCCGGCACCGGTCAGCGCCCGGCTCGCCCGGACGAGGTCGGTCTTGGCGGGAGCGAAGTGGTCGACGTACTCGGTGATGGCCTGGTATCCGGCCCACCGGGTGCCCTTGATCGCCTTCTGCGTGTCCGCGTCCCGGATCAAGTACCGCAACGTGTTCGTGCGTTGCTTCGCGTTGTTGCGCGCCGTGTCGGAGGCGTCGTCCGCGAGGGGCCACACCTGCGCGACGATCTTCTCGAACTCGCCCATGGTCAGCGACTCGTTGATCATCTTCTCGGCTTCGGCCTCGAAGGCGTCGAACGCCTTCCACATCAGCCCGAGGGCCTGCCGCGCCTCGGCGATCTTGCTGGTCACGTTCGAGGTGTGCCGGAACGTGTACGAGCTACGCGAGCGCTGGTAGGCGAGGGCTTGGGTGTTCGCGCACACGATCCGTACCGGGGTCGCGTCCAGGCGAAGTGCGGCGGTGCCATCGTGCGAGGTGGTGGCCGCGAGGTACAGGTCCATGTCGTCCACCCCGGCAATGCGCATCGCGGTGGGCAGCTTCATGGTGACGAACACCGATCGGCCCTTACGCATGGAGCCGGCGGTCTCGAAGTGGGCGCCGGAGGCGTCGACCAGGAGGTTGAGGGTCTCGGCGACCTGCTCGTTCTGCACCACCGAGTAGTCCTCGCCGACCACGCCGAGGTACTCGGTCTCGCCGGTGGCCGGGTTGGTGCGTACGGTCATGTACTTGTCGGGGCAGTCGACCTTCGTCACCCCGCGTTCGGTGACCTCGATGCCCTGAAGGGCGATCTTGCGGACTTCCCAGCCGCCGAGCCAGGCCTTGCTCATGACCTCCTGGGCGGTCATGCAGGCGTCGGTGACGGTGCCGAGCTGGTGCCAGGCAGTCAGCCGTGCGGAGGCAAAGGCCGTTTGGCCGTTGGCGAGGGATTCGAGTTCGTGTGCCACGGTGGCACCCCTTCCCGGTCGTGTGGTGTTCGGTTGGGCGGCACAGTCAGGGGATTGCAACCCCCGACCGTGCCGTCACAAACAATGTTTCCTACCTCTATCCGCCGATCAAGATGATCGGTTCGAGTCGATGAAGGTTTCTGCGGCGAATCTGACGCCCACCGCCGGGCGCGGCCTACCGGGTGTCGGTGGCCGGGCGTAACCGCCCGTCCGGCCCGTACAGGTACGCGCGGACGGTTTTGAACGGGGCCGGTAGGTACACGGTGAACCCGTGTTCGGGGATGAACCGGGTCTGGTAGGTGCGGGTGATGCCCAACAGGTACCGGTCGGGTTTGTCGCCGTGCGACCCCGGCGGGATGATGCCCGCCCCCGGACGGTCGGCACGGGCGCGGCGGTGCCGACCGAGCGCCAGATGCGGGCACAGCGACAGGGCGGCGGCGGTCATGCACTCGGGGTGCCCCGGCGGGTCCGCGTAGCGCATCAACTCAGCCGCGCGCGGTCCGCCGAGGAACGCCACCCAGTAGCCCATGGGCTCACCGCACAGCGAGCACCTCCGTTCGACCGCGAGGCGGGTCGAGACGGTGGTGTTGATCGTGGTGAAGTCCACGTGCGACCCGTCGCCGGTCGGGTCGGGGTGGATGTTGACCGGCGGGATGGGTAAGCCGCGCCGCGCGTCGTGAGGACGCGCGGCCAGCGAGGGCGGGATGTCGGGCCGGTTGGCGGCCGGGCCGGTAGCCGATGGGCCGGTCACGAGGCACCGGCCGCACGGGTGGACCGGGCATCAGTCACAGTGACGTGCGGTAGCTGTGACCGCAACACGGCGTGCGCCTGTTCCCATTGCGCCTCGGTCAGGGGCAGGGTGACCGGTTCGAGGTTCGCGGCGGTCATCGTCACGGCCATGATGTCGGCCTCTTCCGCCGAGTCGAACACGGCCACCATGTCGCCCCCGGCAACCATGTAGACGCGGGGGTCATCGGCGGGCCGGGGCACCGGGGCGGTACGGCGGTGTTCGGCCAGCCACCGGCCGACCACCTCGGCCGGGTCGCCGGTCAGGGTGCCGGTGTCGTAGCCCTCGCCATCGAGCCACGCGAGGTGATCGGTGACGGTCCAATCAGGATGGATGAGCCACGATTGCCGTACGGCCTGCCACATGGTCAGGCGTGCCGGAGCGCCGATCGGGTCCGCCGGTTGCGAGCCGTTCGGGCCGGGCACCGGGCATAGCGGGGTGCCGTCGTGGTGGGACGTGGCCGGGCGCGAGGCGAACCCGTCGAGGGGCCAGTCACGCGGCGGCATGGCCCGGGCGGGTTCCCCGCATTCGGGGCAGCGCAGCGACCCCGGCGCGTGCGTCGGGCCGTGGGCGGCGTGGTGGTGGTTGGGGTAGCCGTGGGGGGTGGTCATGGTCTGTTCCTTCCGTGGCGCTGG